>DIYM01000095.1:0-3900 GCA_002429045.1 Phycisphaerales bacterium UBA6054
TAGCGGTACAGATACACGCCCGCGCGGCTGGGCTTCGACGGCGCCGGCGCCACAACCCGTGCCAGACGCCGCACGACCTCGCCGGCGTCCCACCGCTCGTTGGTCAGCACCACAATCGTCACACCGCCGCCAACCCCCGCGCCGTCCTTGGTGCCCGGCCAGTGCGCCACTTCGCACCGGTACCCGCCCGTCGCCCCCCCGTGCGACACCTTCACGAGCCCGTCCGCGTCCTCCTCGACGTACCAGCCAAGCCCGTACCCGCCCGCGCCGCCGGACAGCATCGCCGCACGCGATGCCGGGCCGAGCAGCCCCGATCCCGGATCGACCGAACGCTCGATCCATCGCGCCGCGTCGTCCGCCGTCATGACGACCCCCGTCGCCCCACGCTGCCCCCAGTTCCACGGGTACCCGAACACGTCCGATCGCGCCCCGCCCCGCGACGACACACGCGCCGTCGCCCGTCCGCCCTCGACCGAGCCGTCGCCCACGAACCCCGCCCGTTCCAAGCCCGCCGGGCCGAGCGCCCACTTCCGCGCCGCGTCCTCGAAGCCCATCCCCGAGCGTTCCCGGATCGCCGCGGCGAGCACGAAGTACCCGAAGTTCGAGTAGGAGAACACGCCCGCCTCGCCGTCCCTGATCGCGGACCGCAGCACGTCCAGCAGGCCCTCCGACGTCGAGAAATCGGCCCCCCGCATCGCCCCGCCGGGGTCTCGCAGCCCCCAGCGGTGCCCGAGCAACGCACCGACGCTCGTCCCACCGAACACGCCGAGGTCCCGCCCGGGGAAGACCTCGCCCAGCGTTTCTTCCAGCCCGATCAGCCCGTCCTCGCCCATCCCGAGCACCGTCACCGCCGTCACGGACTTGGCCACCGAGCCCACATCGAACAGGCTCACGCCCGGATCGATCGGTGCCAGCGATCGCCCCTCGAACCCGTACCCCCGCCGCAGCACGTCCTCGCCCCCGACGCGCACCACGACCGCGCCCCAGAACTGCCCGAGCGCGTACCGGTCGATCTCAATGGACAGGCGTTCCGACAGACCGGGGCCCGCGGCTGCAAGCCCGCCAGACGCCAACCAACCGATCAACACGACGATGAGGGTGCGTGCCATGCCCTGTATACCACGCCGGGGGGTTCCGGGTTCAGTCGCCCGCTGCCCGCCCCGGCTCGCCCTGGTCTGACTCCCGCATCGCTAGATCGCGCATGTCCACCGCCTGATCCGTCTCGTCCACGATCTCAGCGCCCAGGATCGTCTCGAGCACGTCCTCGAGCGTCAGCACGCCGTCCGTCCCTCCGTACTCATCGACCACCAGGAAGATGTGCTCCCCCGACTCCCCAAACCGACGCAACAGATCAAGCAGCGTCGCGGATTCCGGGACGACCGCCAGGTCCCGCTTCAACTCCGACAGCAGCACCCCCGTGCGCCCTCCGGCAGCCGCCTCCAGCAGGTCCGTCCGCAGCACCATCCCCTGCACGTCGTCCACCGTCTCGCCCTTGATCGGGATCCGGCTGAACGCCATCTTCGGGTTCTCGGCCAGCACGCTGCCCACCGTCGCGTCCGCGGGCAGCATGAACACCACCGTCCGAGGCGTCATCACGTCCCGCGCCCGGATGCTCCGGAGACTCAACAGGTTGCGGATGATCTTGCTCTCGGACTGATCGATCGCGCCGCCGGACCGCGCCAACTCGGCCAGGATCTCGATCTCCTGACGCGTCGGCGCACCCCCGTGCCCCCCGCCCTTGAAAAGCCCGCCGATCACCTCCAACGCCAGCACCACCGGGTACGAGACCCAGATCATCCACTCGATCACCATCGTCCCCGGCACCGCCAAACGCTTGGCGTACACCGCCCCGATCGTCTTGGGGATGATCTCGCTGAGCACCAGGATCAGAAGCGTCAGCACCGCGCTGGTCACGCCCACGTACCCCCCGAACACGATCGCCGCCTGCGCTCCCACGCCCGCCGCGCCCACCGTGTGGCTGATCGTGTTCAGCGTCAGGATCGCCGCCAGCGGGCGATCGATCGCGCTCTTCATCGCTTTCAGCCGGCGCCCCGCCTTCGCGTTCCGCTGCGACAACGCCTCGGCGTCCGAGGCCGTCAGCGTCAGCAGCACCGCCTCGCACATCGAGCACAGAAAACTCACGCCAACCGCGAGCACCAGGTAGAAGATCAGCAGAGACATGTTGCCCGACATCCCCCGAGCCTAGCACGCCGCCCTTCGCCGCGCACGCCCGGATGCCGGATCGGCGCCCCCCGTCAGTAATCACGCCCGTGAACACCGCCCGCCGTGTTCGCCAGCTTCTTCATCCGCGCCTCTGCCAGCGGGTTGTCGTACGCGTCGCCCGCCGCCCTCGGGTTCTTGACCGCCCCATGCCCGTCCGCGAACGCCATCGGGGTGTCCGCATCGAGCGATCCCTCCACACGCTCCGCCGGCGCACCAGCCCGATACGCCAGATCATCGTCCCAGAGCATGACCTTGCCCGAAGGGAACCGGACGTCGCTCGGGCGTGTCGCACGCAGCAGCCGAACCCAGCTATCGGGCGAAGCGCCACGCCGATCCCCGAAGAACTCCGGACGCGCCACGAACGCGTTCGAGTACCGCACCGAGATCTGATCGCGGATCGGATTGTCGTCCGACATCGCGAAGTCGTCCGCCGTCGGAAGCGGCCGGTCCTTCCGCGGGCTCACCCACGTCTCCCAGTGCTCCGGCCACTCCTCCAGCGGCATCACGATCGAGGGCCACAGCCACGCCTGCTCGAAATGCCCGGTCGTGCCGATCAGCACCCCGCTGGGGTACCAGGCGTACATCGCCACGTCCGGCTCGGGGCGGAAGTCCGGGAAGAGTTCCGCCATCGACGCGGGGTACTCGCCCGGCCCGCGGAACGGGTGCCGACCGTGCTGCCCCGAATACAACTGCATCACCTGCCCGACGCTCCGCACGTTCGCCAGCGCGACCGTCTCCAGCGCCGCCTGGCGCGTCCCGCGGAGCGCCGGCGCCAGGATCGCGATCAGCACCCCGATCACGCCGATCGCGACCAGCAGTTCCAGCAGCGTGAACCCGCCCCGGCGTGCGAACCCCGTTCTCCCGCCCATCTTCGTTGCGCTCATGGCTGCTCCACCGTCAGGGTCCGCCGGATCAGCTGGAACTCGCCGGGCTGCCACTTGGAGACCTCGCCGTTCCACACCAGCACCATCCCGAACCACTCCTCGCGGTCCGAGCCGCGCGCCCGGAACGGGAACCGCACGTCCAGCGCGCGTCCGTCCATCCGCCGGCCGGCGTCTCCGAACCAGTTCGCAGGGCGCAACGCCATGACGTTCTCGTTGTAGTTCCGGCGTTCGCCCGCCCGCTCGTCGTCTCCGGGCTCATCCACCACCATCCGCGCGCCCCCAGGCCCGCTCGGCCCGCTCGGCCGATGGGCGCTCACCTCCAGCCGATCCATATCGACCTCCGCGCCCCCGAGCTTGCCGGCCAGCCGCCTGAACACCGCATTGTCCGGGTCGATCTCCCCCTCGATCGTCGCGCCCAGCGCCGCCATCGCGGCCGCGAAGCCGGAGATATCCCCGCTCACCAGCGACCCCACCGCCAACTCCACCGACTCACCCAGCGCCGCCGCCGCGCCGGGCCCCTGCGTCCCGAACCCGCCGACCGCCTTGGCCGCCTCCATCGCACGCCCGGCAAGCTCGCCCACGACCACCGCCGCGTTCCCCCCGCGCGTCCCCCGATACGACGCCTCCGCCTCGTTCCCCTCCGAATCCAGCGTCGAGATCACCGCCCGAACTGGCTCGTCCGGCGTGACCTCTCCGCCCCCGCTCGCCAGCAGCGACCACCCCGCCGCCGTGACACCGACCAGCGCGAACACCGCCGCGGCCCCGGTCTTCACGTCCAAAAAACCACGCCGAT
>DIYM01000095.1:3989-4574 GCA_002429045.1 Phycisphaerales bacterium UBA6054
CGATCGGCGTGCCAGATCTCGGGCCCATTCATGCCAGACTCCTGCTGCGTCAACGCGGGCGACCGCCCGCTCGGACAACAGGATGCCGCCCACGCCCCTCCCCGTCGCCCGCCGCTCCGGAAACGTACAATCCGTCCTCATCCCCACACACCCCGGACGGAGCCGACCCCACATGAAGATCCACGAGCACCAGGCCCGCGACCTCCTCGCCTCCTACACCATCCCCGTCCCCGCCGGCGAGGTCATCACCTCCAAAGAAGACGCCGCCCAGGCCTACAAGAAGGTCACCGCCGAAGCCGGCACCGACCTCGCCGTGGTCAAGGCCCAGGTCTTCGCCGGCGGCCGCGGCAAAGCCGGCTTCGTCAAGCTCGTCAAGAACGCCGAAGACGCCACCGACGCCGCCAAGTTCATGCTCTCCAACCGCATGGTCTCCCCCCAGACCGGCGCCGAGGGCCTCGAGGTCAACAAGCTCCTCATCGCCGCCGGCGTCGACATCGACAAAGAGTTCTACCTCGCCATCACCACCGACCGCAACACCCGCCGCAACACCCTCATCGCCTCGGCCGAGGGCGGCGTCGAGATCGA
>DIYM01000095.1:4631-5140 GCA_002429045.1 Phycisphaerales bacterium UBA6054
GCCGAGGGCGGCGTCGAGATCGAAAAAGTCGCCGAGGAAACCCCCGACGCCATCATCAAGACCCCCATCCACCCCCTCGTCGGGCTCCAGGCATACCAGGCCCGCGACGTCGCCTTCGCGCTCGGCTTCAAGGGCAAGCAGGTGGGCCAGGCCGTCAAGATCATGCTCGCCCTCAGCAAGCTCTACCACGACAAGGACTGCTCGCTCGCCGAGATCAACCCCCTGATCACCACCCCCGCCAACGACGCCCACCCGGACGGCCAGGTCCTCGCCATCGACGCCAAGTTCAACTTCGACGACAACGCCACCTTCCGCCACAAGGACATCGCCGCGCTGGCTGATCCGGCGGAGGAAAACCCCGCCGAGGTCCGCGCCGCCAAGATGGGCCTGTCCTACATCGCCCTCGACGGCAACATCGGCTGCCTCGTCAACGGCGCCGGCCTCGCCATGGCCACCATGGACACCATCAAACTCGAAGGCGGCGACCCCGCCAACTTCCTCGACGTCGG
>DIYM01000013.1 GCA_002429045.1 Phycisphaerales bacterium UBA6054
GCGGGCCCGCCCGACGGGCTGACGCCCGAGGAAGCCGCGGCCGATGCGGCCGTCGGCCTGATCCACGAGCAACGGTCCGATGTGCTGGTGTTCATGCCCGGGGAGCGTGAGATCCGCCAGACGGCCCACACGCTCCGTCATCACCCGGGCTTGCCGGATCACGCCGAGATCGTCCCGCTGTACGCCCGCCTGTCTCCTGCAGAGCAGCAGCGTGCGTTCAGGCCCTCGGGCAAGCCGCGGGTCGTGATCGCGACGAACGTCGCGGAGACATCGATCACGGTGCCCAACATCCGCGCGGTGGTCGATCCGGGCACGGCACGCATCAAGCGGTACAGCGCCCGGGCCAAGATCGACCAGCTGCTGGTCGAGCCGGTTGCGAGGGCGTCGGCCGACCAGCGCGCCGGGCGCTGCGGGCGTGTCGCGCCGGGCGTGTGCGTCCGCCTGTACGCAGAGGCGGACTTCAACAACCGCGACGCGTTCACGCCTCCCGAGTTGCTGCGCAGCGATCTGGCCGGGGTCATCCTCCAGATGATCGACCTTGGGCTGGGCGACCCTGTCGCGTTCCCGTTCATCGACCCGCCGGTCGGGTCGCGGTGGCGTGACGGGTACAACACGCTGATCGAGCTGGGCGCGATCGACGCGGGCTACAAGCTGACCGGGCTCGGCAAACGGATGGGGCGCCTGCCGGTCGATCCGCGCATCGCGCGGATGATCCTCGCCGGGCAGGAGAACGCATGCCTGCACGATGTGCTCATCATCGCCTCGGCCCTGACCGTGCAGGACCCACGCGTGAGGCCGCACGAGAAACGCGACGCCGCCGACCAGGCCCACGCCGAGTTCCGAGTCGGGGGCTCGGACTTCCTGACGCTCAGGGGGATCTGGGACTTCTACCACGGCGAGTTGAAGGCGACCTCCCGGCGCAAAGCCGGCAGAGCGTGCGAGAAGCGGTTCCTCTCGGTCCGTCGGATCGACGAATGGCGCGAGGTCTTCCGCCAGATCAGCCGGCTCTGTCGCGACATGGGGTTGGACGTCTCGCCCGGGCACGCCGATCCTGGCGAGGTCCACAAGTCGATCCTCACCGGGCTGCTGACGAACATCGGGCGCAAGGGTGAGCAGCGCGAGTATCAGGGGACGAGGAACACCCGATTCGAGATCGCGCCCGGGTCCGCCTGCCAGGACCCGCGCCCCAAGTGGGTCATGGGCGCGGAGATCGTGCGCACGCACCGGGTGTATGCCCGCACCGTCGCTTCGATCAAGCCAGAGTGGGTCGAGCGGGCCGCCGAGCACCTGACGAAGCGCACCCACTCGGACCCGCGTTGGGACGCGGCCACCCAGCGCGTCGTCGCCGAAGAGAAGGTCGTGTTCGATGGGCTGGAGATCGTGCCCAAACGCACCGTGCATTTCGGCCCGATCGATCCGGTCGAGAGCCGGCGCATCTTCATCCACCACGCGCTCGTCGAGGGAGAGATGCGCACCGGATCGGCGGGGGTGAACGCGAACCGGGAACTCGAGCGGAAGGCCCGCACGCTGCAGGCAAAGGCCCGCCGGTCCGACTTCATCGCCGACGCCGAAGCGGTCTTCCGCTTCTACGACCAGCGTGTCCCCCCCGGTGTTTTCACCGCGCGGGCGTTCGAGCGATGGGCGGCCCGTGCCGAACGGGACGAGCCGGGCCTGCTCCGCATGCGTGAACGGGACCTGCTCTTCGAGCGCCCCGAGGAGATCACACCAGAGGCGTTCCCAGACAACGCGGACGTGTTCGGTTCCCGCCTGCGCATCGACTACAACCTCGTGCCCGGCGAGGACCACGACGGAGCGACGGTCCGCATCACCCCAGACGAACTCCACCGGATCACCACCGAACAGGCCGAGTGGATCGTCCCTGGGTTCGTCACCGCGCGGGTCAGGGCGTTGGTCAGGACGATGCCCAGGGACCTGCGCCGCCGCTTCGATCTCGAGGAACTGACCCGGGCCGTGTGCTCCAGCGTCCGTCCCGGCGCTGGCGCGTTGACACATCAGGTCGCCAAGGCGGTCTCGGCGCAGGCGAGCGTGCTTGTCCGCCCGGAGCAGTTCCGAGAGGACGCGGTCCCCGAGCATGTCCGTCCGCGATTCGAGATCGTCGACGAAGCGGGGGAGGTGCTCGCGGCCGAGCGCGATCTGGCGGCGCTCCGGGCCCGGTTCGATGCGGCGCCGCCGAGACGTCACAGCATGGGGGACGCCCGGCGGGGAGGCGAAGAGATCACCAGCGAAACCTTCGAGTCACTCCCCGAAACGGCGGATCTCGAAGAGCGTCAAGGGCGTCGCGCGGTCGGCTTCCCCGCCTTGGTCCGCGAGTCCGGCTCCGTGATCCGGCGCGTGCTGGGCACCCCCTGGGAGGCCGAGCGCGCTTCGCGGGTTGGGTTCGGTGTGCTGTTCGGTCAGGCGATGTCGAAGGACATCAGAATCCGGGTCCGCAGACTGCCGGGGTACGACGCGTTGGCGGTCCACGCCGCCGCGTGCGGCATGTCGGACGGGCTCGAGTCGCTCGTCCTGACCCGATCCGCCCTGGCGCTGTGCGTAGACGGCCGACCGTTGCCGCGGACCCGAGACGAGTTCGCGAGCAGGCGGGATGGCGCGTGGGAGCGGGCCGTCCCGCAGACGCAGGACACGATCGCGCTGCTCTCGAGGGTGTTCGCGGGCCTGTCCAGGGCGCGGTCGAGGCTCGACGAGGGACTGCCCGACGGATGGCGCCACGCCGCCGCCGACATCGAGCAACAGCTGCGCCTGATGACCCAGGACGGCTGGGCGTACAGCGTTCCCACCCGCTGGCTCCGCTGCTTCCCGAGGTATCTCGACGCGATCGAGACCCGGCTCGCACGCCTCCGCTCCGTCGGGCCGACGCGGGACCTCGCGGCGACTCGCGAGGTCTACTCCTGGCTCGAGCGCTTGGTCACCCTCGCCAAGAACGGCGCCGAGCGATCGGACGCGTGGGAAGACTTCGAGACGCTCAGGTGGATGCTCGAGGAGTACCGCGTCTCGAAGTTCGCGCAGGAACTGGGCACGTCGGTCAAGGTGTCCGAGAAAGCGATGAACGCCCAGCACGACCGACTGCTCTCGAGAACAGGGATGACCGGCGCACCCGCTTGAGCCGAAACCTCGCTTGCAAGAGGTGTCACAGAGGGACGGCCGCGGTCCGCGATAGGGCGATCGCGGGCCCGATCAGTCCTCGCCCCGGATCAGGCGGAGGGATGCCAGGATCTTCGATACGGGTGCCCGCTTGCGATAGTCTGCGTCTGTCCATGCGTACCGCACCTTCCCGTCTGTATCGACCACATAGGTCGCGGGCACGGGCAGCTGCCACGTGTCGGTGCCGTTGGTTTTCGCGACATCGATCCCGTACTGGCGGTAGAGCTCAACCGTCTTCTCATCAAGCTCGAACATCAGCCCGAGCCGCTCGGCGAGCCCGTTGTCCTTGTCGACGAGCAACTCGTAGGACAGCCCGGTCTGCTCGCGGAGATCGATGATGTTCTCCGGTGTCTGGGGGGAGATCGCGAGCACGGTGGCGCCCAGGTCATTGATCTGGGAGACCGAGGTCTCGATCGATTCGAGTGCCTTGACGCAGTACGGGCACCAGGTGCCGCGGTAGAACGTCATCACGACCGGCCCGCCCTCGAGCGCTTCGGACAGCCTTGTCTTCTCCCCGGACTCGTTCTGGAGCACGAAGTCGGGCATCAGTTCGCCCAGGGCGAGCGGCTTGTCGCGTTTCATCGATCCGGCCCCCTCGCTCGTCGTTGGGTCCACGGCCGTGCCCGAAGCGGGGAACGCCGCGAGCCCGGAGGCGAGCGCGAGCACCCCGGCGAGGCCGAGGGCGGCGGTGGACCGACGATGAAACCGTTGCGTGGCGTATTGCATGACGTCACCAACGCCCGAACCGCCGCCGGTATTCCCGGGCAACCGAGGCATCTTTGGGGATCATCCGCCCTTCGGACCGCGCCCGCCTGACTGTTCTCCGCGTGCCATCGGAAGCGAGGAGGACGCGGCCTGCGTCGCCTCCATCAGCCCCGACGGGGCGAACATGCCCGTGCCCTTCCGACCCCCGGACTGCTCGCCGGCGAAAGACCGGGGTGAGGCGAACGCGATCGTCAACGCCGCGACGGCGAGGATCACCGGCAGTCTGATCGACGTGCCCAACGCTTCGGCCGCGTGCTTGCGGGCCCGTGAACGCATCTGCTGCACCGTGTTCTCCTTGATCATGCCGCTGTCAACCCGGCTGATGAGCCGCTCGTCCTCACGCCGGGTCACGCCCAACGCGACCGCGGTCCGCCGGCGTGCCGACTTGTCTTGCATCGACGCGGCCAGTTTCTGGCGGACCGAGTCGGACAGCGTTGTGCGCACCTTCGCGATCGCCTCATCCACCGCCTCACGCCTCTCGAGCGGCGCCTCTGCCCGCTGGGACACCGACAGGTGCTCCACGCGGCTGAGATCTCCGGAGGACTCCCGCTCGAGCCGCTTCCAATGCCGGCGCGAGAGGGCCAGGTAGCTCCACCGCGCCAGCACACCGGCGTGCCCCTGAAGACGCTCGATCGCTTCGCCCGTCCCGGGGTCATCGTGGAACGCGGGGTAGGTGCTGTTCTCGAGCATCTTCCACACGCGGGTATGCACCCACGCGGCCATGTCCGAGGGGTCCATCGTGCCGTCCGTGTACAATCGCGACGCGCCCCGGCACGCACGCTCGACGGCGGGGCGCACCTCGCGGTCGTAGCGATCCCAGAACGTCTCGTGGTCTTGGGGCTTCATGATCCGCTCCCTTCCCGGTCGAGTGTTTCCCACGCCGCGTACAGCGCGTCCAACCCGCCGAGCTTGCCCCGCATCGCCCGGACACTCGGATCGAACGCCAGATACGCGGACAACTCGGTCCCTGTACCCAGCAGCCCCGGCGATTCGAGCATCGCCAGGAAGATCGAATCGGCCTCCTCGCGGTGCCCGGCGCGGAACAACGCGGCCGCTCCCGTGATCAGAACCGGCACCGAGTCCGGGTTCGCCTCGATGGCTTCAAGGAAGTATCCGACCGCCAACTCGGCATCGCCCAAACGCAGGCAGCGGTCTGCCAGGTTGCCCAGCGAGATCTCGCGACGCCGCGCCGTGTCGGCGTATCTGAGCGCGAGCAGTTCGGTCCGCACGGCCTCCTCGATGCGGCCCATCGCGCTCTGGGCCAACGCTCGCTGGTTCGGGCGGGACCACGCGGGGTTCGGGTGGTTGTCCCCGTCGCTCTCGTCGTACGCGTCGAGCAACCGCCCAACGGCGTCGCAGAGGGTGTCGAACGTATCGCGATCGCCACGCTCGCGGGCATCGTGCAGCCCGTTGCACGCGTCCATGATCGCCGCTTCGATCCGGGACAACTCGCCCGGGTTCGAGGCGGTGACGATCGTGCCGTCGGGCCCCCGGTTCGGTTGGTTTATGCCCTTGCTCATCGTGCCTCCTTGCCGGAGCGTCCGCCCCGCCCGGGCCGAAACCTCGGCGTCCGACGCGTGCGTGCTCTGATGTTGTACCGCGCGTCGGCCTATCCGCTGACAGTTTGTTGGTGATTCCTAACAAAAAATCCCGACGATCGCCCCTCAGAGCCCAAAAACGCGGATCCGGTAGCCCAGTTTGGTCCCCGCCGCGGGCGAGCCGTCACGCTGCCGCGAGCGTGGGGGTCTCCGGTGTCAACCCGGGCCTCGCCCGGAGAAAGGAATCAGCATGACGAACTCACGAGGGTTTGGGAAACGGGCGGCGCTGGGCACGGCGTTGTTGGTCGGCATCATCGCGGCCCCGGCCGCCGCCGCTCACGCGGTGCCGAGAGGCGGCGGGCAGTGCCATCACGCCCATCGTTCCTGCGACTGGCGCGGGCACGACTACGCGGGCACGATCGTGATCAACGGATGCCGGACCGTGATCCGCGGAGACCACAACCCGCGCCGAGAGATCATCCGGGCGTTCCGCCGGTCCGGCTACCACGCGTATGTCCGGCACGGGAAGGTGTTCGTGGAGTACAACTGCCGGCGTCCGCACGTCCGATGGTTCGCCGAGGGCTACCGCACCAGCATCCGCTGGGACCGTGGATGTCTGAGCATCAGCCTCTTCTCCAGCCGGTGCGGATCGTGCCATCCACAGGGTGTGAAGGGCAACCGACGCGGGCCCGGGTTCAATCGATGGTCGTGGTCGGACCGTGATTACGTGCGCCCGTGGCAACGCACGCGGTGCCGGTAGACGGGTGCCGTATCGATCGCGTGGACACGCGGCACCCGGCCCCCCGCGGCCGGGTGCCTTCGACGCGAGACCCGGGCCCGCTGGTCAGGGGTGGGCCTCGTAGCGCATCGTGTCTGCGACGGTGTTGTCGTCGTTCATGATGAGCACGGTCGGGCGGTTGCCGGCGTACTCGGCGTCGTCCATGAGCGCGAAGTGCATGATGATGACCTTATCGCCCTCTTCGACCAGGTGGGCCGCCGCACCGTTGAGTTCGATCGTTCCCGACCCGGGCTCCCCGCGGAAGATATAGGTCTCCAGGCGGGCCCCGTTCCGGCAGTTGGAGATGAGGACCTTATCGTTCACCCGCATCCCGCAGGCGTCGAGCAGCCCGGCATCGATGGTGATCGATCCGACGTAGTGGGGTTTGGCGCCTGTCACGGTCGCCATGTGGATCTTGCTGTGCAGCACTTCGCGAAGCATCAACGCTCCCGATTGAGAGTAAAAAAGAACGGACCGCTGGGGGCGACTCTAGGGGCCCGCCGCGTCGATCTCGAATCCCTATGATGCCCGCTGCGAGCAGCATCGGCGTCGAGCGCCGACCCAGCAAATCCGTCGTTCAGAGCAAGGAATCACCCATGGCAACCCCCGTCCGCATCGCGGTCATCTCAGGCAGCCTCCGGTCCGGATCGTACAACTCACGCCTTGCGAGCTTCGTCTCGGCGAGGGTCGCGGGCGACGACGTGACGGTCGACGAGATCTCGCTGCGTGAACTGGATCTGCCGATGTACGACGAGGACCTCGAAAAGCAGGGCCTGCCGGCCCCGGTCGCGGATCTCAAGCGGCGGATGATCGCCGCCGATGCGCTGCTGATCGCCTCTCCCGAGTACAACGGCTCGATGAGCGGCGCGCTCAAGAACGCGATCGACTGGGCGACCCGCCCCAACGAGGGCGAGACGGCCCTTCAGTGCTTCCGCGGCAAGGTCGGCGGCCTGCTGGCCGCATCGCCCGGAAAGCTGGGAGGCATCCGGGGTCTCAGGCACCTCCGCGTCGTGCTCTCGAGCATCGGGCTGCTGGTGGTTCCCAACGAGTTCGGGCTCGCCGGAGCCCACGAGGCGTTCGATGACGCGGGCAACCTCAAAGACGGGAACGCGGCCAACGCCGCGGTGTCGGTCGGTGAGGCGGTCGTCAAGACGGCCCGGGCGCTCAAAGACGCGTAGGTGTTCTGTTGCGAGGAGCAAAGCGATGACAAAGGTCGGTGTCATTCTCTCGGGTTGCGGGTATCTCGACGGCGCGGAGATCCAAGAGGCGGTCAGCGCCCTGATCGCCCTTTCGCAGGCGGGCGTCGCCTACCGCTGCTTGGCGCCCAGCAAGCCGCTGCGCGTGGTCGACCATCTCACGGGCACGCAATCGGACGAGAGCCGCGATGTTCTGACCGAATCGGCGCGCATCGCCCGCGGCGAGATCAGCGATCTGGCCGGGGTCAAGGGCGACCAGTTCGATGCCTTCGTGCTGCCCGGCGGGTTCGGCGTGGCCAAAAACCTCTGCACGTTCGCCGCCGAGGGCCCCGACTGCGAGGTGGATCCCGAAGTGTCCCGGGTCCTCCGCGAGGCCCACGCCGCGGGCCGGCCCATCGGGTTCGCCTGCATCGCGCCGGCGCTGTGCGCGAAGGTCTTCGGGGACCAGAAACCGAAGCTGACCATCGGGCACGACGCCGGGACGGCGGGGGCGCTGGAGTCGCTCGGCGCATCGCACACGCCCGCCGATGTCCCAGAGATCGTGACCGATTCGGCCAACCGGTTCGTGTCGACCCCCGCCTACATGGAAGAAACGAACCCCGCCGACGTCTTCGCCGGTGTGTCCGAGATGGTCCGGGCGGTCCTCGCGATGGTGTCCGAGTCCGCGACCGCGTGAACGGCGCGCGCTCTCGCGATCAGGGCGTGGTCTCGAACGCGACCCGTCCCGCGCAGATGACCGCGTCGGCGTGCCCCCCGCCGAACTCGTAGCCGAGCTGCCGTTCGTCCGTGTGCCGCAGCAGCACGAGGTCGGCCCGCTTCCCGGGCTCGATCGATCCGGTGTCGTCGTACCCGAGCAGCGCCCCCCCGTTGGCGGTGGATGCCACGATCGCTTCCGCGGCTGTGATGCCCAGGTGTCTGACCGCCAACGCGATCGCCATCGGCATCGACAGGCACGGCGCCGACCCGGGGTTGCAGTTCGTCGCGATCGCCAGCGCCCCGCCCGCGTCGAGAAACGCCCGCCCGTCCGCGTACCGCCCGTCCACGTGGAAGCCCGAGCAGGGCAGCATCACGCCCATCGTCTCCGACTCGGCGAGCCTGGTCAGCGCGTCGCCTGAGCTCGCCTCGAGATGATCGACCGAGCGGGCCCCGAGCCCGATGGCCGCATCGAGCATGCCGAGCTCGCTGAACTGATCGGCGTGGATCCGGAGGGGGTGCCCGAGCCCGGCGGCCGCCTCGAAGAGCCGGACCGTCTCATCCAGCGACCACGCTCCCTCTTCGCAGTACGCGTCGATCGTGCAATCCGGGAACGCCTCGTGCACCGCCGGGAGGGTCTCGGCGATGGTCCGGTCCACGAAGCCAGACGCGTCGGGGTCCTTCGCGTGACCGATGCATGCCGTCATGCGCACCCGCCCTGGCCACCGCTCGCCGGCGTCCGCGATCGCGTGGAGCATCTTCAGCTCGTCGGCGGTCGAGAGCCCGTACCCGGACTTGACCTCGCAAGCGGTCGTGCCCTCTCGGAGCATCGCATCCAGCCGGGCAAGCAGAGATGCGGAGAGTTGCTCGCGGGACGCGTTCCGCACCGCGCGGACGGTGGACATGATCCCGCCGCCAGATCGGAGTATCTCGAGGTACGTCGCGCCGCGCTGCTTGAGCTCCCACTCGTCCAGACGCCCGCCCGCGTAGCAGGCGTGCGTGTGGCAATCGACAAAGGCGGGCATGAGCACCCGCCCGCGCGCGTCGATCGTGCGATCGGCGGGTTCGTCCACCGCATCAGCAACACGATCGATTTTCTCCCCGCTAATCAAGACATCGTGGGTATCCAGCGCCGACAGGCGACACATCGCCGTGCCCCGCGCCGGCCGATCGGCTCCGGCCAGCGTCAGCACCCGCGCGTTACGGATGAGCAACGAACCGCTCACGACCCTCGCTCCACGAACGCGCGCAGGAAGGTGAGGAGCAGGTGGGCCGCGAGCCTCGATGTCCGCCCTTCCCGATCGTGCGGTGGGCTGAGTTCCATGATGTCGAAGCAGCGCACCCGCGGGTTCCGTCCGGCGGCAGCGACCCACCGCTCGGCCAACGCCGGGGCCCAGCCGGCGGGATTGGTCGCGCTGACGCCGGGGGCGTACGCCTGATCGACCACGTCGAGATCGAGCGAAACAAACGTATCCCGGCTCGGCCACGGGTCGTCCGGACCGAGATCCGAGGCCCGGCCGCCGTGCGCGTGGAACCAGCGGACGTGCTCGCTCGTGTTCGCGAACGCCTGGAAGCCGTGGACCGTCAGGGCGTCCGCCGCTCCGCACTCGATGAGCCTGCGGAAGGGCATCCCCGAGCCCGGCTCATCGCGCACATCGAGATGCGGGTCGAAGTACACGCCGTGCATCGGTGCGCCGGGCACGGCGACTCCGCGCACGAACGGGAAGGTCAGATCGTGCCCGCCTCCGATGCCGATCGGGAGCAGGCCCATCGCGACAACCGACGCGACGGCCTCGGTCACACGCCGGTGGGTCTCGTCCAGTTCGCCCGGCTCGATCACCACGTCCCCCGCATCGAACACCCCGGGCCACTCCCACCCGGACGGATCGGCGACGCCGTACCTCGCCAGAGCGTCCCGCAACGCCGCGGGTCCCTCTGCGGCGCCCGCGCGACCGTGATTGAGGCGGACGCCGGTGTCATCGGGCAGACCGATCAACGCGATCGCGCAGCCTTCGGGGCTCTCACGCTCGATCAGCGACGCGAAGCGGGAGCCCGAGACATCGGGCCAATCGGCGGGCCGGCAGTGGGGGATGGGCATCGCTCAAGTATCCCCGATCGGATCGCCCCCGGCCAGCCGCTCGGCGCGGGCGAGGACCAAAGGCAGGATCTCGCCGGATGCCCCGGGCAACGCGATGTCGACCTCCGCGGTGTTCGGTGTCGAGTCCCGGTTGATCTCCGCGGTGCGTGCCCCGTTGTGCTTGGCGATCCGGAGGAAGCTCGCCGCGGGCTGGACCGTGGCGCTGGTCCCGATCGACATGAACAGGTCGCAGCGCTCCAGCGCCGCCCCGGCGATCGCCAGGGCCGCTTCCGGGAGGGCTTCTCCGAACCACACCACGCAGGGCCTCATCAGCCCGCCGTCTCCAGACCGAACCGGGAACGACCCGAACGAAAGATCCCGAAGGGGCGTCTCTTTCCCGGTTTCGGTGCAGCGCCACGTGTGGATCGTGCCGTGCAACTCGACGACGCGCACAGAACCCGCCCGCTGGTGCAGCCCGTCGATGTTCTGGGTGATCAGCGTGAACGCCTCGGGCGACTTGCTTTCTGTCAGCCACCGTTCGAGACGGGCCAGCGCATCGTGCCCGGGGTTCGGGTCGACATCCGCGCACTTGGTGAATCGCCAGTGATACCAACGCGTGACGAGCTCGGGATCGCGCTCGAACGCCCCGATCGTCGCCAACTCCATCGGGTCGTACCGAGACCAGAGGGCGTCGCCGGCCTCGCTGGGGTCGCGGAACGTCGCGAGCCCCGACTCGGCCGACACGCCCGCGCCGGTCAGGACGACCACGTTTCTTGCTTCGACGATGCACGCCGCCAAGCGATCGAGTTGCTCTGGGCCCGGTGCCATGCGGCACGGTACGCTTGCCCATGCCCCGAGTGTTCCTCACGGCCGAATGGCGCGACCTGATCATCGCCAGCTATGCGGTGGACGATCAGTTGCTGATCACCCGGCTGCCGCCCGGTCTCGAACTCGACCGATTCGAGGGGCGGGCCGTGTGCAGCCTCGTCGGGTTCCGGTTCCTTCAGACCCACGTGCTCGGCGTGAAGTGCCCCGGGCTGGCGAACTTCCCCGAGATCAACCTGCGTTTCTACGTCCGCGAGCCCTCGACCGGGCGACGCGGCGTGGTGTTCATCCGAGAACTCGTCCGGAGCCGGCTTGTCGCGGCTGTTGCCCGCGGCGTCTACAACGAGCCCTACTTCAAAGCCCGGATCGGGGAGTCGATCGATCGCGGTGAATCTTCGCTGAGCGTGGCATACAACTTCGCCATCAACGGCGGCCGGGGAGCGGTGCGTGTCGAGACGGATCCCGTCGCGTCCACACCCCCGGAGGGTTCAGCCGAGCACTGGTTCAAGGAACACCAGTGGGGCTACGGCGTAACCAAACGCGGCAAGCCCCTCCGATACGAGGTCCGCCACCCGGTGTGGGCATGCCACTCGGTGCGATCGCACGACATCGCGGTGGACTGGGACCGGGTCTACGGACCGGAGTGGTCGGTGCTGGGCACGACCAAACCGCTGAGCGTGGTCCTCGCGGTGGGCTCGCCGATCGAGGTGCTCGGTGCCGAGCCCGCAGGCTGATCAGTCGGCCATCGGGATGTCCACGTTCTGATCGCGACCGCACCGCTGCGCTTCCTCGTACCCGGCGTCGGCGTGGCGGAGGATGCCCATCATGGGGTCATTGCGCAGCACCCTGGCCAGCCGGTCGGCGGCCTCGTCCGTGCCGTCGGCGACGATCACCTGCCCCGCGTGCTGGCTGAAGCCGATGCCGACGCCCCCGCCGTGGTGGAAGCTGACCCAGCTCGCGCCGCTGGCGATGTTGGTCGCGAAGTTGAGGATCGCCCAGTCGGAGACCGCGTCGGTCCCGTCCTTCATCGCTTCGGTCTCTCGGTTGGGGCTGGCGACCGAGCCGCAATCGAGGTGGTCGCGTCCGATGACGATCGGGGCCGACACCGAGCCGGACCGCACCATGTTGTTGAACAGCAGCCCGGCCTGATCCCGCTCGCCGAGCCCGAACCAGCAGATGCGGCTCGGAAGGCCCTGGAACGCGAACCGCGGCTCGCAGTTCTTGAAGTCACCCGCGAGCAGCGCCTCGGGGTTCCTGTGGCAGCCGAGGATCCAGCTGTGCAGACGCGGGTTGTACCCGCCGTCCTCCTTCGGGAACAGCTCGAGCAGGGCGTGATCGGTCTTGTAGATGTCGATCGGATCGCCCGAGAGCGCCGCCCAGCGGAACGGGCCGCGCCCCAGGCAGAACTGCGGGCGGATGTACGCGGGCACAAACCCCTCGAACGCGAACGCGTCGGCGAAGCCGTCGTCCAAGGCCCGCTGGCGGATGTTGTTGCCGTAGTCGAACGTCTTGGCTCCGCGATCCTGCAACTCGACCATCGCTTCGACGTGCAGGCGCATCGAGCGGACGGAGAGCTTCTGGTACGCCCCGGCGTCCTGTTCGCGCGCTTCGCACCCCTGCTCGTAGGTGTACTCGACCGGCGTGTAGCCCTGAAGCGGGTCGTGGGCGCTGGTCTGGTCGGTCAGCGTGTCGGGTGTGATGTTCCGCTCGATCAGCCGTTGAAGCAGCGTCACCGAGTTGCCGTGCCAGCCGACCGAGATGGCGGCCTTCTGCTCTTTGAGTTCGATCGCCCGGTCGATCGCCCCATCGAGATCGTCGACCATCTCGTCGAGGTAGCTGTCGTCGAGCCGGCGCTGCAGGCGTGTGCGGTCCACGTCGGCGATCAGGCACGTCCCGCCGTTGAGCGTGATCGCGAGCGGCTGGGCCCCGCCCATCCCGCCGCACCCCCCGGTGACGTTCAGCGTCCCCGCGAGCGTTCCCCCGAAGTGCATCCGTGCGCACTCGGCATACGTCTCGAACGTGCCCTGCAGGATGCCCTGCGTCCCGATGTAGATCCACGAGCCCGCGGTCATCTGTCCGTACATCATCAGGCCCTTGGCCGCCAGTTCGTCGAAGTGTTCCTGCGTCGCCCAGTGGGGGACCAGGTTCGAGTTGGCGATCATCACCCGCGGCGCGTCGGTGTGGGTCTTGATGACACCGACGGGCTTGCCCGACTGGACCAGCAGCGTTTCGTCAGGCTCCAGGCGTTGGAGCGTCGAGACGATCGCGTCGAACGCTTCCCACGAGCGGGCGGCCTGACCGCGCCCGCCGTACACGATCAGCGACTCGGGGTGCTCGGCAACCTCGGGGTCGAGGTTGTTCATCAGCATCCGGAGTGCCGCTTCGGCCTGCCAGGTCTTGCAGGACATCTCGACGCCGCGCGGCGCGCGGACCGTCCGGTCTTGAGGCGTGGGGACGAGCGAACTAGCCGAATGCGAGGCGGTGGTCATCTGGATCCCTCCGCCGCGATTGTACGGGCCATGGCGGGCTCGGATCGGCCTGCGAACGACTAGACTGTCCGCAACACAGAACACAGGAGGTCATCGATGTTGGCACGCACGCTCGCGGTCGGTTTGGTCGGGGTCATCGGCACGGGTCTGCCTGCGAGCGGCCAGGACGCCGGCGGGGCACCGCTTGCCGAGCCGGCGCCGCTCTTGGAACTCCACACGCAAGGCATGGGACGGTGGCCGGTCGATCCCAAGGACCAGGGCCTGTACCGCGCGTTCGCGATGCTCGGTGACCGCCTCGATGACCTGGCCCGAGAAGTGGACATGGACGACGCGCAAGCGGGCGCGATGGCCCTGGCCTGGGACCTGCTCACTTCGGGCATCGCGGTGCGCGTCACCGAGGCCCGCGGCGGGCCGGGTTTCGCGGCGAGGGCCGTGTTCAGCCCCGCCGAAGGGACCGACGCCGGCTCGGTGCTCGATGAGGTCCTGGGACTGGTCGAGTTCGCGGGGATTCCGATCGAACGCGACGCCGGCTCGGCCCAACTCTCCACACCCGTCGGGCAGGCCGATCTCTCTGTCGATGAAGGCGCACTCCGGCTCGCGGTCGGTTCATCACCGGCGCTCGACGTGAGCATCCCCCGTTACGACCTCCCCGAAGGTGTCACGCCGATCGCCAGCGGGCAGGCCGACATCGGCGGCCTGATCCGTGTGTTCGCGCCCGACTCCGGGCAAGGGATCGAGGAACTGACCCGGATGCCGGGCGGCGCCATGTTCGCCGCACTGCTCGGGCCGGACGCCCCCGTGACAACCTTCGCGATCGGCGTGGACGACCGGCGGGCGCACGCGGTCTCGGTTTCGACCGGCGCGCTCGCGCTCATGCAGACCCAGGGTTACACCCTCGGGGGAGGGTTCTCGCGGGAGGACTTCGCGCGCGTCCCCGCCGACGCGGTCCGAGTGGTCGCCACGCCGGTGGCCACCGGGCAGCTCGTTGAAGCCTTCGACGCGCTCGAAGCAGAGACCGGCGAGAACCCGTTGCGGGAGGTCGACGAGATGCTCGGCATCGATCTCGCCGGCGACGTGCTCGCCAACGTCGGGCCCGAGATGCTCGTCTATCAGTCCGAGTCGACCGGGGGCGGCGGGCTCACCTCGACCGTGCTCATCGCCAACGTTTCAGACCCCGCGGCCCTCGGGCGGGCGCACGCCCGCATCGTCGAGCGGGCCAACGAGTTCGGGCGCGGCCTGGCCCGCGGCTACGCCCGCGTCCGCACCTTCGACATCGACGGTGTTGCCGCGTTCACCCTCAACACACCGGGGATCCCGATCCCCCTGGATCCCGCCTGGACTATTCTCAACGGAAAGCTCGTCATCGCCCTGTCCCCGGGCTCGCTGACAGCCGCGATCCACCAGATGCGTGGTGCCGACACCAGCGTGCTCGACAACCCTTTGTTCGAGCGGGCCGTCGGTGAGCGGATGCCCGAGGGACGCGTCGCGACGCTCACGTTCACGGATGCGCCGAGGCTGTCCCGAAGGGGATACGGGCTGACCAAGATGCTTCTCGCGGGCGTCGCGAACGGCGTGCGATCACCCGCCGATCCCGACCGGGTGGGCTTCGAACTCATGCCCGCGTACCACGAGTTCGTCGAGGGTATCGAGCCGTCCGGCTCGCTCTCGTGGTGGCAAGGCGAAGATCTCTGGAGCCACAGCGTGGGCGACCGTTCCGTGACCGTCCAGTGCGCCGCGCTGGCGGGCTCGTTCGCTGACGTTCAGGCGGTGTTCGTCCCGGCGCTCGCGGCGGGCGTCATCCTGCCGGCGCTGGGACAGGCCCGCCAGGCGGCACAAGAGGTCAAGAGTGCGACGCAGGTCCGCTCGGTGGCCCAGGCTGTCGTTGTCTACGGAACCGCGAACAACGATCGGGGTCCCGAATCGATCCAGCAGCTGATCGAGGTCGGCCTGATCGATCCCGAGATTCTGATCTCCCCTCACGGACCGGCGATCGACGGCGGGCCTGACATCACCGTCCGGCTCGACCGTCCCGGCATGGCGATGAGCTTCAATGGGCAGTACATCTTGGCGATCGACCGAGCCATGCTCGTGAACGGGCACCCGACCGTGAATGTTGGCTTCGCCGATTCGCATGTCGAGGCGATGGACCGGGCGACACTGCGGATCATGCTCGAGCAACCGATCAACGAGGGGGCCGCCGCGGCTCTGCAGCTCCCGAATTTCTGATCGGTCAACCCGCGCCGGTGAACCGTCCGTCTTCGATCAATCGCTCGATTGCCTGGATATCCGGGGTTGGGCTGCGATCCTGGGAGAGCGCGGGCACGACATCGCGGATCATCCCGATCGATGCCTCGACCATCACGCCCGAACGGTGGGGGCGGTGCGACTCCATCGCCTCGGCCGCGCACAGCAACTCGATCGCGACGACACTGCGGCAAAGCTCCACGCCGCGCGCCGCCTTCGCGGCCGATCGCGGGCCGAACGAGTTGTAGTCTTCCATGCCCGCGCAGGTCGAGAGGTTCGCGACCGACGCGGGGTTCGCGAGCCCGATCAGTTCGTTGCACATCGCCGCCGCCGCGTACTGCACGATCATCAACCCGCTCTGCAGCCCCGGCTTGGGCGAAAGGAAAGCGCGAAGCTCCGAGTGCGGATCGAACACGCTGAGCATGTGGTACACGCGACGCTCCGCGATCCCCGCGATGTGAGCGATCGGGATCGCCAGCATGTCCAGCGGGAGCGCGACTGGCATCCCGTGGAAGCAGCCGGCCGACACGATGTCCGTCTCCCCGCCCGCGTCGAAGACGAGCGGGTTGTCGCTCACCGCCCCGAGTTCGTCGAGCAGGCGTGCCTCGCACGACCCGATCGCGTCGATCGCGGCCCCCAAGACCAGCGGTGCGCAGCGGAACGAGTACGGGTCCTGCACGCGGGGATCGCCCTCGGCATGGGACGCAACGATGTCACCGCCCGCCAGCAACGCACGGAGCCTCCCCGCCACCAACGCGGCGCCGGGCTGGTTCCTGGCTTCATAGACGCGCCGGTCGAGGTACCCGTGGCTCGCGCGGACCCCGTCGATGGACATCGCCGCGGCGTGCAGCGCGCTGGCCGTCACACGCCCGAGATCCTCGCACACCAGCGCCATCCGTGCGCACATCAGGTGCGTCCCGTTGATGAGCGCCAGGCCCTCCTTCGGTCCCAACTCGATCGGACCGATGCCCGCTCCCCGCAGCGCTTCGGCGCCGGGCATCCGCCCCCCGGCGACGAACGCCTCGCCCTCGCCCATCAGCACCAGCGCGACGTGCGCGAGCGGTGCCAGATCGCCCGACGCGCCGACCGATCCCGACTCCGGCACGACGGGGGTGATCCCCTGGTTGAGCAGCCGGATGATCTGCTCGATCAACTCGATGCGCACGCCCGACCGCCCGCGCGAGAGCGACGCCGCCAGAACGAGCATCATCCCGCGGACCACCTCCTCGGGCAGCGGCTCGCCCACGCCGGCCGCGTGCGATCGGATCAGATTCCGCTGCAGCGTCGCGAGATCCCCCCGCTCGATCCGACGGTTCGAGAGCGACCCGAACCCGGTGTTGATCCCATAGTGCGCCCGTCCGTCGTCCAGCGTGCGCTCGAGCAACACCCGCCCGCGAGCGACGGCCTGGCGTGCGGTCTCCGAAATCAGAGCCTCTTCGCGGTCTCGCGCGACTCGAACGACCTCCGCCGGGCTCAGTGCGGGGCGTTCCCCGATCGATACGGTGCTCATGAAGCGATTCTTGCACGCTCGCACACCGAGCGGCCGGGTGGTGCCCTGCCAATCATGACAGCATGAGCAAGCCGCGACAGTCTGACCTCCGCGAGCGGCATCAGACAGCGTCGCGTGTGCTGATGATCCGCCCGGGTTCGTTCGGGCGCAACGACGCCGCGGCTGGCACAAACGCTTTCATGCAAAGCGTTTCCGGTGCTCGGGGCGATATCGCGGCCCGGGCCCGCGCCGAGTTCGACGGGCTTGCCCAGGCCCTCACGGACGCGGGTGTCGAGGTCCTGGTCGACGATGAGCCCGAACTCCCCGACTCGGTCTTCCCGAACAACTGGATGTCGTTCCATCAACCCGAATCCGGCCCCGCGGTCGTGGTGACCTACCCGATGGCGACACCGCTCCGCCGAAAGGAACGCCGATCGAGCGTGCTGAACATGATCAGCAAAGCCGCCGGCGGAAGCCTCCGCAGCATCGCCCTCGAGCGGCACGAAGCCGAGGGGCACGCGCTGGAAGGCACGGGGAGCCTCGTGCTGGACCGTGTCGCGGGGGTCGCGTTCGTGTGCCGGTCGCCAAGGGCCTCGGGCCGTGCCCTGGATGCCTGGTCGGACGCGACCGGATTCGAGACAGTCCGCTTCGACGCCTGTGATCCTTCGGGCGTGCCGGTGTACCACACCAACGTGCTGATGTCGATCGGGACGGGGTTCGCGGTGTTCGTGCCCGAGACGGTTGCGGACCCGGTGACCCGCGCGGGCCTGCTCTCGCGGCTGGACCGTCTCGGCAAAGCCGTGATCACCCTGTCGGTTGTTCAGATGGGCGAGATGTGCGCAAACATGCTCGAGCTCCGATCGGCATCCGGGCAGCCGATCGTCGCCATGTCGACCCGCGCTCTCGACGCGCTCGACCGGGCGCAACGCGATGCCATCGAACGGTTTGGCGGCATCGTGCACGCGCCGATCCCGACGATCGAAGCGGTGGGCGGAGGGAGCGTCCGCTGCATGATCGCCGAACTCGGCGACGCGGCTTTGTAAAAAAAGTGTTCGGCCGACGCGGCCTTGACGCGGTCTTTATAAAAGAGCTTCGCGCAACCTTGCGCGAACCCTTGCGCGATGCTCATCCGGGATCGGGCGCGGCTCGGTACTCTTCCGCCGTTCCTCTCATATCACCACCCGGAGATCTCCATGCCACAGGTTCCGCCCGCCGCAACAAAGCGACAGCGCCAGGCGTTCACGCTGATCGAACTGCTCGTCGTCATCGCGATCATCGCTCTCCTGATCGGGATCCTGTTGCCCGCGATCGGACAGGCACGCCGCACCGCATGGGCAGTCGTCGCCGGGACAAACGCACGGTCGGTGATCCAAGCCGCCGCGATCTACAACGTCGACACGGCCGGTTTCTACCCCCCGACCTACGTCTACGCCAGCAGCGAGAAGGGGTACGACTGGGACGTGGACCTGCAGCGTGAGTCGCACCCGCTGCCCCAGAACGGGTACATCCATTGGTCGTATGCGCTGTTCAACAACGGCGAGGTCCCGGACAACACCTTCGAAACCCCCGCGGTGCTCTCTCGCGGTGCGCCACGGACCAACCCGGGCCCGGACTTCGATCTCTGGGAGCCGGACCAGGTCAACGGTGTCGGTTCGACGTTCACCGATGATCCGAGCCAGCCGGTTGACCGTCAGGTGGGCCGACTCGCGTTCGCATCCAATGCCGCGATCATGCCCCGGAACAAGTTCAACACCAATGACCGCCGTCAGGCCAAGCTCGTCCGCGAGTTCCAGCTTGTCCGGCCCGCTCAGGAGATCCTCATCACCGAGTTCAAGGAGACCGCGAACTGGCGTTCTTTGGCCGACCCGGTGGATGACACCTCCTCTGTGATCAAGAGCCACCGCCCGATCACGCCATTCTTCGGGCTTTCGGCCGGAGCGGACGTGTTTAACGAGCTCAACCGCGGTGTGCCGAGTTACGCGTATCCCGATACGGAAGAACTCCGTGAGGTGATCAACACCCTTGACAGCAGTCAGATCGGATTGATCGTCGGCCAGGGCGGCTCGAACTCGTCTCTCGAAGCCGTCGGTGATCACCACGGCGGGAAGGTCAACTTCGGGTATGCCGACGGGCATGTCGAGCTCGACGAGCTCGTGAACACCATCGTCGAGCGCAAATGGGGAGACCGCTTCTACAGCATGACCGGCGACAACCGGATCGACGAGGACGGGATGCCCGGAACCCCGTAAGCAAGGCAATCCAACACGCCGTGCGGGACACCGTGCGGCGTGCTTTTCAGCGGGGCGTACGGACCGTGCCCCGGGACTCACAAGGAAGTTCGCTCGGTTCACTCCGTCCCCACGCGCGTGCGTTGGGGAGCGCTATCGGTTTGCACGGTTGATTCTCATCAAGGAGAGAGATCACAATGCTTTCGAACACCCAGAAGATCGGTCTCGTCATCGCCGCCTGCGGCGGCGCCGCGTCCGCCCAGCCGTTCGCCGTCAACGGCT
>DIYM01000160.1 GCA_002429045.1 Phycisphaerales bacterium UBA6054
GGGTGGTGTGGGTCACGCCTCTGAGGGCGTTGGCGGGTGACACGACGGGAGCGCTGCGGGAGAGTGTGGGGGCGCTCGGGCTCGACTGGTCGGTCGAATCACGCACCGGGGACACGAGCCAGTCGGTGAAGGCACGCCAGCGCCGGCGGCTGCCGACCGCGTTGGTCACGACACCCGAGAGCCTGACGATCCTGCTGACGTATGCGGAAACGGCCAGGCAACTCAAGGGGGTCCGCCTTCTGGTCTGCGACGAGTGGCACGAGCTGATGGGCAGCAAGCGGGGGGTGCAGGCTGAGCTGGCGATGGCGCGGCTCCGGTCGCTGTCGCCCGGGTTGCGCGTCTCGGGTGTTTCGGCGACGCTGGGCAATCTGGACGAGGCGGCGCGGTGTCTGGTGGGGTCCGAGCGGGACGCGCCCGCGATGGTGCGGGGCGAGGAGGAGAAGCCGATCGAGGTTGAGTGCCTGCTGCCCGATTCGATCGAGCGGTATCCGTGGGCGGGTCACATCGGGACCGCGCTGGTGGGCAAGGTGGTCGAACGGGTTCTGTCTGCGGGATCGACGCTGCTGTTCACCAACACGCGTGCGCAGGCGGAGATCTGGTTCCGGGCGGTGCTGCGTGCGTGCCCGGAGTTGCTCGGGCGCGTCGCGTTGCACCACGGCTCGCTCGAGCGCGGGTTGCGGGACACGGTCGAGCGGATGCTCAAGGGTGAGGACGGTGGGCTCCGGTGCGTCGTGAGCACGTCGAGCCTAGATCTGGGGGTGGACTTCGCGCCGGTCGATCAGGTGATCCAGGTCGGCAGCCCCAAGGGGGTGGCGCGGATGGTGCAGCGGGCGGGGCGTTCGGGGCATCGGCCGGGCGCGACTTCGCGGATCGTGGGGGTGCCGACCAACGCGTTCGAGTTGATCGAGTACGCCGGTGTCCGCGACGCGATCGGGTCGGGTGAACTCGAGTCGCGGCGCCCGATCGAGAAGCCGCTCGATGTGCTGGTGCAGCATCTTGTGACGGCCGCGATGGCCGAGGGGTTCGATGAGGACGAGCTGCGCCGGGAGGTCCGTTCTGCGTGGGCGTTCCGCGATCTGAGCGACGCGGAGTGGGCGTGGGCGTTGGAGTTCGTGCGGTCCGGCGGTGATGCGCTGACGGTGTACCCGGAGTACAAGCGTCTGGTGGATATCGGGGGGTTGATGAAGGTGTCGTCGCGCGGGATCGCGCAGCGGCACCGGATGAATATCGGCACGATCGTGGCAGACGACGCGGTGAAGGTCGCCTATGCGAGCGGCAAGACGCTCGGCTCGATCGAGGAGTCGTTCGTGTCGAGGCTGAACATCGGGGATCGGTTCGTGTTCGCGGGCAAGGTGCTCCGGCTGAAGAGGCTGCGGGAGATGACCGCGACGGTCGAGCGGGCGAACCGCGTGACCGGCGCGGTGCCGCGTTGGAACGGCGGGACGATGTCGTTGTCCACGCAGCTGGCCGAGTCGGTGCAGCAGCGGCTGGCCCGCGCGGGGCGCGGCGATTACGCGGGCCCCGAGATGGAGTGCGTGCGCCCGTTGCTGGAGCGTCAGGGCGAGGTCAGCGCGGTCCCCGATCCCGAGTCCTTGCTGATCGAGCACACGCGGGTGCGTGGGCGGCACCACGTGTTCGTGTTCCCGTTCGCGGGGCGGCTGGCGAATGAGGGGCTCGGCGCGGTGCTGAGCCTCAGGCTCAGCCGGATCAGGCCCCGATCGGTGACGGCGGTGGTGAACGACTACGGCATCGAGTTGGCGTGCGACGAGGCACTCGAGACCGACGGGGCGACATGGCAGCGTTTGTTGGTTCGCGACGGTCTGCTCGATGACCTGGTCGAATCGGTCAACTCGGTCGAGTTCACGCGTCGGCAGTTCCGGGTGATCGCGCGGATCGCGGGTTTGACGCAGCAGGGCTTCCCCGGCGGGCGGGCACGGACCAGGCACCTCCAGGCGTCGAGCGATATGTTCTACGATGTGTTCCGCGAGTTCGATCCTGGCAACATGCTGCTGTACCAGGCACAGCGTGAGGTGCTGGATGAGCAGTTGGAGTTGTCGAGGTTGGATCGGGCGCTCGAGCGGGCCGCGGGGATGGCGATGCGGATCGTGGGAACCGAGCGGGTCTCTCCCCTGGCGTTCCCGCTGTACGCCGAGAGCCTGCGTGCGACGACGGTGACCAGCGAATCGTGGGAAGACCGGGTCCGCAGGCTGGCGGCGCAGATGGACGGGGCTGGTGCGACGCGATGATCGACGGGGCGTTAACGATCGATTGGCAGGGCCTGGCGTTGGTGCTGCTGCCGGGGCGTGCGGTCTGGTTGCCGGACGAGCGTGCGTTGCTTGTCGCGGACGTGCATCTAGGCAAGCCGGCGTCGTTTCGGTCGATGGGTGTCCCGGTCCCCGAATCGGTGACCGCGTCGGACCTCGGGCGGCTCTCTTCGCTGCTCCGGGCGGTCGGGGGCGAGCGGCTGGTGGTGCTGGGGGATCTGATCCACGATTCGGTCGCGTTGCGTGGGCGGACCCGGGACGCGGTGGCGGGTTGGCGATCGACGCTGGGTGATGTCTCGGTGGAGTTGGTGCTGGGCAACCACGATCGGAAGGCGCGTTCGTGCGAGCCGCTGGGTGTGGCGGTGGTGGGTGATTCGATCGAGGTGGGCGGGGTGACGCTGACGCACGAGCCGCCCGAGACGGATCGCGGGCCGGTGCTGTGCGGGCACGTCCATCCGGTGGTGTCGGTGGGCGATCGTGGGAGCGTGGGCCGGGTGCGTTCGGCGTGTTTCTGGTTCGAGGGGGCGGTGGGCATCCTCCCGGCGTTCGGCGGGTTCACGGGCGGGCGGGCGATGCGTGCGCACGGCGGGGCGGGCGTG
>DIYM01000148.1 GCA_002429045.1 Phycisphaerales bacterium UBA6054
GCGGCGGCCCGGTTGCCCAAGGCGCAGGCCGCGGCGGAACGGTTGTGCGCGATCAACGCCGATGCCCGGGTCGAGCCGGTCATCGCCGACGCCCGCCCGTCGAACATCGAGTCGATGATGATCGGCGGGCGGCACGGGAGGCCCGATGTCGTGCTCGACGGCACCGACAACTTCGAGACGCGTTTCTTGATCAACGACGTGTGCGTCAAGCACGGGCTCGCGTACATCTACGGGGGCGTGGTGGGGACCGGCGCGATGCGCGCGGTGTTCGACACGGCTCGGGGTGGGCCTTGCCTGCGCTGCGTGTTCGATCGCCCCCCCGCGCCCGGCTCGCAGCCGACCTGCGAGACGGCCGGTGTCCTCGCCCCGGCGGCGGGCATCATCGGCGCGATGCAGGCGACAGAAGCCATCAGACGCATCGTCGGTGCCGAGCGTCCGGCGGCGGACCTTATCAGCATCGATGTGTGGGACGGCACGTTCCGATCCGTTGATCTCGAAAGCTCGAAGGATCCGGGCTGCCCGTGCTGCCACGGGGCGGTGTACGAGTTTCTCGACGGGCCGGAGCCCGAGTCCGCGAGCCTGTGCGGGCGGAACGCCGTCCAGGTCATCCCGATGCCGGGGCACCGCGTGGAGTTCGATCGCATGGCGGCCGAGTTGGAGTCGGTCGGCACGGTGACCCGTTCTCCGTTCATGGTGCGGGTCGGGCTCAGAGAGCAGCCGGGCGTGTCGATCTCTGTCTTCCGCGATGGCAGGGCCGTGATCGAGGGCACCGAGGACGCGTCGAGGGCCCGGGCGCTCTACGCTCGGTACGTCGGGGCCTGACGCAGGCTGGCCCGACAGCAACCCCGAGGGAGCACGACATGAGCGAAACCGGCACCGCGAACCGCATCGGCGAGATGCTGGCCCTGACCACCGCCCGGACCATGAAACTGGCCGAGGGTCTGCTCAGGGGCGTAGACGCCGCGGACTTCGCCAGGAAGCCCGCCCCTGATGGCAACGTCATCGATACGAATCACCCGGCGTTCATCTACGGGCACCTCGCGATCTATCCGTCCATGATCATGGGCATGATCGGGCACGACGGTGCGTCGGTCGGCACGCCTGATTCGTGGCAGGAGTTGTTCAAGAACGGGGCGGTGTGCACCGACGATGCCGACGGCACCAACTACCCGCCGATGGACGAGATCGTCGCGAGCTTCGAGTCGGGCTACGCCGCGTTGATCGACGCGACCAGGAACACCGCCGACGAGGTGCTCCTCCGCCCGCTGGCCGAGGAGGGCTGGCGGGACGCGTTCGGGACCAACGGCGGCATGGTCGGCTTCATGCTGCACGACCACCTGATGTTCCACCTGGGGCAGATGAGCGTGTGGCGTCGAGCGATGGGGCTCGGCTCGGCCATGTGATCGGACCCGGCAGCCGTGATCTTCCAGCGGGCTTCGGCCTGTTGTTAGGCCGTCACGCTGTCGCCGCGAACGAACGGGTTGCTGAGTTTCTCGTGCCCGATCTGCGTGACCGGTCCGTGCCCGGGCAGGGCCACGGTTTCGGGAGGCAGCGTGTAGAGCTTCTCCTGGATCGACCTGGCGAGGGTCTCGAAGTCCGACCCCGGGAAGTCGTGGCGTCCGATCGAGCCGTTGAACAGCGTGTCGCCCACGATCGCGACCGGCGAGCCCCGATGGACGAGGCTGATACCCCCGGGCGAGTGCCCGGGGGTGTGGCGCACCTCCCAGGGCTCACCGCAGAGCGTCAGCAGTTCGCCGTCGGCGAGCAGGCGATCGGGCGTGGGCCCGGTGACCTCGATGCCGTGACGGGCGGAGAGGTTGAGGTTCGGGTCGGTCAGCCACGCCCCCTCGGCCTCGTGGATCCAGATCGGGCAATCGGGGAAGCGGGCACGGAACGCGAACAGCCCGGCGATGTGATCGAGGTGGGCGTGGGTCAGCACGACCGCCTCGGGGACGAGCCCGAGTCTGTCGATCTCTTCGAGCATGATCCCGGGCTCGACGCCGCAGTCGGCGACCCAGCACGGGTCGCCCCGTGAGGCCCCCTTTCGGGAGGTCACGTAGCAGTTGGTCTGGAACGGCCCGAGCGCGAACGCCCGGATCTCTGGGGGTTCGGATGGTTCGGACCGACCCGATTCCGGGCCAGCGGCGTGATCGTTTGGGACATCTGGCATGTGGCATGGTAATCTGGTTAGACCGCCCGGTCCGCGGGCGTGTCGTGAACAGGAGACCGCCCTTGACCACCGCCCGCGACGTGCTGATCCGGAACATCGACGAGACCCCAAGGACCCCCGTGCACATGGAAGGTGTCAAAGGCGCTTCGATGGCGGTGATGGTGGGCAGGGAAGACGGTGCGCCCCATTTCGCGCTGCGCCAGTTTGCGGTCGAGCCGGGGGGGCACACTCCCCGCCACAGCCACGACTACGAGCACGAGGTGTTCGTCGTCTCCGGCGAGGGGACCATCTTCCTCGGCGGTCGGGAGAACCCGATCCGAGCGGGCGACGTGATTTATGTGCCCGCAAACGAGCAGCATCAGTTCCGATCAAGAGAGAACCAGCCCGGCGACCTCCGGTTTCTGTGCCTCGTGCCGGTCGAGCAGAACTGCGGCGGGCCGGTTCCGGGGAGCTAATCGGGGCAAGTCGGGCCCATCAGGGACGATCGAGCAGAGCGAGGAAACACGCATGGACGAGCAAAGCGGCATCCCATCGACCTGGATCGCGGCGATCTACGGATCGCTCGGGGTCCTCTGCGGCGTGGCCACCGCCAAGGGGATCATGACATCCAGCGATACCTGGGTCCTAGCGGGGCTGCTCGGGCTCGTGGTCACGCTCGCCGCCTTGCCTTTGGCGTTGAAAAAGATCGGCGGGGGGCAGGGCTACAACCCCAAACTCGCCAAGGAACTCCACGAGATCCGTGCGCAGGTCCGCGGCATGACCGCGGCGGTCGAGAGCATGCAAGAGACCATGGTCCTCTCCGACGACGCGCGACGCGTGCTCAACCGGTCTCGCGAACGGGACCTGCTCTGCAAGGCGATCCAAGAGGACATCAACAGCGAGGATTGGGACGCGGCGATGGTGCTGATCCGCGAGCTCGCCGAGAGATTCGGCTACCGGGCCGACGCGGAGGGTTTCCGCCAGAAGGTCGAGACCGCCCGTTTCACGACGATGGATCGGCGTGTCACCGAGGCGGTCCGCAGCCTGGACGAGATGATGGCACGCTCGGAGTGGGACGAGGCGCTGAGCGAGGCGGGGCGGATCGCACGCCTGTTCCCCGATTCGCCCAAGGTGGAAGGGCTGCGGCACCGCGTCACCGCGACCCGGGACCGCTTTAAGCTGGACTTGGAACGCCGGTTTCTCAAAGCCGCGCAGGGCGAGCGGATCGAAGAGGCGATGGAGTTGCTCCACGAACTGGACCAGTATCTCACCGAAGACGAGGCCCAGCAGTTCCGTGAGGTCGCCCGCGGCGTGATCGGGAAAGCACGCGATAATCTCGGGGCCGACTTCAAGCTCGCGCTCCAAGACCGGATGTGGGGGCGGGCGGCCGAGATTGGTGAACGGATCATCGAGGAGTTCCCCAACTCCAGGATGGCCGAAGAAATCCGCGGGATGATCGATACCATCCGCGATCGGGCCGGTGTCACCGGTTAGGGTCTTGCCCGTCGGACCCCGACGGTTCCGGCGCGGGCTGCCTCCAGGTATAGACGATCAGGATGCCGATGCCCACGAGCAGGAACGCATCGGCGATGTTCGAAACGTAGGGCCAGACCTCGTCCGATCCGCTGGGCCAGCGGATGCCGAACGGCAGCTTCATGCCGGGCAACGGATGGATGAAATCCCGGACGCACGCGAACACCACGCGGTCGTACAGGTTCCCGAGCCCTCCCGAGACGACCAACGAGAACGCGATATGCGCCCACCGGTCGCGGGCCGAGGTCTTGAAGGCAAAGAGCCAAGTCGCCAGCCCGACCGCGAGCATGGTAAAGACCACAAAGAACCAGCGTTTCCCGGCACCGATGCCAAACACGGCCCCCGGGTTCAGCACCAGGGTAAAGTCCAGCAATCTCGGAATGACCGTCACGGGCTCGTGGTAGGGGATCAGTTGGTTGATGTTGCTGGCCGCCATCACCTCCTGGCGGTCGACGATCACGCGTGTGTCGGCGATGTGCAGGAACGCGAGGTGCTTGGACCACAGATCGATCACAAGACCCGCGGTCGTCGCGACCAGAAACCAAGCCCAAGCCTTGGGGTGGCGCCCCGCGTGGCCCGGGGCGTCGGGGGCGGTCACGCCGTGCCGCCGCGACGTTCCAACTCGCGAGCGGCTTCGATCGTATAGCGAGCCCACGGCAGTTCTGTCAGGCGGGCTTCCGGGATCGGGTGCGCGGTCAGTTCGCAAAGCCCGTAGGTGCCGGCCTCGATGCGTGCCAGCGCGTCGTCGATGTCCTTGATGAGACGCCGATCCTGAGCGGCAAGGTTCAGGCTCAGGCTCTGGTCGTAGTTCTCGGAGCCCTGCTCGGCCGCGTGCTGGGGCGTGTTGCTCAGCCCACCCGAGCCTCCGGACCGGAGCGCCTCGTTCTCCATGTTCGTGACATCACCGAGCAACTCGGCACGCTTGGTGATCAGCGCCAGGCGGTACTTCTCGAGCTTCGCCTTGGTCAGCGGGGACTTCTTCCGCTTCGACTTCGGCTCGTCGAGCACGGAGGTGACCTTCGGGGCCGAGGGGCCCGATGGGATCAGCGGTTTTTTGGCGAACGCCGACCCCGGGCCCAGCAACTGGGGGCGTTCGGGCATGACGAACTTGGGACCGCCGCGCGATTTGCCCGACGTCTTCTTCGATGCGGGCTTGACGATGGTGATGCCCTTGCGGTTGGAAGCCTTATTGTCCCCTTTGCTCTCGGCGGGTTTGGACTGCTTGGGACTCGCGGGCGCGGGCTTCTTCGCGGTTTTTTTCGCAGCGGGTGCTTTGGTGGTCTTTTTCGCTGCGGGCTTCTTGGAGACCGACTTTTTGGCCGCGGTTTTTTTCACGGCAGGACTTTTGGCGATCTTCTTCGCGGCGGCCTTCTTCTGAGCCGCTTTGGTCACTTTCTTGGGAGCGGCTTTCCTTGGCGTTTTTTTGGCGGTCTTCTTTGCGGTCTTTTTGGCTGCAGCGGGCTTTTTCATGACCGCTCTCTTGACCACTTTCTTCTTGGTGGCCGGCTTCTTGGACTTCGATGAAGCCGCCTTGGCCCGCGCGGGCTTTTTGGTCACCTTTTTCGTCTTCTTTTTGGTGGCCGCTTTTTTCGCCAAGTATTCACCCCAATCCGCTCGGCCCCCTCGCCCTTGTGGGCCGAGGCGGTGCCGATTCGGGGCGAAGAATAGGCTCAATGGCAAACTGGGTCAACGTGAACCATCTGTGAAACCCCGGTCGTCCAGCTGCCTTGCTGATGTCGCAAAGCATTGTCAGGCAGGGGTTTACGCGGAATCTCCGGCGTTGCCCCGGCTGAGTTCATCATAAGAACCCAACAGGCGGAAGCGTTCGTAGCGCTGCTCGATGAGCTCGTCACCGGACATGCCGGCGAGATCGTCGAGTTGTTGGGTCACCCAGCCCGAGAGCAGCTGTGAGGCAGCGTCGGGATCGCGGTGCGCCCCGCCGAGGGGCTCGTCGATCGCGGCGTCCACGATGCCCAGGGAGAGGTTGTCGCGGGCGGTCAGTTTCAGGGCTTGGGCGGCGGCGGTGTTCGTCTGCTCGTTGGCCTGCTTCCAGAGGATCGCGGCGCAGCCCTCGGGCGAGATCACCGAGTACCAGCTGTTCCGGAGCATGCCGACGCGGTTGGCGACCGCGATGCCGAGGGCACCGCCCGAACCGCCCTCGCCGATGATGACCGACACGATGGGCACCGGGAGCCGGCTCATCTCGCGGAGGTTGACCGCGATCGCTTCTGCCTGCCCGCGCTCCTCGGCGCCCAATCCCGGGTAGGCCCCGGGTGTATCGACCAGCGTGACGATTGGGAGCCCGAACTTGGCCGCCAGTTCCATCTTCGCGAGCGCCTTGCGGTAACCCTCCGGGTGCGCGCAGCCGAAGTGGCAGGCGATCTTCTCTTGGGTGGTTTTGCCCTTCTGGTGCCCGACGATCAAGACCTTGCGCGAACCGATGCGCCCGAACCCCGTCACGATCGCGGGGTCATCGCCATATCTGCGGTCGCCGTGGAGCTCGCAGAAATCGCGGCACATCCGCCCGATGTAGTCGCGTGTCTGCGGGCGCTGGGGGTGACGGGCGACACGGACGGTGTTCCAGGGAGACAGCTCCTCGTACAGCTCGGCCAGCTTGGCGTCGCGTTCGGCGACCAGCGCGGACAGGCCGGCCCCGTCCGGGTCGGCATCGCCCGGAGCCTGGTCTTCGGCCAACCCCCCGAGAGCCGGCACCTCGTTCCGTTGGGGAGCCTGGGCGCGTGCGATACGCTCCTCGATCTCGATAACCGGCTTCTCGAACTCGAGTTGATAGAACATCGCCATCCGTTGGATCTCCCGGGCACAGGTGTCGGCCACCGGCCCCGAGCACCATTCTACGCGTCCGGGGGTTCTGCCGTAGGCTTGGGTATGTGCAACACCTCCGGGGCTGGTGAGTCGGGATCTTGGCTGTTCATCGGAGCGGGAAACATGGCCCGGGCGATCGTTGCCGGGGCCTGCGACGCGGGCGTGATCACTCCGAGTCAGACGGCTGCCTGTGATCCTCACGCGGAGCGGAACCCGTCGTTCGGCGAGACGTTCGTTGAGATCGAGGCCGCGGAGGCATGGCTGGATGCCCGCCCCGGCGCCGGGCTGGTGATCGCGACCAAGCCGCAGGTGCTCGCTGACGTCGCGGCGTGCTGGGCACCGATACTCGGTCGGCGCGAGCCGATGCTCGTGGTCTCGATCCTCGCGGGCATAACCTCCAGCCGCATCGCGGACTCTCTGGGTCCCAAGGCCCGTGTGGTGCGGGTGATGCCGAACACGCCGATACAACTCGGACTCGGGATGAGTGCGCTGTCAGGCGGGCCGGGGTCGGGCGCCGCCGATCTCGATCGCGTCGAGCGGCTGTTCGCGTCGTGCGGGGAGACGGTCAGGATCGACGAGGGCTTGATGGACGCGTTCACCGGGGTCGCGGGGTCCGGGCCGGCGTACGTGTTCTACCTCGCCGAGGCGATGGCGGAGGCGGCGATCCGGCTCGGATTCACGCCCGGGCAGTCATCGGCGATCGTCCGGCAGACCGTCGCCGGGGCGGGAGAGTTGCTGCGTGGATCGCCAGAGTCTCCGCGGGCCTTGCGGGCGGCGGTCACGAGCGAGGGCGGCACCACGGCCGCCGCGACCGGGGTGCTCGACAGCAGCGGGGTGCAAGACGCCGTGGTTCGGGCTGTCCACGCGGCGCGGGACCGGGGCGCGGAGTTGTCTGGCTAGAAATCTCGGCGCCTGAAGATCAATAAGCAGAGCCCGAGCATCACCGCCTCGAACGCGAGCGATGTGCCGACGACCCATGCGAGCGACCTGGACTCGAACGCGTCCTCGGCCCGTGCTTGGGCGCGGGGGTCCTCCATCGCCGGTCCGCTGGGTTCGGCCTGGATGTCGACCCCGTCCTCGATCCCCGCCGCTTCTCTCATCAGATCGTTGATGTCGTCCTCGGTGATCAGGTAACGGTCCAGAAGGGCCGTCGTCTCGCTCGTCTTCGGGAGTACGGTCTTGAGGATGAACATCCTGTGCGCCCACTTCGACCAGTTCTCGGCGGACAACTCGGCTTTGGCGAGCCGATCGCCGCTTCTCTTCAGCGCCGGGTTGGCCGCCTGGAGCCTGAGTTCGGGATCGGTGATCTCGGTGCCCTCGGTGTTTCTCGGCGGGGTGCCGTTGCTCACCAACTGCTCCAGGCGCCGTTCGGCGAAGACGCGTTGGTTGTCGAGGTTTTCGCGGGCGTCCTCGACGCGGACGATCCTGCCTTCGCGCTCCATGACGAGCAGGCCGTCACCGACGTTGGTCAGAAAAATCAAGCACCAGAACAGCATCGTCAGGAGCAACGCCGCGATGGTTGATCGTGTGATAAGCCCGATGAGCGCGCAGAACGAAAACAGGTAGCTAAAAAACAGGACGACGATCGGCACCGCGAGGAACACTTCGGGGGAGAACGACCCGCCGCGGATGAGGATGATCAGGAAGCATCCGGCCGAGAACACCAGCACCTGGAGGGCGACGAAGAGCAGCCCCACGATGTACTTGGTCAGGAACAGGCGTGCTCGTGAAATCGGACGCGAGAGCATGGTCTCGATCACACCCCCGGAGACCAGATCGGGGAACATCCCCGCGGTCGACACGAGCGCGAGGATGCACGCGACCCAGGATAGCCAGACCGGGATGCCCCACTGGACGAACTGCGATTTGTAGAACAGTTCCGGAGAGATGCGCGAGGAGTTGACGATCGGGCTGTCGAACGACCACACGAAGAAGCTGGTCCCCTCCTCGTCGATGCCGAGCCCGGCAAAGACCACCACGACGATGAGGTTCAGGCCCATGGTGATCCAGAAGAGCTTCCGAGCGTTCAGCTCGCGGTACGCATCGATGAACAGGGCCTTGGTCTGGGTGAGGATCATCGTGTGGCCGCCTTGCCTCGGGCGGCGCCCGGCTTGCCGTGGGATTCGTCGGACGAAACGGTTTCCATGAAGAGATCCTCCAGCGTCGGGCGCATCGGGCGGACCGAGGAGAGGACAACGCCGCGGGAGCGCAACGCATCGATCGCGGGCTGGACACGGGCCGGGTCGTCGGTCAGGACGGTGATCTGTCCCGGCTCGGTTCTGAGTTCCAGCCCCGCGAGCGCATCCCGGGCCGCAGAGACGTCTTCGTCGCCGAGTGGGTGCAGCCCGGCGATGGCATAGCCCCGCTTGCCCTCGGTGAGCTCTTGGATCGTGCCTTGGCGGAGCACCCTGCCGGTCACCATGATGGCGACCCGGTCACAGACCATCTCGAGTTCGCTGAGCAGGTGGCTGTTGAGGAACACGGCCCGCCCCTCGTCCTTCATCCGGGCGAGGATCCCGCGGATCTCGCGTCGACCGACCGGATCGACGCCGTCCGTGGGTTCGTCGAGCAGGACGAGCTCGGGGTCGTTCATGAGCGCTTGCGCGATGCCGATACGCTGGCGCATGCCCTTGGAGTAGCCGCCGACCTTCTTCTTGCCCCAGTCGGACATGCCGACGACTTCGAGGAGCTCTTCGGACCGTTTTTTGCGGTCTTTCTTCGAGACGCCGGACATGGCGGCGAAGAACTCGAGGACTTGCCGTCCCTTGAGATACGGCGGGAAGCGGTGGTGCTCGGGGAGATAGCCGATCCGCGAGAGGGTGTGCCGATCCCCGACGGGTTTGCCCAAGACCGTGCCGGCGACCCGGGTCGGGCGGATCACGGTCATGAGGATCTTGACGAGGGTCGATTTGCCCGCGCCGTTCGGCCCGAGCAGCCCGAAGACCTCGCCCGGATGAACTTCGAGATCGACGCCGCGCAGGGCGTGGACCTTGCCCTTGTAGATCTTCTCGACACCGGTGAGCTGGATCGCGGTCATTGTTTCCTCGCGATAATATGGAACACGTGCCAGTGCTTGTGGGCCGAGCCGGCCTGTCTGCTCGGTCTGTCCTCTTCTTCGAGCCGTTCGAGTATGTATTGGTCGAACAAGGTTAGGGTTTCGGCCCGCGTGAGGTGGGTGCGGTCTTCGAGGGTCGACCAACCATCGCGATCGCCGAAGAGCTGGCCGCAGAACCGCCCGCCTGGCGTGATGGCCGCATCAATCCGTTGCCACAAGCCCCCGAACTCGCCCGGTGCGCAGAATGGCAGCGAGAAACTGGCGTTGACGAGATGGGCCCGGGGCAGGTTCATCTCCGAAAATGGCGCAATGCCGAGGTCAAGACGGCCTTGCTCGATCGCGAGGCGGCACACAGATCGTTCCCGGACTCGCCTGATGCCGTCCTCATGCCCGTCTCGCGCCCAAACGCGCCACCCAGCGTCGAGCAGAGCCTCGGTGTCGCGTCCATCGCCGCAGCCGAGATCGAGCGCGAGCGGGGCATCGGTCGGCTCGATCTCACCGAAACGTTCGATAGCGTTCAGCAGCGTCGCCCGGGGCGGCTTGCCCTGCATGCGATCGAAGTACGCGACCCAGTCGCGGCGTTCGGCGGCCTCGTGGGCCGGGAGCGGATTCGGTTGACCCTGTGATCCAGTCATATCCTCTGCCAATGTACCCCGATCTGCAGTCCTTTGTCGCGGCCCTCGAAACAGCGGGCGAACTCACGCGCGTGACCGAGCCGGTCTCGCCGGTGCTCGAGATCGCGCGCCGGGCCGACATCGCCAGCAAGTCCGCCGCGCCGAACCAGGGAAGCCCCTCGTCGCGGCGGAACGACCCCGAGTTCCACAAGTACGGCGGGTCGGCGCTGCTCTTCGAGAATGTCCCGGGCTCGGACTTCCCTGTGCTGATCAACGCCTACGGCTCGTACCGCCGGATGGAGATGGCATTCGGAGGGCGCGCGTTCGACGACATCGGTGCAACGATCGGCGAGCTCGTCAAGCCCGAGCCCCCGCGCTCGCTTGGGGAGGCGGTTGGCAAGGCCAAGCAGTTCGCGCCGCTGCTCAAGATCGGGCCCAAACGCCTCAAGAGACCCGGTCCCTGCCAGGATGTCATCAAAGCCGGCGATCAGATCGACCTCACGCGGCTTGGCATGCTGCGCTGCTGGGAGCACGACGGCGACTTCGAGGCCATGGGCTACCCCGCTGGCCTCAACGGCGGGATCCCCGGGCTCGGGCACCCCGGCATCGACGACGAGACCTGGGAGCGGGAGTACCGCGGGCGGTACATCACGCTGGCCGGCATCCACACGATCCACGCCGACGATCGCGACGATCCCAAGCCGAAGTCGCACAACGTGGGCATGTACCGGATCCAGTTGCTGGGCAAGGACCGGCTCGCGATGCACTGGCACATGCACCACGACGGGGCGAGCCATTGGCGCAGCTGGAAGAAGCTCGGCGAGCCGATGCCGGTGGCCATCGCGTTGGGCGGGCCGAGCGTGATGCCCTACGCCGCGACCTGCCCGCTCCCGCCGGGGATCAGCGAGCTGCTCATGGCGGGCTTTCTCCACGGGAAGGGCATCCGGCTCTGCCGAGCGAAGACGGTGCCGATCTGGGTGCCAGCCGACGCCGAGATCATCATCGAGGGCCATGTCAGGACCGACGCCGGCTATCCGGGCTGGGAGCCGCGCGATGAGGACTCGGGCGAGTTGGGTGGGGGGGCCGTCTTTGAGGGACCCTTCGGCGATCACACCGGGTTCTACTCGATGCCGGACCGGTACCCGATCACCGAGGTCAGCGCCGTCACGCACCGCCGGGACGCGATCTACCCGACGACGATCGTGGGGCTGCCTCCGCAGGAGGACTACTACCTCGGCAAGGCGACCGAGCGTGTGATGTTGCCGCTGCTCAAGACACTGATCCCGGACATCGTTGACTACCACCTCCCGATGTTCGGGGCGTTCCACAACTGCGCGATCATCCAGATAAAGAAGCACTATCCGCTGCACGCTCGCAAGGTGATGCACGCGGTGTGGGGCGCGGGGCAGATGGCGTGGACCAAGTCCGTCATCGTGGTCGAGGAGGATGTGGACTGCCACGACCTGACCGCGGTGATGGACGCGGTGTGCCGTCACTGTGTGCCGTCGCGGGACATCGAATCGGTCAACGGGGCGTTGGACATCCTCGACCACGCCGCGCCGAGACTGGGGTCGGGCACCAAGATCGGGCTCGACGCGACGCGCAAGGTCGTCGGCGAGGGCATCGACGGCGAGCCGATCGACGAGCCACGCCGCGTGCCGAGCGGCGAGCAGCGCGACCGTGCCGTCGCGTGGGCCCGCTCCATCCCGGGCGTGCTCGACGCGGCGGCGCCGGAAGACGCGCCCGGCTGGCTGTTCATCCGCGCCGACCGCGGGCGTGACGAACATGAGTTGGAGGGGCTCGGGATCGATATCTTGAATCGGTTCTTCGAGGAGCCCACCGAGATCCCCTTCGTGGCGGCGCTGGGGCGTGACGTCGACATCGACGATCATCACGCGGCCCTGTTTCACTGGGTCGCCAACAGCGATTCTGGGCGGGATGTGGTGACAAAGGGGCGTTGCCGGATCGGCTACGACGCGACCCCAAAGACCCGCGGCGATCGGAGGAACGGCCAGGCGGTCCGTGCGTGGCCGCCCGTGTTGCCGACCGTCCCCCTCGGGAGAGACTGATCGATGGATCTGCTCGTGCTGGGCGCGTCGGGTCGTTGCGGGCGGCTGCTCACCAGGCTCGCGATCGAGCGCGGGCACCGGGTGACCGCGCTCTCGCGCCCCGGATCCGAGCACACAATCCCCCCTGGCGCCGGGGTCGTGCTGGGCGAAGCCACCAACAGAGAGGATCTAAAGCCTCTCCTGGACTCCCATCAGACCGTGCTGAGCGCATTGGGCTTGAACCGCGATGGCCCGAGTCCCTGGTCGCGCCTTCGGTCGCCGAGAGATCTTGTCGAGCGTGTCTCGGAGTCGGTCAGAGACCGGGCGACGGACGACGACGGGTTCCGCTTCATCTGGATCAGCGCGGGCGGGGTGGGCCCGAGCCTCTCGAAGACCACGGCGCCGGTCCGGGCGATGATCGGTCTCGGAAACGTTGGTGTGGCGTATGAAGATCTCCGCCGTGCGGAACGCGGTCTCGAGGCGGTGGCGCACGCGTCTTATCCGGTCCGTCCGGTGACGCTGCTGCCGGGCGATACCGGAACAACCGCGGGGGCGGTCGAGCGGTACGGGCTGTTGTCGACGGTTCGGCGTGGCGCGGTGGCTCGGTACATGCTCGGGGCGGCCGAGTCGCAGGAGCCTCTTGGTCCGCCCCCGCTGCTGATCGGCTAACGGGCTATCCGCCGAGGCTCGCCGGGCGAGGGTTGGGCGTCAGGTAGGCGTCGAGTTCCTTCACGATCGCCGCGTGGAGCGGCTTGGCGTTCCGCGCTTGCCTGCCACGCGGCACATCGTTGAGCAAGATGCTGAACACGATCTGCCGTCCGTTCGTGGGGTGCGTCAGAACCCCAGAGAGGGCGTAGACCCCCGAGAGGTAACCGCTCTTGGCCGCCAGTTCGCTGTTGAGTGACTCGTCGTTCCGGAACCGCGATCGGAGCGTGCCGACACCCGGGGAGGCGAGTGACGATTTGAACATCTTCCAGCGTTCCTCATCGCGTGACAACCAGCGCATCCATTCGGTCAGCGTGGACGGTCGGACCCGGTTCTCGCGTGACATCCCCGAGCCGTCCGAGACCGTGGTTTCCTTGGCGTACTCTGGCCCGAGCGCGTCGGAGATCAGCATGCGGATGACCGTGGCCCCGTTGGCCCACGAGCCGGGCTCCCCCGAGACCTCATGCCCGAGGCGCTTGAACAGGCTCTCGGCGTAGAGATTGTGCGAGTCCTGGTTGACCCGATCGAGAACATCCTGCAAGGGCGTCGTGACGACGGCGAGCGCCCGGGTCTCGGCGAACGCCTCGCCGGACTCGGCCAACCGGACCCGCGCTTCTGAGCCCGCGGGCGCGAACGAGATCCCCCGACGCTCGAACTCGTTGGCCAGCGTGCGTCCGGCGAACATCGGGGGGTTGTGGATCGCAACATCGATCTCGACCCGGGTCCGGACTTTCCCGAACAGTGTCATCCGGTCGTTCTGCTGCGGGCGGGCGACCCAGGCGGTGTTGCTGCCTTTCCGATCGGTTGCCGCACGGTTCGCGAGGTCGATCCAGGGCGCCTCGGGAAGGACCTGGGTGATCGGAGAACCGTTGTCAGGCGTCGGCTCGGCGTAGACCGTGACCACGTTGCGCCGGAGGTTGACGCCCCCGAGTTCGGCGCAGTACCACCGGTTGAGTTGGTCCTTGGGCCAATCCCGATGGACGAAATCACGGTCGAACACGCGATCATCGATCACGAACTCGGAGAAGAGCCCGTCCTCCGTGCTCGAGAGCACCGATGAGAGCTGGTCCATGAGCGCCGAGAACGTCAGCCCGACAGAGGGGCGTTCGAGCAGCGCCGGATCGGCGAAGCCGGGGTCGCCCGAGCCTCTGAGCACCAATCGAGGCGGCTCGACGGAATCGTCGACGGACAGGTACGTCCGGTACACAAAGTCCGCTCCGAGGACCTGGATCGCGGCGCCGGACGTGATGATCTTCATGTTCGACGCAGGGATCATGCGCGTGTTGGCACGGTACGAGGCGATCTCGGCACCGGTCTGTAGATCGATCGCGTGCACCGCAACGCTCGCGTTGCCCACATCGGCTCGCTTGATGATCTGCTCGAGCCTGGAGTCAAGGGGAGCCCCTGTCGCGAGGGGCGAGCCCAACGCGATCCAGAAGCCGATCAGCAGGGCATGGCCCGCTCGGGTGATTCTCTCGGCCATATCAGGCTACCTCCTGCGGTGACATCGGCGGACTGGCGTCGCGGGCTCCAGCGATGCGTCCCGGTCACGGGTGTTACTCGCCGATCAGGTCGAGCACGGCTTCGCAGGAGCCCGGCTGGGACAGGCTCCACTCCGACCAGACCACATCGGCGACCACGACCGCCCGGACGAGCAGATCGCGGTGCTGCCGGCTCATACGCTCCGGGGGGTTGTCTGCGAAGAAACCCACGGACATCGCAACCGCGAGCCGCGGCGCCTCCGGGTCCGGGATCAACGCCGCCGGCCCGGACGCCCGCTCGAGTTGCACGGTCCACCGCCACGGGACCCCACTCCACCGGACGCTCGGGCGTCCGAGGCGCTTGCGTGCCAGTTCCATCTCCGCCCGCGCGTCGGGCTGCAACGCGGACATCAGCCCTCCGATCGTGGGCGTCTGGAACTGGGATTGCCAGAGGGCTGCTTGAGTGTCCAAGGCGTGCGTTCTCGATCGGTTCGGCGAGCGATAGTTCCTGGCGTATAGACTAGGCAGAGACCCATCGGTCCGGTATTCCCCGGGCCCCGCTCGGCAGAACGCCAAGGACCTCCCGATGCCCGAGTCACCCCAAGCCGAGACCACGCCAGAAGTCGATCTGAGCAACCCGCGTGTCTTGATCGTGGACGACAACGAGCACAACCTCGAGCTCATCCAGGCATTCCTAGATGACCTGCGGGGCGAACTCCGGGCGGCCCGAGACGGGAGCGAAGCCCTGGAGATCGTGCGAGAATGGACGCCCGACATCGTGCTGCTCGACATCATGATGCCACGCATGAGCGGGTATCAGGTCTGCGAGCACATCAAGGCCAACCCGAATACAAGCGGCATCCCGATCGTCATGGTCACCGCGCTCAACGAGGTTGGAGATGTCGAACGGGCTGTCGACGCGGGCGCCGACGATTTTCTGACCAAACCGGTCAACAAACTCGAACTCATCACACGGGTCAAATCGCTGCTGCGCGTGCGCCGCCTCAAGCTCCAACTCGACGCGGCGATCGACGAGGTGCGCTCCTTGCGTGACCAAACCGACGCCTGATCAGACGGCGGGCTTACGGACAGCCGGCGTTGAACTGGCTGATGTACTCGGCGATGTCGAAGAAGTTCACCGTGCCGAATGGCTCTGCGAAATCGGCGGCGGCATCTCCCGCGTTGAACAGCCCGATGTACGCGGCGATGTCGAAGAAGTTCAGAACACCGAACGGCTCTGCGAGGTCCGCGGCGCACGTGTCGGGGGCCAGCGGCAGGATAAAGTCCGCGAGCACCGGGCGGTGGTCCGAGGCGATGCTCGACGCCGCGACCGGGTTTCCGGGGAACGAGTCAAGCGGGAACGGCAGGTTCGAAGCGCTCATGCCCGATCCGATGGAGCGGAAGATGAACGTTCGGCGGGCCTCGGCGATCGAGTCCTGCCAGCAGAGGTAATCGAGCTTCGAGTTGCTGCCCTGGGTCGAGGTCTCGCCCGAGACCGGCTGGACCGCGAAGTCCCGGGTCGAATCGCTGCGGTCGCGGTCGGTCCCGTCGGTCCCGCCGAGGAACTGGGCGCGTGTCAGGAACTCGACGGGCCCGTTGCCGGGACGCTGATTCAGGTCGCCGCCCCAGATCACCGGTGTGTTCTCGTCGAGCACCGAGCCCGTGGTGGGCAAGAACACCCGCCCGTTCGGGTCCGACACCCCGGTGCCGGCGCCGTTGTAGTAGTAGTCGATGAAGTAGGCTGTGTTCTCCGACGCCTCGCGTCGATCGGCGAAGTCCGAGCTGCTGCCGCCCGCCTTGAGGTGGGCGTTGCCGATGACCAGATCACCCGCGTACACGTCATCCGGGAGGTCGATCTCGGCCCACTGGAAGCCGCGGATCCCGCCGGTGCCGCCGCTCTGGTAGGCGTCGGGTCCGATGACGAAATCGCTGAGCGTGGCACCGCCGCCGTTGATGTCCGCGAACGGGTATCTCGACATGATGACGTTGCGATTGAACCCGTCGCTGTTGGAACTGACGAAGACGTGGGGCAGGTCGTAATCGGGCAGGAACAGCTGGACGTAGACCTCCACGCTGCCGCCCTCGAAGGGGTCCGGGCCTCCGTGCATCATGAGCTCGATGACCTGCCCGAGCGTGTTCACGTTGTCGGCGCCGCCCCCGGTGCCGTTGCCCGAGTTGTCGCCGCACTCCTGCAGGATGAGGACATCGGGCTGCATTGCCGCGATGATGCGGACGATCCCGTTCCAATCACCGATGTTGTTGACCTTGTCGTTGGAACTGCAGATGCCGTCCTGCACGTTCCACGTCATGACGCGGAGATCGGTCGCGTCTGTCTTGGACCAATCGCCGTTGATCGGATCGAAGGCGCTCGCGGATGAGCAGGCGGCGAGCAGTGCGAGGACGGCGGATGTCTTTGGGGTATGCATGGTCGATCTCCGAAGATATTGGCAGGCAAGATCTTAGCGTCGCTTGCCGCGAGAGAACAGCCGGCGGCTTGTTTCAGAAAAGGGAACGCCCGTGCGTGTGGGCACGGGCGTCCGAAAATCTCAGATCACCAGCGGATCGTTCCGCGGGCTCACGGGCAGCCGGCGTTGAACTGGTTGATGTACTCGACGATGTCGAAGAAGTTGATGGTGCCGAAGGGGGCGGCGAAGTCCGCGATCGGATCGCCGGCGTTGAACAGCCCGATGTACGCGGCGATATCGAAGAAGTTCAGGACGCCGAACGGCGCGGCCAGGTCGGCCGGGCAGGGCGGCGGGCCGTCCTGGAAGTAGCCGACGTACAGGGCGACCTGGTAGGTCTCGTCCGCGGGCAGGCCCGGATCGAAGTTGACGCTGGTGGGGTTGTTGAACGCACCGTCGCCGTTGACGTCGTAGGTGATGCCGGTCTGGATCACGGCCCCGCCGTTGGTCATGGGGTCGGCGGCGTCGAGGGTAGAAACATCGGCGTTGTTCCAGGCGACGTCCGAGACCGCCGATGACCAGACCGAGCTGGGCGACGGGTTGCTTTGCTGGGTGGCGGTGCCGAGGAAGTCGATACGGTAGTCGAGACCCGAGTTCGGGCCTGAGATGACGGTTCCGACCTCGAGAACCAGCTCGAGGGTGTAGCTGAACGTGGCCTCGTCGTAGACGGCGCGGATCAGGGCGCCGTCGAAGTCGGATCCGCCGCCGGGCAGGCGGTCGTAGAGCTCGACGGCCGCCATGAACCAGACGTTGCCGGCCGCATCGAACGCGGGTGCGGAGACCGACGGGCCGAACGGCGCGCCGCCGGTGACCGAGAGGAGGTCAACCAGCTGGCCGATCTCGACACCCATGTCGTCGAGGATCGGCTTGCCCGCGTCCATGGTGCCCGAGTTGAACTGATCGATGTAGGCTGCCATGGTCCATTCGACGACCCCGGTGTCGTTGGTCCGCCCGACGATGATCTGGTTGACGAAGTCGCCGGTGAAGCCGTTCTCGGAGATGGTGGTCGCGAACAGCGTGTTGCCCGAAGCGTCGTCTCCGACCGCGACCGTGCCCACGCCGCCGCGGAACGCGGTCGAGCCGGTCACGTGGCGGTTCTGGTACACCCCGGGCGCGTACGTGACGGTGAAGCCGTCGGCGTTGTCGGTCACGCTGACCGGGACCTCGTAGCCCTGCGCACCGGTGACGGCGCCGGTCGCGTCGACCCCGAACAGGTTGACCGTCGTGGTGTTGTCGTTGATCAGGTCGTTGCCGGCGTTGGCGAGTGTGTACACGCCGCCCAGCGGGGTGATGCCGCTCTGGCCGAGCGTGCCGCGCTGATCGCCCGAGACCGACGAGTCGATGTGATCGGTGGTCGTCGAGGTCCCGCCGGGCGTGGTGCCGAAGCGGTACTGCCCGTCGAAGTTCAGGCCGGCGTACACGCCGTTGCCCCCGGCGACCGAAGCCGGCACGTTTGCGGGCACGGAGTGGATCGTCGGGTTCGACAGGAGCAGGGCATCGGTCGCGTCCTGCTGCGAGGCGAGCGACGAGATCAGGTTCAGCACGCCCGTGTTCCGGTCCGAGAGGCGGGTGCGGTAGACGTTGTGCCCGGAGACCTGATTGGGCCCGGTGAGTCCGCCGTTGAAGGTGTCGGCGCGGTAGTACAGGTTGCCGTCGGCATCGACGGACGAGCCCCCGAACTGCGAGGAGTCGCCCGTGAAGCCGTCGGAGGTATTCACGGCACCGATGCGTCGATCGACGTAGAGGCGGTTGGGCTCGGCGGGGTCGTAGTTGATGATGGCGCCGATCAGACCGTTGAAGTTGGTCCCCCCGTCGCTGGTGGCGAACTCGCTCAAGCCCACCGCGAACTGATTGGCGGTCCCGGTAGGCATCACCGTGGTGCCCGCGGTGTTGTTCTGGGCGCTCACGCCCATGCCGGGCATGTCCCAGAAGGAATAACCCGGGAGCGAGTAGTCAACGCCCATCAGCAGGTCGGGGCTGATCGAGACGGACGAGCCGAGCGAGTTGAAGTTCGCCGACCCGGACTTGGAGGTTTTGAGCACCGGGGCGACGCCGAAGGTGTTGCCGAACGAGGTGACCACGGGTGCGAGGTCGACGACGTACGCGGCTCCCCCCTCGGTCCAGGGATTCAACGCGTCACCGGGCAGGTTGCCGAGGCTGCTGCTCACCGAATCCTGGGCGAGGGCGGCGGTGTTCATGCCGGCGGCGGCAACCAGGGCCGCGATTCCGAAGTACTGGCGCATCTTCATGATCTCCATGAGGTTGTGGGGCAGCGATCGCCCCGGACTCTCTCAACGTCCGTCGGTTTCCCGAGAGCGGGCCCCTCCGGGCCCGGGCACTGTGTCAACAGGCTGGTCGCGGATTGTAGCACAACCCCGGTCCGAAGGGCGTTTTGCTGGCGTTGATAGCGGGTGAATCTTGTGTCAAGGTGGGGGATCTAGCCGATAACCAGTCCGGGGTTTCAGGGTTCCCGGGCTCACGCCGGCAGCCGAGACGCCACGCGGGCCGCCAGCCGGCAGTTGTTCTCGACCAACGCGAGATTGGCCCGGAGGGTGGCGCCGCCCGAGATCTCGTGCAGGCGCCCCAGGACGGCCGGGGTCACGCCACGCCCGGTGACGCCATTCTGAGCCGCCCAGTCCGATGCCTCCGCGAGCCAGCCCTGCCAGTCGGGGTCCGCGAGCTCGTGCTCCTCGGGGATCGGATTGCAGATGAGCACGCCCCGCCGGGTGCGCTCGATCTCCGAACCGACGAACGCCGCCAGATCGTCAGGATCATCGAACCGTGCATCGACGCCCGCGTCGGAAGTGCGCTGGTAGAACGCCGGGAACGAGTCTGTCCGGAAGCCCACCACGGGCACCCCGAGTGTCTCGAGCATCTCCCGCGTCGAGACCACATCGAGCAGGTTCTTGACGCCCGAAGCAACAACAGCGATCGGGAACCTGGTCAGAGCGGCGAGGTCCGCCGAGACATCCCACCGCTCGCCGTAGCCCAGATGGACCCCGCCGATGCCCCCGGTCGCGAACACCCGCACCCCGGCAGCCGCGGCGAGTTCCATGGTGCTGCTGACCGTGGTGGCGGCATGCTGCCCGCGGTGGAGGAGCACGCCCAGATTGGCTGTATTCGCCTTTTCCACGCGCGGCGCATCCAGCAGGCGGGCGAGTTGATCGCGATCGAGCCCGACCACGGGGCGCCCCGCGACGACTCCAACCGTTGCCGGTTCGCTTCCCTCCTCTCGCACGATCGCTTCGAGGCGCTCGGCGAGCGGTCGGGCGGCTTCGGAGGGCACGCCGTGGACGAGCAACGTCGTCTCTAATGCGACGCGGTTGACACTCGGCGCTGTGCCCGACATCGGCGGTCCTCCTCCTGGCTTCCACCGTATGCGGCTCGTGGGCCTGCGGAGTCGGGATACGCCAAACAACAAGCCCCGGCTTCGGCCGGGGCTTGTGTCTTGATCCTTGTATCTTGATCGAGATGGGGCCCGATCGGATCAGGCGACCATGTCCTTGAGACCCTTGAGCGGGCGGACCTTGACGACATTGCGTGCGGGCTTGGCCTTGAAGATGGTTGGTTCCTTGGTGAAGGGGTTGATCCCCTTGCGGGCCTTGGTCGCCGGCTTGCGCTGGACGGTGACCTTCATCATGCCGGGCACGTTGAAAACGCCCGCGTTGCCCTTCTTGAGATCGGCGGCCATCATGGTCTGCATGGTCTCGAAGACCGCGGCGACTTCCTTCTTGGACACGCCGGAGTGCTCGGCGAGGACGGTCATCACCTCGCTCTTGGTCCGGGGCTTGCCCTTGGCTCCCACGATGCGTGCGGGCTTCTTGGCCGGTGCTTTCTTCGCGACGGCCTTGCGGGCGGGCGCTTTGCGTGTCGCGGTCTTTCGGGTCGTGGTTTTCTTGCGGGCCGGGGCGCGACGTGCGGTCTTCTTTGCTGCTTTCTTAGCCATTCCTTGCTCCAGTTCTCTGCCCGGTCATTCGGGCGGTTTGCGGTGTCCTACCGCGCAGTTTTACCGGACCACTTTCGGCGCGGCAAGGGCGCGCACCCCTGTTTTTGTAGGGTTTTGTGACTTTCTGTGCCCGACGGCGTCAAAAAAACCCTGAAAAACCCCTCCAAAGTCGGCGATGACCGGAGCGTGATCCGATGCGCCCGCCTCTCTCGCGTCCGTGCCGTGCCGCACATCGATCACCGATTCCCGCAGCGCGGCCGAGACCCAGACCGCGTCGATCCGGAACCCGGACCCGGTGCGGCTCGTCCACGTGGCCCCGCGCTTGGACGGTTCGATGATCCGGTACGAGTCTCTGAAACCCAGGGTCCACAGCCGCCCCAGGAACCAGCCCCCGGTGAAAGACGCCCCCGACTCGTCGAGCCTGTGTCGGCCTGTGTTCAGGTCGCCCGCGATGAGCATCCGGGCGTCCTTCCGTGAGCCCGCGAGCCGCACAAGAGCCTGCCAGTACAACGCTTGGCGCTCCACCCCGCACGCATCCGAGCGGCGGGTGTCCGGCGCGTGTACCGCGGTCAGCCAGGCCCCGAGTTCGGGCAGGTGCACGTCGAGCCAGCGGTGCTTGAAGCGCTCGTCGGGTCCCGGTTCGGCCGTCTCGAGCGGCGTGCGGCTGGCGATCAGCACGCCGTTGCGTCCCGGGCCCGGGTCGGTGGATCGCTGATGGGTCAGCCCCCGATCGAACAGCACGCCCGCGATCTGTCCGCCTGTCGTTCGCCGGAACTCGGTGAGCACCGTGACGTCGGGGCGGAGTTCGCTGAGGCGGACCGCGATCTCCGGCGTCCGCTTCGGGCCCCCGCCATGCAGGATGTTCCACGCGATGAGTCTCATCGGGCTCCGTCCGAATTCCGCCTGCGGCCCGGATAGCGTACCCGATGACCGATCGCAGACCGTTCATCGCCGTCACCCGTCGCACGCCCGGGACGATCACGGTCCCGAACACGGATACAAGGGTCCTGGGGGATCGCCAACCGAGCCGCGAGCAGGCTCTTTCGTTCGTCGGCGGAGCCTCGATCGTCGTGTCGATGTTTTCCGACCGGATCGACGCCGAGTTGCTGGACGCGGCGGGGCCATCACTCCGGGGAGTCTGCAACTTCGCCGTCGGGTACGACAACATCGATCTCCCCGAGTGCGAGCGGCGGGGGATCACGGTCTGCAACACGCCCGACGCGGTGACCGAGGGGACGGCGAACATCGCGTTCCTGTTGCTGCTGGCGGCGTCGCGGCGCTTGATCGAAGCCGACCGATTCGCGCGTTCGGACGCGTACCCGTCCGGCGGGCCCCTCGGGATGGGGGACTTTCTGGGCCAGGATCTCGTCGGCAAACTGCTGCTGATCGTGGGCGCGGGGCGGATCGGCTATGCCACCGCGCTGCGGGCCAAGGCGTTCGGGATGCGGATCGGGTACGTCGCCCGATCGCGTCACATCGACTTCGAGATGGGCCCGCTGGGCGCCGAGCGGTTCGGGCTCGATGAGGGCTTGCGGCATGCGGACGCGGTATCGGTCCACACACCGCTGACCGACGCGACACGGGGGCTGCTCGGGCGAGAGCGGATCGCGTTGCTGAAACCGACGGCTGTTGTCGTCAACACCGCCCGAGGCCCGGTGATCGACGAGTCCGCGCTGGCCGAGGCCCTGCGAGCCGGGCGGCTGTGGGGGGTGGGGCTGGACGTGTTCGAGAACGAGCCGGAGGTCCATCCGGTCCTGCGGGAGCACCCCCGTGCGGTGCTCACGCCCCACATCGGCAGTGCGGAGGTCCGCTGGCGCGAGGCGATGGCAGAGATGGTCAGCGCGAACGCGGCCGCCATCCTCTCGGGGCGTGAGCCTCCGAATCGTGTCGTGTGAGTTGGCCTGCTGTTGGTCAGCCGCGTTTCGCGGATCCGAACTCGATCTCGATGTAGCGGGCGACGTAGTCGACGATCGAGTCGGTCATCGGGATGTCGGCGTTGCCCGTCGAGCCGTAGGGCTCGAACCGCATGCCCTTGAAGCGGCTGACGGCTTCCTCGACCGGGAGCCCATACTGCAGAGCGATCGAGAACGCCCTGCAGAAGGCCTGGCACATGCCCGAGATCGCCGAGCCCTCTTTGGCGATCTTGATGAAGATCTCGCCCGGGGTCCCGTCGGGGTAGAGCCCGATGGTCAGATAGCCCTCGTGACGATCGATCGTGAACTTGTGGGTGATCGAGTCGCGGGTTGGGGTGAGGGACTGGCGCGTCGCGAGCATGTCTGGTTCCTGGGTCACGTGTCATCATTGCGGCGGTGCCCGGCACGTCCAGCCGGGCCGATGGCGGACTTGATATCGGACCCAGGGCGGGGGTGGGCTTGAGTTTCACGGCCAGAACCGGTCCTGGGGGGGCGCGAGAAAACCGACGAAACGGTGCCCTGGGGCAGCCGGCTTCTTGTCTCCGGGATGGGGATGGCCGATACTTGTTCGGATGAATCGCTCACCGCGGACCACGGACGGGCTGGGATCGGCGGGCACCCTCGCGGTGCTGGCGATCGTGCTGCAGTTGTGGGTGGCCGGGGCGGCTTCGGCCCGCGCCGAGGCGTGCGACCGGTCGGGCAACTCGATCGTCCACACCATCCGCGACGTGGCGGACCACGCCGCCCCGCCCCTGCCCGGCCAGATGGGCGAGTCGATCCGCGAGGCCTCCGAGCGCCGGCTTGAGATTGCCGCGCCCAATCAGCCGGCATCGGTGATCCGCTCGGGCGTGTGGCTGACCACGGTCCCGCCGCCCGCGACCGCCTGACCGAGCGTCCCGGCGATCCGCCGGTCTGACGCTCCCCGGCAGCCCATCCCAATCAACCCAGCGAACAAACCGATGCGTGGACCGAGGGCGATTCCTCGGCGCGTGTCCGAGCAGTATCCCGCCGAGCGGGGTTCCGACCCCTCGGCTTCAGCAGCAAGGCATACCCGACATGGCCAGTTCCGAAATCCCCTTGATCGGTCCCGTTCTTTCCAAGGTTTTCGGCTCGCGCAACGAGCGGATCGTGAAGCGTTACACGCAGCGCGTGGACGCGATCGGCGAGTTCGAGCCCCGGATGCGAGCGATGACCGACGATCAACTCCGCCAGAAGGTCGACGAGTTCCGCGAGCGGATCGACGGGGGCGAGAAGCCCGACGACATCCAGGCCGAAGTGTTCGCTGTCGCCCGCGAGGTGATGGATCGGGCCGTGGGCATCCGGGCGATCTTCAACCCGGAGCACGGGTTCGACCCGGCGACGCTGCCCGACAGCGTTCGGTCGAGCTACGACCGGATCGCGGCGGAGATTGCCCAGCTGGAGCCGGCCGAGCCCAAGGGGCGGTGGCTGGGACACCCGGAGGCGATCGAGCCTTGGCGGCAGGTGGATCTGGACCCTGCGTTGTGCGAGGCGGTGCGGGAGCTGTACCCGGAGAGTCGCCCGCCCTTCCGAGCCCGGCCGTTCGATGTGCAGCTGATCGGCGGCATGGTATTGGGGCAGGGCCGCATCGCGGAGATGAAGACGGGCGAGGGCAAGACGATCGTCGCGCCGCTCGCGGCGTACATGGCGTGCGTGCCAGCGTCAGCAGGTGCACGTTGTCACGGTGAACGATTATCTGGTGCAGCGCGACCGGGACTGGACGTTCCCGTTCTTCTGCTACCTGGGCCTGACCGCCGGCGCGATCCACCCTCAGCACATGCAGCCGGAAGATCAGAAGCGGGACATGTACCGCTGCGATGTCGTGTACGGCACGACCAGCGAGTTCGGCTTCGACTACCTCCGTGACAACATGAAGCGATCGGTCGACCAGCAGGTGCAGCGCAAGCGTCAGTTCGCGATCGTGGACGAGGTCGACTCGACGCTGATCGACGAGGCTCGAACCCCCCTGATCATCTCGGGCATGGCCCACGACGACCAGCCCCGGTACGACATCGCCGACAAGCTGGCCAAGCACCTGGTCGAGGCCCAGAAACCCTGGCACGAACTCGACACCAAGGTCACCGCACTCAAAGAACGCATCAAGGGGCTCGAGGGCGACATCCGGCAGGTCCGGGACAAGGGCCAGGTGCCCGAACTGAAGCGGCAGCTCGAGGCGGCGAAGGCCGAGCTTCCCGGGCTCGAGGTCGAGCGTGATCAGCACAAGCAGTTCTTCGACGTGAAGATGGATCGCAAGCAGGCCCATCTGACCCACGAGGGCATCGCCGAAGCCCAGCGTGTGGCGGGGGTCGGCTCGTTCTATGTCGACGAGAACATGGATCTGCCGCATCTGCTCGAGCAGTCGATCCGCGGGTACGCGGTCTACGAGCGGGACCGCGACTACATCGTGATGGACGTGCCGGACCGGGCGACCGGGCGGACCGAGCCGAGCGTGGTGATCGTCGACACCAACACCGGGCGTCCGATGATCGGGCGGCAGTGGTCCGACGGCCTGCACCAGGCGGTCGAGTGCAAAGAAGGCGTTCCGATCAAGCCCGAGACGCAGACGGTCGCGTCGGTCACGATCCAGAACTTCTTCAAGATGTACAAGCGTCTGTCCGGCATGACCGGCACCGCCGACACCGAGGCGCAGGAGTTCCACGACATCTACAAGCTCGAGGTGGTTTCCATCCCGACCAACCGCCCTGTGATCCGGGCGGACCACGACGACCTGATGTTCCTGCGTGCCAAGGACAAGTGGGAAGCGATCGTGGACGAGATCAAGGCGTTCCACGACGCGGGCCAACCGATCCTGGTGGGCACGACCTCGGTCGAGAAATCCGAGCTTATCAGCCGCATGCTCAAGCAGCGTTACCAGATCGAGCATCAGGTGCTCAACGCCAAGCAGCACGAGCGCGAGGCGAACGTGGTGCAGGACGCCGGTCATCTGGGCGCGGTGATGATCGCGACGAACATGGCCGGACGCGGGACCGACATCAAGCTCGCCAGGTTCACCCGCGAGCAGCACATCGAGCACCTGCTGCGCCGTGGTTTGGCATCGCGGGGACTCAAGCCGGACATGACCGATGACCAGCTCCGCGAGAACGTGTATCGCAAGATCGCGCCCGCCGAGCTCAAGCAGGAGGGCGTGTCGAAGAAGGACGCCGAGGGGATGGGGTTCGAGGAGCTCGAGCTGGCGCTGCTCCGCAACTGGGCGAACCAGTACACGTGGATGAGCCCCAAGGCAGTCGAGAACGCCGGGGCGGACGAGCTCCGGGAGGAGCTGGACAAGAACGGGCGCTGCCTGCTGCATCGGCTCCGCTGGTTCGAGGGCGTCGAGGACATGGGCGGGCTCCACGTGATGGGCACCGAACGCCACGAGTCGCGGCGGATCGACAACCAGCTGCGCGGGCGGTCGGGGCGACAGGGCGACCGCGGATCGTCGCGGTTCTTCGTGTCGCTCGAAGACGACCTGATGAAGATGTTCGCGGGCGAGACGACCATGAAGATGCTCTCGCGTCTGGGCATGAAAGAGGGCGACGCGATCGAGCATCCGTGGCTCTCCAAAAACGTCGAGCGGGCGCAGAAGAAGGTCGAGGAGCGCAACTTCCAGATCCGCAAAAACATCCTCGAGTACGACGAGGTCATGGAGCATCAGCGTCAGCGGTTCTACGGGCTGCGTCAGCGTGTGCTCGAGGGGCGGGCGGTCAAGGACCTGATCTTCGACGACATCGGGGAGGTCGTGGACAGCGCGATCGGCGAGTATCTGGACACGGACTACGCCGCCATGTCGGCGGCCGAGTATGCCCGCGAGCAACTCGACTGCTCGATCCTGCCGGATCGGCTGCGAGGCAAGGACGCCAACGAGATGGATGTCACGATCCGCAGGCTCGCCAGGGAGGACGCGGCGGCAACGATCAACATGACCCTGGGCGAGTACATGCCGGTGGAGAGTTCCGAGGTCTCGATCGACTTCGACTCGGCGGGCCTGCGGCGCTGGGCGAAGAACAGATTCGGCGTGGAGCTGGACCCCGCGGACGAGATGCGTGAAGGCGGGGCGGCCGAGCGTCGGCAGATCCAGGCGATGCTCGAGGAGGCCGCGTTCGAGAAGATCGACGCGACCGAGTTGCCCGGGCTGCCAACGTTCGCCGAGAAAGGCTACGGCGCCCGCCAGCTCAGCGAGTGGGTCAAACGGAAGTTCACGTTCGATGTGGGCGCCGAGGAGATCATGAAAGCCCACGAGGACGATCAGGCGGAGGTCCGCGATCTGATCATCGACAAGGCCCGCGAGGCGTACCGGCAACGCGAGGCGGAGTTCCCGGTGGACTTCGCGATGCAGAACGCGATGGGGTTGGCCCGCCAGGACCCGAACGCCGCGTTCGCGATGCTCGCAGACTGGGGCAAGCGTCGCCTGGCGGTCGACCTGACTCCCGAGGAGATCAAGAACACCCCTCCGGCGAAGATGCGGGATCGCCTGGTCGAGGTCGGCAAGGCGGCGCTCGATGAGAACAAGATGGAGGCCTGGATCAGCGAAGCGCTCGCCCAGCCCGACGACCCTGCGTTGGAGGGCTATCTCACGGAGACCTTCGGTTCCGGGCTGACCGACCGGATGAAGTTCCTCGATGCCGACGAACGCGAGGACGCGGTCCGGGCCCGCGTCGAGACCCTCGCCCGCCCCGAGATGCTGCAGTTCGAGCAGATGGTGCTGATCGAGACGTTCGACAGCTCTTGGAAGGATCACCTCTATTCGATGGACCAGCTGCGCGACACGATCGGGTTCCGGGCGATCGCCCAGACCGATCCCAAGATCGAGTACAAGCGGGAGGGGCAGCGGCAGTTCCTCGGCGCGATGCGCGACATCCGCGAGCGGGTGACCGACCTGATCTTCAAGGCCCGGCTGGCCCCGCAGCCCCGCGGGGCCCCCTCGGGTGGGGGGCAGGGCCCGGGTTCCCCGGCGGGCCGTCCGCCGCAACCGGCCACGCGTCCTCAGCAGGCGCCGCAACAAGCCCCCAGGCAGGCCCCGATCGGGAACATCATGGGCTCGACCATCGCCGGGCCCGGGTTCGGCTTCGCGCCGGGGGCTCAGCCTCCGGCACCGACCAAGCGGCCCGCTGACTCGCCCGGGGACAGCGAGACGCGTGGCTGACCTCCGCCCGCATGGATCCACGCCCCGGCTCGCTGCGTAGCGACCGTCGGGACATCCGTCTGACCGTTCGGTAGTATCCTTGCCGACGGACACCGCCGAATGAGGAGACCGAGCATGTCCTTGACGATCCAGAGCCGCAACGCCGCACGGCGGGCGTTCACGCTGGTTGAGCTTCTCGTGGTGGTCGGCGTCATCGTGGTCCTGGTCGCGCTGACCATCGGCGTGGGTGCCACCGTCGCCAACTCTGGCAAGCAGCGGGCCACCGAGGGGGCGCTGCAGGCCCTCGATCAGGTGCTCGACACCTACATCCAGGCGCAGGGCTCCGTGCCCGCGTTCGTGCGGATCGGAGAGGCCGGACTCCCGGATTCCAGCCCGATCGGGCCCGGGCAGGATGGGTTCTATCCGCTCTTCGACGGCTTATCCGAAGACGACGATCAGGCGGTGAACACGGTCGGGCTCTTCCTCGTCGAGGCGCGCCGGTCGGTGCCCGCTACGGAGGACATCGTCTCGGCGCTCGATGCGAAGTTCGTGCGCCGGTTCCAGCCCGGGCCCGCGGCCGCCGCGATCCAGCCCGAGGCGCTCACCGTCTTCGACGCATGGGGCAACCCGTTCCGCATGGTCCACCCCCGTTTCGACGGCGTGATCGTGGACGGCACGAGAGCCGTGGGGGACGCCGGGGACGGCATCGATCTGGCGTCGTCCGACTCGGCGTTCCTCCAGGGAAGAGAAACGGTCTATCTGAGCACCGGGCAACTCGGCCTGGAGAGGCTGCGGCGCAACGCGTTGCAAGAGGCCGACTACCTCCAGAACCCGGGCCTTGTCGGCGACTCCGACGGGGGCATCTGCCCGAGCCCGCGCCCATACTTTTACTCGTCCGGCCCGGACGGCGACCCCTCGACGATCGATGACAACGTGTACACCACCCGCCCGCGCTTCGAATCGTGAGTTCCAATATCCGGAAACGGGCCTGGATGGCCCGCCTCATCGCCCGCCGGCCTGACGGCAGGGCTATCATCTGCCTCGGCCCGTCCTCGGGCCGAACACAGCCGGGGTGTAGCGCAGCTTGGTAGCGCGTCTCGTTCGGGACGAGAAGGTCGGAGGTTCAAATCCTCTCACCCCGATTTTTCGAGAGATCAGGCCCTTCGACATGATGGTCGAGGGGCTTTTCCATTAATGGGGACGAGATGTGGGCCGCCGGGAAGGCAGTTCAAACTGACGATTCGGGGATCCACACAGTCTCGCGACAACTCGGTCTGCCATGCGACTTGTTATCCGTACGTTTCGAGATCCAGCAGATCTGTGTCATTCAGGATCCAATCGGTGATCAACTCGATGGCGGGATCCTGCATTGTGGGGCCATCACTGGGGTAGTCCTCGATGCGGCCGAGCTTGGATCTTTGGAACAAGTGGTTCAGGCCTGGGATGATCATGCCGCGATGATGCGTGTGTTTCGAGTCGATGAACGCTGAGAGTTCTTGCTCGGCGTCCACATGCCTGTCTCGGGCACCCCAGATCGCGAGCGTTGGCGAGTTCACTTCCCGGACCTCCGATGCGGTGTGGCTCATCAAGAGTTCACGGACTTCCCACTCCATCGCATCTTCGACGGCAAAGTCTATGAAGGCGTCTACACCTCCGAAGTCGGGCAGGAAGTCTGAGTCGTTCGCCCCACGAACACTATCAGCAATCAGTGCTCTCACTGCGCGAGCCCGTTCAACGCAGTCCTCATGCTCCACAAGAGTGTCGAACAACAGCTGAGAATGTTCGATGTACGAAGCCCTGGCCTCACCAGTGAGTCCCGCATCATCGGCGAGTAGCTGTCGCATAGACATCATGATCTGTATCCCGGGCCTCATCGCGGCGCCGAGTAGGACAACCTTGGCCACCCGAGGTTCTGTCGCGGCCAATCGCGTTGCGAAGAGCGCGCCTTGGGAGTGTCCGATGACGGCAAACGGAATGGACGGTAACTCGCTGCTGAGGAACTGCAGTTGGGCCGAGGCATCCGCGAGCAATGTGTTCGCGTCAATGCTGAGATAGTCTCCCGTGCTCTGGTTTACGCCGCGGTCGTCGCATCGGAGAGATGCGATCCCGGATGCGGAAAGCGCAGCGGCGAGTTCCTCGAACGGGCGTTGTCCACCCAGCGACTCGTTTCGGTCGAGGGGGCCCGAGCCGGGAAGGAGCAGCGCAGAGGCCAAAGGAACCCTTGGCGAACGCAGCGTTCCAGCTAGCGTCACCCCCGGCGTGGAGCTGTTCAGCGTGACTTCGCGATCGTACGCCATGGTGATGTGTCGTCTCGGAGCCTGAGGGTGGGCATGCTCGAGTTGCATGTAGAGTCTGTTCGCGAAAGGACTATCAGATTTTCCTAATTGCAGAGGCCGATTTAGGCTGCGGAAAGTAAAACCGGAGTCCTCTCACCCGATTCGGCTGAGTTGATGGTTCATGTGGTCTTCCGGGCGATGTAGAAGGCGTAGCTGTACCACCGGCCATACTCTCGATAGAGGGTCATCTCTGCCTGCTCCGCCTCGGCGATCTGCTGCGCAGCGTCGGAGTTTCCGTGGCGCTGCATGAACTTCGGGATGGCCGAGCGGAGCGGTTTGTAGTAGTGGTTCTCCCAGCAGTCACGCGGTAGAAAGAAGACGCCGAGGGGTTCGTATCCTGCCTGTTCCACGAGTTGGAGCTTCGTCGAGGCTGTGGCAATGCCGGGATACTCACGTTTCCAATACGCTTCTATTGGGTCTGGGCGGTGAGCAGTCGTCCACGTGATCTCGGAGACAGCGACAGTGCCGCCCGGTCGAAGAAGCCGCTGCCAGGCGCGAAGGCCTTCTGCGAATCCCATGTTGTAGATCGCGCCCTCGGACCAGATCAGATCAAACTGTGAGTCAGTGAATGGCAGTGACTCCATCTGCGCCAGAACCGGTTCGATGTGATCAGACATGCCCTCGGCAGCGGCCCGCGTACCCAAGCGTTCGAGAAAGGGCTCGGCGAAGTCAACAGCGATGACTTGGGCGTTGAGCGTCCTGGCCAGAACCAGAGCGGCCGATCCCGTTCCGCATCCGATGTCGGCGATAGCGAGCCTCTCTCGCGGGTCGAGGCGGGCAAGGTTGATCGCTCGGCGCGTCTCCTCGTCGCTGCCGGGCCCCTGGCGCGCGTTGCCAAGGTGAAGGTCAATGAGAAGATCGAACTCGGTCAACGGGGTCTCCTGCGACCATTGTATGGGCCACACTCGCGATCGCTTTGACCTCAGGGGCCCATCTGGACTGCGAAGAGTTCCATTCGAGTTCTGTCGCCCCATTCGGAGTGCCGAGACACCGTCAGGCAGCGGCAAGTGACTGGCAATATTGCTGTTACGCTGGCTCGATCACGCCCTCTCGTCCTGCGTTGTGCCTCGTGCCACTCGCTTCATCACGCGGCAGGCTCGTTCTCACGCGATCACGTTGCAACCGCCGTAGCTCAAATCGGAAAGACCCTTCTCGTCGGGGACGGCGTTGTTGGCGTCTTCTTCACTGGCGCACGCCGTTGCACAAAGCCCGGTGCACCGGGGCCACGCCGGATGAGGTATTGCGGGCAAGCCGGTTCACATCACAGGAACACAGCTCGGGGTGCTTGTATGACGATCAAGATCAAGTGGGTGCTGCTCGTCGGTCTGGCTCTCGGTACGACATGCTCGTACATCGCGGTGAATACTCGGTTCGGTGTACACTTGGTGCTCGATGTGCTGTCGGAGGTTGGGAGCTCCAAGGAAGCACAGACCGGAGCGAGCGAAGGGCCGCTCCGGGTCTCTGCGACGCTCTCGCCAGTCGAGAAGATCCCCCTGCCTAGCTCCATCGAGCAGCCATCCGGGATCAAGCACCGCAATGGCGCTGTTTACATCTCAACGGATCAGACTGAGATCTTCAAGCTCGACGCTGATCTCAAGACCGCTTCTGCGGGGGGCTATCTCCTCAAGGGTCCGCTGCTTTTCAAGCAGGGATCGCTGGAAGGCATCGAGGTGCGGGGCGATCTGCTCTTTGGTATCGGCGAGTTCGATTCGATGCCGACCTGGACCGAGAACGGTGAAACCAACTGGATCCGCAACACGGATGCCGGCTTGCCGCCTGGGTTTGCAGGAGTCGAGTTCTCTGGAGTAGTCGATACACCATCAGGCCAGTTCGCAACATCAGAGGACCGCCTGTCGCTCTTGAATCTCGATGATGGCTCGGAGCATCGGGTTGACTTCGGCGGATTCCTCAAAGAAGGCGCTGATCCGAGCGTGCTGGCATTCTCCGGGGTAGCCCACGCAGGCGGCGCCTTCTACGTACTGACTGAGACCCATACGTCGGTCCTGGTCATCGACGATGTGAGTTTCAGGGTGCAGCACGTCTTCGGCATCGAGCCGTCCGCGGCCGCAGATCTGTCGGTGCACGAGGGCAGGTGCTATGTTGTGATTGACCACAACTACAACCAGCCGGTCGAACCTGTGCATGTGTACAACATCAATGCCGCAATGCGGGCTGCCGAGGAGATCGATTCTGCGGGATAATCATCCTGTCAGCATCACCGGTCGTTGATTGGGATGACAATGATATGCGCATCAGGTCGAACGCAACGCCAACAGTGTTCAGGCGTTCAGCGCGGAGGTCGGGCGGTGTTTGGAGTGGCATTCATGACACAAGAAGCGGTGGGTCGGCGGAGTCTCCGGGCAGGCTGCCACGTTTTGTTTCTTCTCATCGCGTTTGCCTGCGGGCTGCCGTCCTGCACATCGGGGATATCGAGAACGAACCCGCTCACCGTTTCCGACCCCGTCGTGTTCCCTTTGCGAATCACCGATTCCGGTGTGGGGGTCGTTGTGCTCCGATCTGCAAGCGGTACGGCAGAGCTTGCCCTTGACACTGGAGCCCCGCATGCAATCCAGCTGCCAATGGATTCGCAGGTGCTATCAGGGCTCGAGCCGATCGGTAGAGAACGGTCGGCCGATGCTCGTGGTCGTAGATCGAGACGGTCTGTCTTCGAGATCTCTGAATGTACCATCGGCGACGTGCCGTTAGGCACTGTGTACGCTACGCAACTCAACGAGCCGCTGGCGCCCATTTACGGGGCGGACGGCTTGCTCGGCACGGATCTGTTCAGTGGCTTGGTTCTGGATATCGACTTTTTGTCAGAGCGATTCGTTGTGTTACCCCCCGGACAGTTACCGCGAGACTTCACGCGTACAGACTGGATCACTGTACCGCTTGTTGATGACAAGCACGGCTTTGCCGTCGAGATCCAACTGGACGGGTACCCAGAGGTTTTTCGCGCGATTCTGGATAGTGGGGCGGTTGCATATGGCTCGAACACCCACTATGCGATTCTCGATCTTCCGCCTGAGCTCCGTGGGCTGGCGGATACCTCGGGTGAACCCGCGGTGTACTGGGCGGGCCTGGTGCGGCTAGGAAACGGGACGATCGGGCCTGTGCCGTTCCTCGACATCGCGTTTCCCGAGCCCCCCGGGCAGGATGGGTTCTTGGGCAACGCGCTCTTCGTGCGGCACCGAGTTGTGATCGATCCGTCCAATGACACGGTCTACATCTCGAAGTGATCCGATCTCGTGGGCGGGCATAGCAAGCGGCTATTCGGTCGGGGTATCGACAGCCGGCATCGCTGCTCGCCAGGATTCTCGGGTTGTGAAGCCGTTGCCGGCCCGGAGATCCGGCTGTTGTGCTCTAGTTGGAACTTGTGACCGGTGGCGCGATCGCTTGACGTCGACACCGGTGCCCACGGTTCCCGGCTCGGGAGGCCGAACTGCGCCGGGAACAGGCCAGCGGGTGTCCGATCATCCGACTAGAGTGGAAACGGTATCGCTCGGGATGAGGCTTGTGTGTTTGATAGCCGTGGGGATTCGCCTTGGAGGTTGCTGTGAAATCGATCGCGATAGCAGGCTTGCTGTGCATCACGGTAGCAACTGTACAGATATCCGCCGGAGGGCCGGAGCGTGCGGCAGTTCAGGGCCTTCTGGACGCCATCGAGTCGGAGTACGCGTACTTCGAAGAGTTGAAACCGAGTTGGCCGATGCTGCGTTCGGGGTACTTGGCTGAGGCGTCGCGTGCGGAAGGCGACTATGAGCTGTTCAGGTTGGCCGAGAGGCTTGCGCTGGAGTTCTGTGACGACCACACCCAACTCGACACCCACAGCGACGGGTCTCCGAGAAACCTCCCGAGCGGGTCTGACATCTGGCCGGTGTGGGATGACGGGCGTGTGATCATCGAATCGGTGCGGGCTCACTCGGCGGCCTCGCGCGCGGGGCTCGTGGGCGGCCTGGTGGTAACCCGTATCGGCGGTGTGCCGGCAGCGCAAGCAGTTCGTGAGTACGTGCCGGAGTACGCTGACATCTCGGACCGGCGTGTCATGGCCTGGGCGGTGCGTGCCGCGGTCGCGGGGACCGTGGGCCGGCCGATCGAGCTGACCGTTCTGCACGGCAACCGTGCGGAGCGTGTGTCCTACATGCCGGACGAAGCGACAACTGCTCGCCCCGACAGACCGCTCACGCTCGAAACTATCGATGATGGCGTCGCACTGGTTCGGTTCCACGACTCGCTCGGTCAGGACGGGACAGTTGCCGCGTTCGATGAGGCGATGTCGAGGCTCGGCGATGCGCGTCATCTCGTTATCGATCTTCGTGACACGGCCAGCGGCGGCAACACCAACGTAGCCCGCGGCATCATGTCGCGCCTCGTGACCGGCATCCGACCGTACCAGATTCACGACTACCCCGCCGAAGCCAGGCGCACGGGCATCGAGAGGCGATGGGCCGAGCAGGTCGTGCCGCGTGATCCTGTCGGCCCGATCGAGGTCGCGGTGCTGGTCGGACGCTGGACGGGCAGCATGGGCGAAGGGCTTGCGATTGGGCTGCGTGCCGCGACGGGCGCCATACTGATCGGGACCGAGATGGCAGGGCTGCGGGGCGCTGTCTATGACTACCCGCTCGGTTCGTCAGGCATCGCCCTTTCGTTCCCCACAGAGCGGCTCTTCGCGGTCGACGGAACACCGCGTGAGTCCGCGGTGCCCGACGAGTTGATCGGGACGCCCGGTCTGAGCGACGCGGATCGGGAAGCCCTGTTCCGTGCCGTGGTTGAGCGGTGGAGCAGTGGGGGCTGACAGACACACTCGGCAGACCCGCGACTCGGGCGGGTCTGTATGCGGTCGGCCGGTCCCTTCGCTTGGGTGCGAGAGCCCGCCGTGAGCCCGTGCGCGGATGGGGTGAGACCAGCGATCAGAGTTGCCACAGCCCGTGCTCGATGCCGCCGAGGATGTAGATCGAGAACGTGCCTTGACCGGGGATCTCGACGGGTGGGACCGCCACGGTCGCGCCGGCTTTTGTCGCGGCCTCGACCGAGGCCTCGATATCCTGGACCAGAAGATAGGGTCTCACAATGGGCTGCTCGGTGCTGCGCATCGGGGCACGCACACCGATTCGACCTCCATCGGCCAAGTCAGCCGTACGGGCATTCCCGAGCTCGGCGACCGGCTCACCGAACGCAACGCCGTGCACGCCACCGAGGGCCTCGCAAGTCTCACTCACCCGAGGCGTGACGATCTCGAGATACCGCACGCTCGTGACCCTGCCGCTCTTCGCGTTGCCGGGCTCGGCTTGTATCGGCGGCGTGACCGAGCCAGAGCGAGCACCGGCGGCGACCGCGAGCAGCAAGGGGACGATAACAAGTGCGCCCGGAAGGAGTCGGTTTGATGTCATCGCATCATGGTACTCGAAGCCCCGCGGGCACGCGTAGCCGATCTACTCCGCCGGATCGGCGCCACGGATCAGTACCTCTTTGCGGTAGAGCGTCAATGGTTCGAGCCCGGTGTCGCTCGGGTGAGACGATCCGAACCTCGGTGTTTCACGCCCTCAGCCCGAGCCGAACCGCAAGCTGGCGAGGGTCGAAGCCGCGGCGACCTGGAGAGCACGGCGTCTACGTCGAGCTCCAACGCAACGCACGACAAAAGCGGAAGCCCCTGCCGAGCAGAGACTCCCGCTTGAATCGGGGTGAGAGGATTCGAACCTCCGACCTTCTGACCCCCAGTCAGACGCGCTAACCAAGCTGCGCTACACCCCGGGTGCTTCGACGGCCTCGGATCGGCCGAGGACAAGGTTATGCCGCCGCCCGGGCTTGTTCCAATCGTGGGCCCAGAGGGTTGATTTTCAACCCGGCCGGAACGCGGGACCTCGTGTATTCTCAGGCATGAACTCCACGAACAGCGATCGTGCCCTGGTTCTCAGGGGCGGGCGGGTGATCGATCCGGCCTCCGGGCGTGACGAATCGGCGGACGTGCTGGTCCGGGACGGCCGCATCGAGAGGATCGGGCCCGGCATCGAGGGCGGCGACGCGGAGGTCATCCGAGCCGACGCCTGCCTCGTCGTGCCGGGCTTGATCGACCCGCACGTCCATCTCCGTGAGCCCGGCCAGACGCACAAGGAGGACATCGAATCCGGCACACTGGCGGCCGCCGCCGGGGGCTTCACCTCGGTGTGCTGCATGCCCAACACCAGCCCGGCGATCGACAACCCGGAGGTCATCGGACGGATCCGAGATCGCGCCGCCGAGTCGGGCAGCAGCCGGGTGTTCTGTGTTTCCTGCGGGACGGTCGGCCGCCTGGGAAGCGAGATTGCCGACATCGCCGGCTGTGCCGCGGCGGGTTCCGTGGGCATCAGCGATGACGGGGACGCGGTGGCAAACCCGCAGATGATGCGTCGCGTCCTCGAGCAGTGCGCCGAGCACGATCGCGTGTTCATGCAGCACGCCCAAGATCCGGCGATGACCGCGGGGAGTGTCATGCACGAGGGCGTCGTATCTCGGCGGCTGGGTCTCATCGGGTGGCCGCGCGAGGCCGAAGAATCGATCGTCGCCCGCGACATCGGGCTCGCGAGAGAGACCGGTGCCGCCTACCACGTGCAGCACATCAGTTCGGCGGGCACGGTAGACCTGATCCGTTCGGCCCGGGGCGAAGGCTTGCCCGTGAGCGGGGAAGCGAGCCCGCACCACCTTCTGCTGACGGACGAAGCGATCGTGCGGATGGGCGCGGCTGCGAAGATGAACCCGCCGCTGCGCACCTGGGACGATGTCCTGGCCCTGCGGCATGGCGTCGCCGACGGGACGATCACGGTTCTCGCGACCGACCACGCCCCCCACACCCCCGACGAGAAGAACCGCCCGATGGCAGGGGCCGCGTTCGGCATCATCGGGCTGGAGATCGCCTTGGCGCTCTATGCCGAAGCTCTGGTCCACACGGGGCTGGTCTCATGGGAGCGCATGATCGCGCTGATGACCATCGAACCGGCCAGGCTGTGCGGGCTCCACCGTGCGGGATTCGGTATGCTCTCCGAGGGCGGGCCCGCGGATGTCACCGTGATCGATCCGGATTCGGAGTGGGTGATCTCGGAGTCTGACCTGAAGGGCAAGAGCGTGAACACCCCATTCATCGGCACCGCCGTGCGGGGGCGGGCCGTGGCGACCATCATGGACGGGCGGCTGACGCACCGGCACGAACCTGACGCCGTCAGCGCCGGGTGAACGCGCGGGCATGCCGACCCCCGGTCGCCAACTGCTCGAACTGATCGGTGTCGCGGAGGTGACGGATGCGCTGCGCATGTCCTTCCGCCTCAAGAGGTTGACAGATATCGAGGTGGGTCGAGTTCTGACGGAGCGCGAATCGATGCCCGCGAAAGTGGATTCCCTGGACGAAAAGCGGGGTCGGACCTAGTGTTATCTCCCCCCGCCGAACCACCCGCCGGCGGCGACAAGAAGGAGCGACCTGACAATGACCATTCGCATCGGAATCAACGGCTTTGGACGCATTGGACGCCTCGTGTACCGGGCGACGATGAACACCCCGGGGATCGAAGTGGTGGCGGTGAACGACCTCGTGCCCGCCGACAACCTCGCGTACCTGCTCAAGTACGACACCATGCACGGGCGGTTCCTCGTAGACGGTCAGCCGGCCAACGTTTCGGCGACCGAGACCAGCTTCACTGTCAACGGGCACACGACGCAGACCAAGGCCGAGCGCGACCCATCTGCGTTGCCCTGGGGCGATTGGGGCGTTGATTACGTCCTCGAATCGACCGGGCTGTTCACCACGCACGAAGCGGCCCACAAGCACATCGACAACAACGGCTGCAAACGCGTGCTGATCTCCGCGCCGACCAAGTCGCCCGACTCGGTCAAGACGCTCTGCTACAAGGTCAACCACGACGAGTACGACCCGTCCAGCGATGTCGTGGTCTCCAACGCGAGTTGCACGACCAACTGCCTCGCGCCGATCACCAAGGTCATCCTGGACAGCTTCGGGCTCGAGGAGGGCCTGATGACCACCGTCCACGCCGCGACCGCTACGCAGCCAACGCAGGACGGCCCCTCCAAGAAGGACTGGCGTGGTGGGCGGAACGCGTACCAGAACATCATCCCGGCGAGCACCGGCGCCGCCAAGGCGGTCGGGCTCTGCCTTCCCGCGACCAAGGGCAAACTGACCGGCATGGCGTTTCGGGTCCCGACCGCGGACGTTTCCGCCGTCGATCTGACGTTCCGTACCGAGAAAGCGACGAGCCTGGACGCGATCCACGCCGCGATGAAGGCGGCCGCCGAAGGCCCCATGAAGGGCGTGCTCGCATACACCGAGGAGCAGGTCGCCTCGAGCGACTTCATCGGCGACCCGCACTCCTCGATCTACGACGCCGGCGCCGGCATCGGGCTCAACGAGCGCTTCTTCAAGATCATCAGTTGGTACGACAACGAGGCCGGCTATGCCCACCGCTGCATCGATATGCTCAGAATGATGGGCGAGAAGGACGGCAAGTAAGACGCGGCACACGCCCAACTCGGCAACAGACCGATGCACCCCGGAGCGTTCGCCCCGGGGTGTTCTCGCTAGGGGCCCGGCGGTTCGGGTTCGGCGGCATCGCCCGATCGGCGGGACAGGTACTCCTGCTGGAGAGCGCCCTGCTCCATCGCCGCCCGGCTGATGACTCCGAGCAGGGTGTTCACCCGCCTGATGTCCTCTTCCGGCAGCCCATCGAACTCGACCACCCCTTCGGTCGTGACCGCCCATTCGCCGATGTGCTCTTCATAAACGGAAAGCAACTCGAAACCCGCGGCCATCATCGCCCGATCGGTGTTCCGGATGCGCCCGATCAGTTCGATGTCCTCCGGGGGCATCGGATCGGGAAGCGATCGGAGCAGTGCGGGCAACGCCCGGTCAAGCCGGTCGATCTCCTCGATAATCGTCGGGATCAACTCGATGCGGGCACGCAGCGACTCGGGCGTCGCCCCCGCGGCGTCCAGCCCGCCGAGTTCGATCAGCTGTCCGGAGAGCGAACGGAACCGCGCGACCTCCTGCGCGATGAGTTCCTCGGCAGAGACTGATTGCTCGTCGCGGGCCCGAGAGCTTTCACTTGGTTGTTCCGAAGATCCTGTGTCCGAGGGCTTGGATTCTGAGCAACCGCACAAGGTGGTTTGGGTGCTCATCAAGATTCCTGCAAACACCCAAAGCCCTGCGCGGGCTGCGGCCGAGCGGGCTCTGCGACGGCCGAGGTGTGAGCCATCCGGAATGCCTAGCAGCCTCAAGGTCATCATCAACAAACCTCTTTTCTGATCGGATCCGTGCCCGCGCCACGCGGGCTAAACGAAGCAGGTCATGCCAAAGCAGGATCAATCTGTGATAGCAGGGCTCGACTGCATCACTTCGACCAGCCGCACCACATCATCCATCGCGGCATCGTATCTGGCAACGACTTCTTCTGGTGTCGAAGGGTCGATGATGACTCGATCGGGCGTCGATTGCCATCCCTCGCCCATCTCTTCGATCGCATCAAGAGCCCGCTGATATGCTTCGAGCATCTCGATTTGGAGGCTGTATGCGCGGGTGATCTCCCGCACTTTCAGTGCGCGATGCAGCCCGATGCTTGCTCCCGCAGCACGCCCGCGGCTGACGCCCCGCACCTCAAGCTCTCGGCGCAGCCTTCCGGGTGCGTCGTTGAGATCCGCGAGAATGAGGCGATAGGCCGCTAGCTGATCGGCTATCTCCCATCGACATCGCTGAAAGTCCGCGGCGGTTCTCCGACCGACCTGCAGTGGACTGTCCTCGGATTCATAGGTCCGCGGGAGAGATCCCACTCGGCGGAGTTGGCGCAACAATCGATCCTCGGCTTCGCGCCCCAAGGTCCTGATGATCTGCAGTTGGGCTTCCTCGTCAAGGCTCGCGGGCGTCGGGGTGGGGCCACGATCGCCAACAGAACCGGGAGCGGCTTGCTTGACCGCACTCAACCCGTCGGCCGGCTCGTCCGGAGTTCGGGACGGTTGAGTGCCGCTCTCGGGCGGTTCTGCTGTCGCCGTAGCCGATGCGCTCGCACACCCGCATGAAGCGAGCAACACGACGAACGCAAAGGAGCCCTTCAGTAGTACTCGACGAAACGCGGCGCTCATGCGATCAGATCGACGCCGGGTCCTGGAGCATCTGGACAATCTCCGCCAGCGCCAGCGCCGCGGTCGCGCCGTCCACGACGCGATGATCGCACGCCAGCGAGAGCGGGAGTAGTTTGCCGACCGCCGGCTGGCCGTCACGGACGATGACTGCGTCGTACGCCTTGCCCACCGCGAGGATCGCGACCTCTGGATAGTTGATCACCGGCGTCGCGAACTTGCCGGCGTGCGAGCCGACGTTCGAGATCGTGAACGTGGAGCCCATCAGGCGGTCGCGGGCGATCGAGCGGTCGCGAGCGCTCGCCGCCGTGGACGCGATTTCCTGCGAGAGCTGCACGGGGTCCATCGCGTGCGCGTTCGGGATGACCGGGACCATCAGGCCTGAGTCGGTGTCGGTCGCGATGCCGAGGTGGACCGCGGCGTGCTGGACGATCTCTTCGTTCTGATCATCCACCACCGCGTTCATCGCGCCGAACCTGCCCGCCAACGCCCGGCAGACGGCCGCCCCGACGAACGGAAGGAAACTCATTTTCACGCCGGTCTGCTGGGTGACCTGACGCCGGTAGTCGTCGAGCGCGGTCACGTCCGCCTCGTCGACGACCGTGAAGTGGACGGCCGTGTTGACAGAATCGCGGAGACGATTGGCGATCGTGCGACGCACTCCGCGGAACGGGGTCTTGGCGGAGTCTTGACCCGGCTGGATCTGCGAAGCCTGGGCCGGATCCGGGATCGGACGCGAGCCCATTGCCGGGTGATACCCCGGCGCGTGGGGCACGCCGGGCTGCGTCCCCATCCCCGGCATGCCGGGCTGCGGCATCGGGGGGTACGGGTACGGCGCGTAGTAGGGGGGTGGCGGCGCGAAGCCGTACGGCGCCGGGTACGGCGCGTAGGGCTGCGGGTACGCCGGCGGCTGCTGAGGGAACTGGCCCTGCTGGTACTGGGGCGGGAAGGGGGGCTGGACCGCGGGCGCCGGGTTGTAGTTGGGGGCGATCGGGGTCGCGGGGAGCGGGCGACGCGTTGTCGCCGGCGCCGGGCTCGCCGCGGG
>DIYM01000146.1:0-7344 GCA_002429045.1 Phycisphaerales bacterium UBA6054
CGTTGCCCCCACGCTGCCCGTTGGTGCCGTCGTCCTGCTCGCCCGAGCCGCCGTACGGCGAGCACGAGCCGCCGGTGCCACCGGAGCCTCCGAGCCCGCCGTTGCCGCCGTCGCCCCCCGCCCCGCCGTTGCCCGCGGCGAGCGTGGAGTTGAAGATGTTGACATCGCCGACATCGGTCGCGATGACGGCGTAGCTGTTGCCGGCCGAGAAGCCCCCAGAGCCACCGGTACCCCCGTTCCCGCCGCCTCCGCCGCCGCCGCCCGATCCGCCGTAGCTGTCGCAGCCGGAGGTGCCCCCGCCACCGCCGCCGCCGCCTCCACCGCCGCCGCCGCGTGTGCCGGTGGCTCCGAAGAAACCGCGGGCGGGCGTGACGAAGGGCTGGATGTTGGGCTGCGACGGCGTGCCGTCGGGCCCGGCGGGCCCGCTGCCGCCGTTGCGTCCGATGGAGCCGCCGAGGTTGCAGCGGTTGCCGAGCCCGTCAGACGCTCCGGAGCCCCCGGCTCCGCCGGACGCGAAACCGCCCGGCCCGCTGTTGCTGCCGCCCGAGTTCCCGCTGCTGCCGTTGGCGGAGCCGAGGCCCGCGTTGCCGCCCCGTCCGCCGTTGGGGCTGCCGCCGGAGCCGCCCTGCGGGCGGGAACAGTCTGCGCAGAACACCCCGTTGCTGTTCTCGCAGCCCTGGCGTCCGCGGAAACCGTTGCCGCCGCGTGCGCCCGAGTTGCCGTTGGTGCCGCTGGCGCCCGAGCCACCGTTGCCGGCGGTGAGATCTGAGTTGGAGATGTTGATCACGCTCCATCCGTTGCGGAGATCGAGCGCGATGGAGTGCTGCGAGGAGTTGGCCGGCGCGTTCGCGGCTTGGACCGCGAGGTTGTCGAGGGTCAGCAGGAGGGACGTGTTGCCCCCGGCGTCCGCGACGATCGCGACGTTGCTGGACGAGACGATCTCGGTGGGCGTGACGGACGGGGTGCGATCCCATGTGAACGGATCGAAGCCGCCGAAGAGTTCGACGGTCGCGCCGATGGTGATCTGGGTTTCGCTGTAGGTGCCTCCGGCGATGTAGACGGGGCGTCCGGGCTGGCCGGCGGCGAGCGCGACGGCGGCGGCGATCGATCCCAGCGGTTCGGCCTGGGTGCCCGGGTTGCCGTTGTCGCCCGAGAGGCTGACGAAGATGGGTTCGTTGGCGAGTGCGGCGGAGGAGCAGATCGCGGCGATGATGGCCGCGGCGTGGCGTGCGGTTCGCGTGTTCATGGTGTTCCCCGTTGTCTGAGCCCTGGTGTGCGTTTCCGGGCTGGGTTCTGGCGGGACGCGTTCGCGCGGCCCGGTTCTGGGAGGGCGAACGCGAACCGGGCGGGGTGCGCCAAGGCGGATTCACAAGAAAGCGCAGCGCCGCGGGCGGCGCCGGGCGATAGGGTCAGAGATGAGCGAGACCGGCGGCGTGATCGGCGAGGAGTGCGGCGTGGCGATCCTGTGCGCGATGCCCGGGGAAGCGGCGCCGATCATCGGGCGTCTGGGGCTTGAGGGGTGCTCGGATGCTCCCTGGGACGACCGGCTCCCGATGGGGCTCTGGCGGCACCCCAGCGATGAGTTGGCTCTGGTGACGAACGGCGTGGACGGGCGGACCGGGGCGGATCTGATCGGGACGACGCCGGCGGGGTTGGCGGCTGCGATGATCTGCGAACACCTCAGGCCGGACGTGCTGCTCGTTGCCGGGGCGGCGGGCGGGCACTCGGCGCGGACGGAGATCGGTCGGGTGTATCTGATCGATCGCGCGTTCCACCACGACCGTCGGATCCCGCTTGCGGAGTTCGCCGAGTACGCGCCGGGGCCCGAGTCGTTGTTCGCGGGCGACGCGCTCGCGTCGGCGTGCGGGGCGTCCGTGGCGTCGGTGTCGACGGGGAACGCGCTGGACACGCTGGAGGGGGAGTTGGCGTTCTTTGAGCGTCACGGGGTGAGCGTGAAGGACATGGAGACCGCGACGATCGCGTGGGTCGCGGGGCAGTTCGGGGTCCGCTGCGCGGCGCTTCGGGCGGTGACCGATTTCTTCGATCGGGCGGCGCCGGAGGAACAGTTCGTGGCGAACTTCGGGCGGGCGGTCGAGAATCTGGCGGAGGCGGTGGTCGGGGGGATGCCTGGGCTGCTCGCGTTAGCGGGCTCCCGGTGAGGCTGCTGCCGGGCGAGTGCCGTCCGGGTTGAGTCCGAAGGGGCTGGGCGTGCTGTCGAGCATCGCGTGGACGGCGTGTCGTGCTGTGGTGTGGCCCATGGACATGCCGTGCCCGGTGAGCCCGCCGCAGAACCAGACGCGGGGATCGAGGGCGGTGGGCTTGACGATGGGCACGGCGTCGGGGGTGAAGCCCATGATGCCGGCCCAGCGTGCGGTGACCGTGTAGCGGTCGGTGATCAGTGTTCTGATCCATTGCTCGAGGGTGTGCTGGACGGTGCGGGTGACGGCGTCGGTGTCGGTGCGTTCGGCGTGTTCGTCGGACTTTCGTGCGCCGCCGAGGATGATCTCGCCCGGGCGTCCGGGTCGTATGTACTCGGAGCCGTGGTTGATGTAGTAGGCGTATGCGAGGTCGGCGAGGGCGGGGTCGTGCGGGCGGAATGAGAGCATCTGGCCGCGGTTGGGGGTGACGACGCCTTCGAGTTCGGGGAGGAGGTGGCGGGCGTATGCGTTGGTGCAGACGAGTGCGTGGTCGGCGGCGACCTCGGCGGCGCGGGCGCGGATGAGCACGCCCTTGTCATCGGGCTCGATGGCGTGGACGGGTGCGTTTGTGATGACGCGGGTGCGCTCGAGTTTGCCCTGGAGGAAGGCGACGAGTTCGGCGGGCGAGCATGTGGCGTCGTGGGGGTTGAGCAGGCCGACGGAGGCGTGGCCCGAGTTCCAGACGGGGTCGTCGGGTGCGGCGGCGCCTGGCCGGAGGAGTTGGGTCTCGAATCCGTCGTCGGCGAGGAGCCTTGCGGAGCGTTCGAGCTGGTCGGCTTCGTCGTCGAGGGTTGCGGCGAGGCAGGATGGGCGGTCCTCGAAGGAGGGGACGGATTCGAGCCCGAGGGCCCGGAGGGCTTTGAGGTTGTCTTCGGTCCATCGCCAGAGGAATCGGGCGCGGTCTCGGCCGAGGTCTTCGATGGCGGCGGCGTAGTTCTCGGCGGCGCCGCGCATGAGGTAGCCGGCGTTTCGGCCGCTGGCTTTGGAGGCCGGGTACTCGGCTTCGAGGACGACGCAGGGGATGTTGCGTGCTTCGCACTCGATGGCGGCGGAGAGGCCCGAGATGCCGGCGCCGATGATGGCGACGGCGGTGTCGGTGCGTTCGGGGGTGGGGCTGCGTTGCTGCCAGAGGCTGACGGTCATTGGGAGATCTTATCTGAACCAGATGGCCGCGATGTCGTTGGCGTTGGTGCCGGTCGGTCCGGTGCGGATGAGGGCGTCGAGGCGTTCGGCGGCGTGGTAGGAGTCGTGCGTTTCGAGTGCGCGGTCGGCGAGATCGCGGTTGGCTTTGGTCTGAAACATCTTCGAGGTGAGGACGGCGCCGGCGGCGTCGGTCGGGCCGTCGACGCCGTCGGTGGCGAGTGCGAGGACGGTCCAGTCGCGGTCGGGGGGGAGGCGTCGTGCGGCGGCGAGTGCGAGTTCGAGGTTGCGGCCTCCCTTGCCGGTGGCGTTGGCCACGGTGACGGTGGTCTCGCCGCCGGCGAGGACGGGGCGGTTGGACTTGAGGGCGAGTTCGGCGAGGTGTCGGCCGGAGATGCTTGCTTCTCCGGTGAGGGGCTGGTCGGGGATGAGCGGGTCGAGGTTGCAGCGGCGCATGGCTTCGGCGGCGGCGCGGACGGCGGTGTGGTTGTCGGCGATGACCGTGTGCTCGGCGGGCGGGTCGCGGTCGCTGGCGATGAGCGGGCCGGAGGCGATGGTGTTGAGATCGTTGCCGAGGACGTCGGAGAGGACGAGGGCGATGACGCGTGTGCTGGCGCAGGCGCGGAGGAGGCCGCCTGCTTTGAGGCGTTCGAGTTGGCGGCGGTGGTGGTTGAGTTCGCGGATGTCGGCGCCGGCGCGGAGGAGGCGGTCGGTGGTGTCGCGGATGCGGTCGAGGGTGACGCCGGGGCGGGGGGCGGTGAGGTGTGCGGAGCCGCCGCCCGAGATGAGGACGAGGGTTGGTTCGCCCGGGTCGGCGGCGCGGGCGGAGGCTTCGAGGGCGTCGGCGGCGGCGATGTTGCGCTCTGTTGGGAGGGGGTGGTCGGCGGGGTGGGCGTTGGCGCGCGGGTGGTTGATGAGGTGGGTGTGCTCGGGCGGGCAGATGATGGCGGCTTGGGAGAGGCGGCCGGCGAGCAGTTCGATGGCGGCGGCGGCCATGTGGGCGGCGGCTTTGCCGAAGGCGAGGAGGCGGGCGGAGGGGGCGTGGTTGAGTTCGGCTGGCCAGTGGTTGCGGACGGCGGTGCCGGCGTCGCAGGCGGCGAGCGTAGAGGCGATGATGTCGCGTTCGGGCGGTTGGATATGCCGGGGCAGATGGGGCTGGAGGTCGCGGCGCATGTCTAGCCCAGGGTTTCGCGGAGGTTGGCGATCGCCTGTTCGATGGTGGGTTGTTGCTTGCAGAAGGCGAAGCGGATGAAGCGTCCCCCGTCGGATGGGGTGCTGTAGAACGCGGAGGGCGGGATGGCGGCGACCCTGGCGTGCTCGGTGAGGTGACGGCAGAGGGCGGCGTCGGGGGTGGTTTCGGGGGAGAGGGCGAGCCCGGCTGAGACTTCGGTGTGGTCGGCCATGACGAAGTAGGTGCCGGCGGGGTTGAAGCACTTGAAGCCGAGGTCGGTGAGGGCGGGGACCAGCAGGTCGCGCATGGCGTGGTCGTGGGCTCGGATGGATTCGGCGATGGCGTGGTGCTTGGTGAGGAGCTCGGCGGCCGCGTGCTGGAGGGGGGTGGCGACGGCGAAGGTGAGGAACTGGTGGGCGGCGCGGACGGCGGCCGTGAGGTGCGAGGGGGCGATGGCCCAGCCGATCTTCCAGCCGGTGAGCGAGAAGGACTTGCCGATGGAGGAGACGGTGACGGTGCGGTCTGCCATGCCCGGGAGCGTGGCGATGGAGATGTGGGGCTGGGATTCGTCGTAGGTGAGTGTTTCGTAGACCTCGTCTGCGAGGGCGATGGCGTCGTGCTGCAGGCAGAGGTCGGCGATGGTCTGGAGTTCGGCTTTGGAGAGGACGGCGCCGGTGGGGTTGTGCGGGGTGTTGATCAGGACGAGTCTGGTTTTGTCGGTGAAGGCGGCGCGGAGTTCGGGTTCGTCGAAGGTGAAGCGGGTCCCGGATTCGTCGGGGCGGAGTTGGACGAAGCGCGGGGTCGCGCCGGCGAAGGCGACGCAGGCGCGGTAGGAGTCGTAGAAGGGCTCGAAGAGGACGACCTCGTCGCCCGGGTTGACGAGCCCGAGCGTGGCGGCGGCGAGGGCTTCGGTGGCCCCGGCGGTGACGGTGATGCCGGTGTCCGGGTCGGGGCTGATGCGGCTGCGGGAGGCGGACCAGTCGGCGATGGCGCGGCGGAGTTGCGGGGTGCCGGGGAGGGGTGCGTACTGGTTGTGGCCGGCTTGCATGGCCCGGGCGGCGGCTTCGTGGGCGGCGGCGGGGCCGGGGTCGTCGGGGAAGCCTTGGGAGAGGTTGACGGCGTGGTGCTGTGCCGCGAGGGCGGACATCTGGGCGAAGATGGTGGTGCCGAAGGGGGCGAGGCGGCGTGCGGTGTGCCCGGGTGCGTGGGTCTGCATCGGGAGAGCGTACTGCATGCGCGGGGTGCGCTCAGCGGGGTTTCTCGAACCCGAGTTGTGTGGCGGCTTCCCAGGCGGGATCGGACCAGGGGGCGATGCGTGTGACTTCGATCAGGGCCTCGCGGCGTCGTTGTGGCGTGGCGTCGGGATCGATCGCATCGAGGGCATCGCGGGCGGCGCGGGCGGCTTGCGCGATGGCCTGGCGGCGGGGTTCGTCGACCCACCGGAGGGCTTCTGCGAACCGCTCGGGTGTGGGCATGGCGTGGGCCATGCCTTCGATGACATCGAGTTGGATGTTGATGCCGTCTTTCTGCATCATGCGTGCGCGTCGGGACATCTCGGGCTCGTTGAAGTCCTGGTCGCCTGTGATGGCCCGGATGCGGCGCTCTTTCAGGGCGGCGAAGGCTTTGGCGGGCGGGCGTCCGAGCCGGGCGGGCCAGCGGGTGCTGCCGTTGCCCGTGGGGACGAGGTGGTAGGAGTCGAGCCCGACGATGGGGACGGCTCCGGCGAAGGTGCCGGGCATGGCGATCTGGAGGATGGATGCGCAGCGCGCGCCGCCGGACATGCCGGTGACGTAGATGCGGGACTCGTCGGTGGTCATGCGCCGCCTGGCGGTCTCGATGGCGTCGAGCATGAGTTGGAGCCGGTCGGAGAGTTCGCGTCGGTTGCCGGCGTTGCTGGCGCCGACGGCGAGGAGGTTGAGTTCGTCGAGCGCGGGCTCGAGCATGGGCGGGATGCGGCCGTCGGGCGATGGGGAGACCCAGACGAGGATGCCGTGGGGTTCGTTGGGATCGAATGTGCGGGGCGTCCGGATGTGGATGGTCTCGTCGGCGAGGTTCCTGGTGAGTTCTGGGTAGTTGGCTCGGAAGAGGCGTCGGCGGGTGGCTCGGTCGAGGGTGACCGGCGACGGATCGGCGTTGCCGTCGAAGCTGGCGCGGGCGTTGGGCTGGAGGGGCTGTGTCGGTGTGGCGGACCAGCGGTGGATGCCGAGCGATTCGACGGGGGCGTCGGCGAGGAGGCGTGGATCGGCGCCGGGGTCGTCGAGAGCGCGGACGGCGTAGCGGTCGTCTGCGAGATGCAGGACCTCGGCCCTTGCCGAGGAAGCACCCCGGGACATGTGGAGGACCGCGAGGGTGCGGGACCCCGGGAGGGCCGCCGGCGCGGGGACGTTCCCGAGTGCGCGCCGGAGGGTGACCAGGTCTTGTGTGTCGAGGTCTTCGAGGTGGCCCGAGAGCGCCGCGAGCATCGGGGACCGGGCGATGTCTGGGGGGATCGGCTCGGCGGATCGGGCGGCGTGGACTCGGGCGGGGGGCTTGTCGGCGACGCGGAAGGGGTCGGTCGGGCGTGATTCGGCGATGGCGTGGGCGGCTGCGAGGGCGATGGCCAGGGGCGCGACGAGGCGTGCGAGTCGGACGGTTGTGGGTGCGCCTGGCATGGTGGTGTATACGGGCCGCGTGGAGTGCGGGTTTTGCGTGGCGTTGGGGGTGGGGTGGTTGGGGTGCTGGAGGGCCGGGCGGGGGTTGACCGATCGTGTCTGGGCGCTAATGTTGTGGCCGTCGGTTTGCGCCGGCGGCAGGCCCTGATAGCTCAGTTGGTAGAGCGAGCGGCTGTTAACCGCT
>DIYM01000146.1:7415-7626 GCA_002429045.1 Phycisphaerales bacterium UBA6054
CGAGCGGCTGTTAACCGCTAGGTCCAAGGTTCGAGTCCTTGTCGGGGCGTTTCTAAGGTACTTATTGGAAGGGGCTTGCGAAGTTCGCAGGCCCCTTTGCCGTTGAATCGCTACCCCCATTTCCCGCGTGACTACCCCCGTTCTGTTGGTATGGTGGTCGCCATGCCCAAGGCCGCCCCCACTCTCCGACAGCCCACGAGACGCGGCGGGC
>DIYM01000108.1:0-7860 GCA_002429045.1 Phycisphaerales bacterium UBA6054
CCGGGACGTTCTTCGAGCCGATCCGCCTGCACGCGGAGGTCGAGGTCATCCCGGCGTGGGCCGAGCCGATGGAGCGGGCCCATCCGCCGATCGATGAGCCGTTCGTCCGCCCGACGCTCGACGAGCCGAGCGGGGAAGACTGAGCACCCGGTCACGCGGGCGGCACGCCGATGTCCTCGTCCCACAGGTCCGGCCGTTCGGCGATGAAGGTGCGCATCAGCTCGATGCACCGCGGGTCGTTGGCCAGGATCACCTCGACGCCCTCGGCAGTGAGCCAGTCCTCGCGCCCCATGAAGGTCTCGTGCTCCCCGATGATCACGCGGGGGATCCTGTGCAGCACGGCGGTGCCCGTACACATCGCGCAGGGCGACAGCGTGGACGCCAGCGTGAGCGTGTGCCAGTCCCGCCGGCGCCCGGCGTTGCGGATGCACACCGTCTCGGCGTGCGCGGTGGGATCCCCGGTCTGCACCCGGAGATTGTGACCGCGGGCGACGATCGTCCCGTCGGGTGCCATCAACGCCGAACCGATCGGGATACCGCCCCCGTCGCGCCCCGCGATGGCTTCTTCAAGAGCGGCATCGAGAGCGGCTTGATCCGTTCGTTCCATGCCGGCAGCGTATCTGCCGTCGCGGCTCGGCGAGTGCCTCGGGCACGGCTTTGGTACACTCGGGCATGACCGACACGAACTCCGGCGGGCTCGTGGTGTTCGACCACCCGCTGATCCGCCACAAGATGACGCGCCTCCGGGACGTCGGGACCGATTACCGACAGTTCCGCTCGACGCTGGCGCAGATCGCCGGGCTGATGGTCTACGAGGTGACGCGGTCGTTCGAGACCGAGACGTTCGCGGTGACCACGCCGGTCGCCGAGACGGCGGGCTACCGGCTCAGGGGTTCGGTCACGGTGGTGCCGGTGCTCAGGGCCGGGCTGGGCATGATCGACGGGATGCTGGAGGTGATGCCCGAGGCCCGGGTGGGGCATGTCGGGCTGGCACGCAACGAAGAGACCCTCGAGCCGACGACCTACCTGAGCAAGCTGCCGCGGGATCTCGATGCGGGCCCGGTCGTGCTGGTCGATCCGATGCTCGCGACCGGCGGGAGCGCGTCGGCGGCGGTGAACCTGCTGCGAGAAGCGGGCGCGACCGATCTGCGGATGATCTGCCTGGTCGCGTCGCCCGAGGGGGTCGCCCGGATGCGTAAGGACCACCCGGACGTGCGCATCTACGCGGCGGTGCTCGACGAGCGGCTCGACGACCGCGGGTACATCGTGCCCGGGCTGGGCGACGCGGGGGACCGGATGTACGGCACGACCTGACGACCCACGCAGCGGCTCCCGCCCGCATGCCGGCACGCAAAGAACGACGCCCCGGTTTCCCGGGGCGTCGTATCAGACGGTGCGTTTGTTCAGCGGATCGGCTTACGGGCAGCCGGCGTTGAACTCGCCGATGAACGCGGCGACGTCGAAGAAGTTCCAGGCGCCGAAGGGCTCGGCGATGTCGGCGCCGGGGTCCTGGGCGTTGAAGGCGCCGATGAAGTCGGAGACATCGAAGAAGTTGACATTGTCGTCGTTGTTGAAGTCGGCGATGCAGACGGAGCCGGCGGCGGGCACGGTGGCCGACGCGGTCAGGCTCGAGGGCGAGCCCGGGCGGAACAGCCCGATCTCGATATCGCCCGTGGTCGGGGCGGCGTCGGTCTCGAACCAGAAGTTGTACATGGTGCCCCAGCGGATCGCGTTGGCGTTCTCGTTGACCGCGAAGGTCTCGGTCGACCAGGTCACGCTGGAGCCGTTATCGACCGGGGACCAGTCGGCGGACGAGTAGGGCTCGCCCGAGTGGTAGGTGATGTCGTTGAAGCCGTGGTTGCTCGAGCCGGTGCTGACCGGGATCGAGATCGAACCGGCCGAGCGGTGCGAGTTGAGGTTGTACAGGCCGTACTCGTAGCGCCAGGTGCCGTCCCCGAGGTCGACCGCCTTGGAGGCGAGGTAGAAGCGGCCTTCGGAGGGCACGTCGATCTGCGAGATGGTCACGGAGGGGTCGGGCTGGTTGCGTCCGAGCCCGTGCGCCTGCCACGCGAAGATCGCGGGCACCTCGGCGACGGTCGCGGGGGCGCCGTTCACGGTCAGGGACTGGTTGTTGGGGTTGAAGTTGAGGATGCGGTAGGACGCGTTGTTGAACTGGTTGCCGGCCTGGGAGTCATCGAGGGCGACGTACTGGCCTTCGGCGATGAACTCCGCGTCGGCGGCGTTCTGCAGCCTGGAGACCGGCACCTGCAACCGTTTATAAATCGCGTTCCCAAACTGGCTCGCGAACGAGGGCGGGGTCACATAGTCGCCGGTGAACGCGTTGACCTCGAAGCGCGGGCCCAGGTCCTCCTGGTCGCCGTTGAGGTTGGGCCCGTACGGATCGGAGCAGCCCGAGCCGAGCGACTGGAACGAGCCGTCGTTCGCGCAGCCGAATCCGCACTCGTTGCCCTGGAGCGCCGCGAAGGAGTGCTTGACGAACGAGACGCCGACCTGGGTCATGCGCCCGTCCTGGATCTTGAACAGGGTGGTCGAGATGACCGGGTGGTTCAGCGTGTCATCGATCCAGTTGGCGGGGCTGGTGCCCTTGTTGCAGGCGGTGGTGCCGATCGAGAACGCGCGGATCGAACCGACGGTCCCGTAGTTGTTCACGCCGTTGAGGATCCCGCAGATGACGTCCGGGGTGGCGTTGGCCATGCCGGCGGTCAGCGCGAGGCAAGCGGTAGCGGTCAAGCGATTCATCTATGTCTTCTCCGGTTTTGTACTGGTTTCGTGGGAAGAGAGTCCATCGAGAGCATACCGGATCAAAACACGGTTCAATCCGGAAATTGGAGAGATTGGACCAAACAAGCCCAATCAAAGCACTTACAAATCGCCCGGCCCTCGGTCGTGAGCGCGAGGCGTGGGGGTCGGGTCAGGGGCAGCCTGCGTTGTAGAGCCCGATGTAGGCGGACACGTCGAAGAAGTTGAGGCTGCCGAACGGGGCCGCCAGGTCCGCGGACGGGTCGCCCGCGTTGAAGGCTCCGATAAAGGCGGAGATGTCGAAGAAGTTCAGGACGCCGAAGGGGGCGGCCAGGTCAGCCGGGCACGCCGCGTCGGCGGTTCGCGTCAGCACGCTGGCGGGGACAACCCCGCGCGTGACGGTCTCGCCGGCGTACCGCATGATCAGGCCCGCGCCGCCGCCGGCTTCGAAGAACTCGACACGGAGGTCGTGCTTGCCGGCCCCGAGCGGGAGGATGCCGAACCGGTCACGCATGCCGTGCAGCCCGTCGTTGTCGACGAGCAGGTCATCGCCGACCCACAGGCGTGAGCCGTCATCGGACTCGATGGCGAGCATGTAGAAGCCGTCCCGGGGCACATCGACGGTTGTTCGGAAGACGGCGCCGACGTTATCGCTCAATCCGGACCCGGCAAAGTCACCGGTCGTCGTCGCGAAGTCGATGTTGCCGATGACCTCCTCGACGATCGGTGTCAGCGCCCCGAAGTCGGGCAGCTCGGAGATGCTGGGGATCGCGTAGTACGCGGCGTCCACGCCGGGCTCGCTGCCGCCCGCGACGGGTTCGCGGAGCTGGGCGACCTCGATGGTGGCGACCGCCGCGCCCGCGGCCGTGCTGTAGTTGATGGTGTCCGTGCCCGTGAAGCCCTGGGCAGGGGTGTAGAACAGCTGTTCGCCCGTGAGCGGCCCGCCCGTGACGACGTTGACGGTCCCGCCCCCGGGCGTGGTGGCGTCGTGAGAGAGGATCTGGAGGCTGGCGGGGCTGCAGCTGGCCATCTCGTCGTTGGTGAGCACGTCGAGCGCGGCGGCCTGGCCGCGGAAGAGCTCGAAGAAGTCGGCGCGCGGCTCGGGCGATCCGGTCGTGATCAGGTCGCAGCCGGCGCCGCCCAGGTACTGCAGGATCCGGGTCTGGACGCGCGGGTGGAACCGCATGTCCATGTTGCCGATCCCGCCCGGGCAAAGGTGGCAGTAGGACATGATGGTCGAGTCCGGGGCCAGCGAGCAGTCTCCGTTGCCGCAGTCATCGATGGTGGGGCTGTACGAGTTGCTGTCGTGCGTGTGCCCCGAGCCGAAGTTGTGGCCGAGTTCGTGGCTGACGACCATGAGATCCCAGTTGGCCGACTGGTTGTCCTGGACGGGCATGGGGAACGTGCCGTTCAGGTTCGCCGAGACCCCGTGTCCGAACAGCGTGTTGCAGAGGGCGTTGACATACGCCACGCCCCCTCCGAGCGACCTGCCCGATAGGCCCTGCACCGCTTCGCGCGGCACGTGACGCATCGAGGTGTTCCAGTGGTCGCGCATCTCGAGCAGGAAGTCGATCGTGCTGCTGTCCCCGACGTAAGGATCGTTGTTGGTCGCGAACACGCGGACGTACGGGATCGCCAGCCGCACGTTCACGTCCCGCTCATAGACGCTGCTCGAAGCGGCGAGCAGCGTGATCGCGTACGCGGCGGCGTCGACCGTGTTGCCCCCGAAGAGCTGGGAGAACTCGTAGTCGGTATCGACCGCGATGCGTGCGACCCGGCACGGGGCGCCGCGGGCGGGCACGGCCTGGCCCGTCGGGACCATCTCCTCGCGCGTCATGCCGGTGTGCGCGAACGCGTCGAACTCGTTGGTGATCAGGTCGGTCGAGCAGAAGTCGGAGCCGTCGCCGAGGTTCAGGTCGGACGTCAACTCGTACGAGACGGCTGCCTCGGCCTCGGCGTGCCCGGTGCTGATGACCCGGACGCCCTCGCCCGAGCGGACGAAGCCGTTCACCCGGTTGCCCATGACCGAGACGAACGCGAGCGAGTCGGCATCGCCGGCGACGCCCCCCTTGAAGAAGGACAGCCCGGTGAGATCGAGCGGACGCTCGATCCCGTTGGCGTCGACCTCGACGACGCGCGCCCCGGCCGAGAGCGGGTTGTAGCGGGTCAGTTCGAGCGTCTCGTCGCCGTGCGCGATTGCCAGACGGACGCGGATCGTCTCGCCCATCTCCGAGATCGCGGCTTGGCGGAACACCGTGCTCGTCGACGCCAGCGGCGCGGCGTGATGGGACGCCGCCGGGCTCGGCGCGTGGTTTGCCGAGACCGAACCGGCAGCCGCGAGCATCGACAGCGCGGCGGAACAGACAAGCAGCGGGCGTGAACGCTTCATCGGTGAGACTCCAAGTTGGTACCACGCCCGCTCGTGGGTGCGGGCGTCTGGAACACATGCGATCCGGTGCGTGCTCCGCGGCGAACGCCGCAGCCCGAGCGTACCACACCGCGGGCCATCGGCGGCGCATTTCGGCGGGGTCCGTGCGGATTTTCGGACCCGGCATTCATCAATAGCGCACAAAGCGGGTATTTTCGGTGCTTTGTGTGCGGAATCCCGGGGCGTCCGGACGCGATTCTGGGTGTGCCGGGCCAGGCGTTGCCCGGGCACCGGATAGGATTCGCCCGGCGCGGTTCGTGCCAGGAACGGAGCAACCACGACTTGCAAGACCCGAGTTCCCAGCCCGGCGGCGGTGCCCTCAGGCTCCGAGATGTGACGTTTTCTTATCCCGGGGCGTCGGCACCGACGGTCCGCGTCCGCGACTTCCGGCTCGGGATCGGAGAACAGGTTGTGGTCACAGGTTCTTCGGGCACCGGCAAGAGCACCCTGCTGCATCTGGTCGCGGGCTTGATGAAGCCCGACCTGGGCGAGGTGATCGTCGCCGATGCGGCGCTGGGCGCGATGCGGGGGTCCGAACTCGACCGGTTCCGCGGTCGGCACATCGGGATGGTGTTCCAGACGTTCCAACTGCTGCACGGGTTCAGCGCGCTCGAGAACGTGCTCGCGGCGTTGATGTTCTCCGATCTGCCCAAGAGCCAGCACAAGGCCCGGGCATCGGCGTTGCTAGAACGCCTCGGGCTGGACCGCCCCCATGCGACGCCAGAGGAACTCAGCGTGGGTCAGCAGCAGCGGGTCGCGGTGGCCCGCGCGGTCGCCTGCCGCCCGACGCTCGTGCTCGCCGATGAACCCACCGCGAGCCTCGACGAGGGCAACGCGGGCGAGGCGGTGCGTCTGCTGAAAGAAGCCTGCGCCGAGAACGGGGCGGCCCTGATGTGCGTGACCCACGACCGCTCCCTGATCCCGGTGTTCGATCGGCACGAGTCCCTCGGCACGCGGGGCGAGATGTCGGGCAGACCCGCCGGCGAGCCGGCGGGGGTGTGAGATGGCGTTGACCGACTGGAACATCGTGAGCCGCTCGATGACCGGGCGCCGTTTCTCGACCGGGGTGACCGTGGCGTCGGTCGCGGTGGCGGTCGCGTTGATGACGCTGCTGATCTCGATGAAGGCGTCCGGGCGGGCCGCGTTCGAGCGGGGCACGGGCAACGCGCAGATGCTGATCACCAAAGAGCCCAGCGCCCTGACGAGCGTGCTCAACAGCATGTTCTACGCCGGCGCGCCGGGGGCGCCGATCACTTGGTCCCAGTTCGAGGAACTGGTCGGCTCGTACCCGTTCGCCTGGGCGATCCCGACGCAGTTGGGCGACTCGTATCGCGGGCTCTCGGTGATGGCGACCACGCCCGAGTTTTTCACACGCTTCCAGCCGGCGCCGGGCGAGTCGTTCACGGTCGACGAGGGGCGTCTGTTCGAGGGCGCATTCGAGATCGTGATCGGCGCGGAAGCCGCCCAGCGTACGAACCTGCTCATCGGCGACAAGATCAACCTGTACCACGGCACGCCGCGCCAGCCCGGCACGCACGTGCATCTCGAGTACGACTACGAGGTCGTCGGGATCCTGGGCTTCACCGGCTCCCCCCACGACCGGGCGTTGTTCACGGATCTGGAGAGTTCCTGGGTGCTGCACGCCCACGACCGGCGCGTGGCCGAACTGGGCGGCGAGGTCGTCACCACCGTGGACGACCTGATCGACGTGGACCGCCAGATCACCGGTGTGTACGCCAGCCTGGGTGCGCGGACCGCGGCGCTGACGCAGATCCTCAGCGCCCTGCGTCGCGATCCGGACTGGACCGTCGCCCAGCCGGCGGACACGGTCCGCGGTCTCTTCGAGATCGTGTCGAGCGTGGACCAGATCCTGGTCGCGATGGCGTTCGCGGTGCTGATCTCGTCGGGGGTCTCGATCATGCTGGCCCTGTACAACTCGATGGAGCAGCGCCGGCGGCAGGTCGCGGTGCTGCGCGTGCTGGGCGCCAGCCGGTGGCGGGTGTTCAACCTCGTGCTCACCGAGTCGGCTGCGATCGGGCTCATGGGGGGGGCGCTGGGCGTGATCCTGGGCATCGTGTTCGGGACGCTGGTGTCAGGCGTGCTCGAGGCGAGGCTCGGCCTGGTTGTCCGTCCCAGTCTCCCGCTCGACGGGTATCTGGCGATGGTCCTGGGCACGATCGCCCTGGCGATGCTCGCGGGTGTCGCGCCGGCGGTGTTGGCGTACCGGACCGCGGTCGTCCGTCACCTGCGTCCGATCGGGTGAGGGGAACCGCGGGGCGTCGGCGTCGGTAGACGCCTTAGGAGGAGGTGATCGATGCGGTACTTCTGGCTTCTGATCGCGGGGTTGGTCGTCGTGACTGGCGTGCTCAACGTCTCACGGCGCACCGGCGAGGCCCGCGCCGCATCCGCGCCGCCGCCCGGGGCTCAGGCATCGGCGTCGTCCATCGGGCGCCCGTCGAGGGCGCAGAACCCGGGAGCGGACCGCGAAGCGGATCCGGAACCCGCGGTCACCGACCGCGATGCCGGCCCTGATGCCGGCCCCGATGCCGGCTCAGCCCGCAGCGAGCCCGCACCGCAGGCCGCGCGGTCGGATGAGCCTCCCTTGACCGCAACACCCAACGAACCGCTCGCGGCCGCGATCGAAGAGGCGGTCCCCGCGCCTGGACCCGTCT
>DIYM01000108.1:7929-9888 GCA_002429045.1 Phycisphaerales bacterium UBA6054
GCCGATCGCTCCGGAGAACCGGGCCAGTCGCTCGACGAGTTGCTCGGCGTGATCGGTGACGCCGAGGAGGAACTCCCCGGGGACGAGGTCGTCAGCGCGGCGATGACCGGCACGCCCGCCGATGCACCCCTCGATGCACCGGCTGACACCGCTGATGGGGTTGTTGACACCGTCCCCGAACAGGTGCTCACGGATGCTGAGCGAGCCGACCCGGGATCATCGGGCCCGGACGCCGGGACCGTCGGGCCCGCGTACACCGTACGCGGCGACGGCTCGGTCGAGGTCGAGGGCGCCGGGATCATCATCGGCGACGGCTCGCCCCAGAGCCCCTTCGTGCTCGACTGGCAGGTCATGCGCTCGGTCGCCCGCGACTACAACCCCAAGCAGGGGCAGGAGCAACTGCCCGACTGGGTGATGCGGCTGGACGGCAAATCCGTGCGCGTCGAGGGCAACACCCTGCTCCCGGTCGTCGCCTCGGCGGTGGATGAGATGCTGGTGATGCAGAACCCGTGGGACGGCTGCTGCATCGGCATCCCCCCCACGCCCTACGACGCGATCGAGGTCAAACTCGCCGAACTGACCCGGATGGGCAACACCGTGACCGGCTACGGCATGGTCGAGGGCACCTTCAAGGTCGATCCCTACATCGTCCAGGGCTGGCTGCTCGGGCTGTACCTGATCGAGGACGCGTCGTTCGAATCGGCGGCGGGGATGGATCTGCCGGGGCTCTGATCGCGCCGGGCCACGCATGCAAAGAGGGCACCCCGTCGGGGGTGCCCTCGTCGTTGGCTGGGCCGGGATGGCTCAGTGGCTGATGGCGGGCCCGAGGGTGTCGGGCTCGGGTTCGTCCTGCGGTTTGCACGATGCCAGGATCGCGGCCCCGCCGATGGCGGAGATCGCCGACGCCACCAGGATCGCCAGCTTGGCGTGCTCGAGGTTGTAAGCATTGGTCTTGTAGGCGAGATTGGCGATGAAGATGGCCATCGTGAAACCGATGCCCCCGAGCATGCCGGCGCCGACGATGTGGCGCCAGGTCACGCCGCGTGGCAGGGCGGCGATGCCGGCCTTGCAGGCGAGCAGCGCCAGAAGGGTGATCCCGAGCGGCTTGCCGACCACCAGGCCGGCGATGATGCCGAGCGAGACGTTGCCCGAGATCGCTTCGCCCACGCCGCCGTGCACCGGGATGCCGGCGTTGGCGAGCGCGAAGACGGGGATGATGAAGAACGCGGCCCAGGGGTGCAGGACGGTCTCGATGCGGTGCAGCGGGGGCATGACCTGTCGGGCGTTGGCCATCATCGCGAAGACCGCGGCGCGACGCACGCTGCTCTGCTTGACATCGGCGTCGCGGCTGTCCTCGGCTTCGTCGAAGATCTCGAGCGCCTTGCGGGTCGAGTACGAGAAGTTCACGGCGTTGACACGGGCGTGCGCCGGGATCGTGAACGCGAGCAGCACGCCCGCGATCGTCGCGTGCACGCCCGACTTGTAGACGAAGTACCAGAGAGGGAGACCGAGCAGCAGGTACGCCATGATCCAGCGGACACGCAGGATGTTCATCGCCAGCAGCAGCGCGATGATCGATCCCGCGTAGCCGAGATACGCCATCTGGAGGTTCTCGGTGTAGAACACCGCGATCACCACGAGCGCGCCGAGGTCGTCGACGATCGCCAGGCTGAGCAGGAAGACCTTCAGCGAGTTGGGGATCCTGTTGCCGAGCATCGCCATCACGCCGACCGCGAACGCGATGTCGGTCGCCATCGGGACGCCCCACCCCGCGATGGCTTCCTGGTTGCCCCAGTTGATGGCGGCGAAGATTGCCGCCGGCGCGAGCATCCCGCCGATCGCGCCGAAGATCGGCAGGGCGGCACGCTTGGGCGACGCCAGTTCGCCGACGAGGATCTCGCGCTTGATCTCCAGCCCGACCACCAGGAAGAACACGGCCATCAGCAGGTCGTTGATCCA
>DIYM01000108.1:9950-10531 GCA_002429045.1 Phycisphaerales bacterium UBA6054
CCATCAGCAGGTCGTTGATCCAGTGTGTCAGCCCGTGCCCGAGGAAGAAGTAGGGCTTCTGATCCGGGTGTGCCCCGCCGTGGTCGTCGTGAGACTCGTCGGCGTGCTCTTCGACCAGTTCGGGCGTGCCCTCTGGAATCCCGTGACCGCCCATCGCCGAGACGATCGGCGATCCGCCCGCGTGGTGAGCGTCGGATTCCTCGTGCCCGACCACGGCGTCGTCACTCTCGGAGTGCGCGTTCTCTTCGTGCTCGCCCTCGTCTTCTCCGTGCCCCGCGGCGTGGTGCGGATGATGCTCGACGCTGACCGCGATCTGGGTGTCGTGGAACACCTCGTCGTAGGTGTGCGCGTACCTGGAGTTCGCCCAGATCATCGCGACGAGCGTCATCGCGAGCAGGACGATCCCGCCGGACGCCGAGTTGCCCGCGAACCGCTGGAAGGGCCCGAAGAGGCGCTCGCTCGGTTCCGGGCGCAGCTTCTCGGAGGCGGTGGGGATGTGGTGTTCGTGGGACATGGCTATGTGCCTCCGCGGTCGGGCAAGTCTTTGGCGGGCCTGAGACGATCACGGCGGCTCGGGCCCG
>DIYM01000056.1:0-15666 GCA_002429045.1 Phycisphaerales bacterium UBA6054
ACCGCGATCGAGGCGTCGTGCGTGTCGGGCGGCGCGGCGTCGGGCCTGAAGCCGTGCCGCTGGGGTTCGGTCCAGACCCAGGCACCGGTGACCCGGGGTTCGTGCTCGGCGAGCCGGTCACCGGCTGTCGGGGCGGACGCGCAGCCCGAGAGCAAGGCGGCCGAGCCCACGAAACAGGCGTGCACGAGCCAGGCAGACTTCCGATCTGTGCCGGTGGGGGGGGGCATACGGGCAATGATGCCCCATGAACGGGCCCGCCGCGAGCAATCGCGGTCGCCCGGGATCGGAATTCGGCGTCAAGCGGGCGGGCGCATCGCAGCCGGGGGTTTTTATCAGGCCGGCTGGGTCCGAAAGAGCGCGTTGATCCGCTCGACGCTGCGCGCCAACCGGTCGGCACCGTCGCGGACCCGCCCGCTCCCGACCGCTTCCACCAGCGCCCGGTGCATCGCGCGGGCGGCCGACGGGCGAGCGCGCCCGGGCATGTTGACGCCGTCGAGCAGGACATCGGCTCCGGCGTCGAGCGCGAGGCACATCGCCTCGGTGCCGTCGTACCGCTGTGTGATCGCGCCCATGTCGAGCGAGTCGGTGATGACCACGCCCTCGAAGCCGAGCCTGGCACGCAGCAGACCCCCGGTGAGTGCCCTCGACAGCGAAGCCGGGTGATTCGGATCGATCGATCGGTGAAGCAGGTGGGCGGTCATGACCGCGAGCGACGAGCCGTAGGCCTCGATCAGCCGCCCGAAGACGCCGAGCTCGTCCCGCTCGGCGTAGGTCTCGGTCAGGTCCACGAGGTCCTCGTGTGTGTCCGCTCCCGCCGATCCGTGCCCCGGGAAGTGTTTGACGCAGCAGTGGACGCCCACGCGTTCGTGCTCGTCGATCCAGAGTTTGGCGCACTCAATCGCGACGTCGGGGTTCGCGGAGAACGCGCGGTCCTTGGCGCCGATCGCCGGGCCGTCCGGGTTGATCAGCAGATCGACGCAGGGCGCGAAGTTCAGGTCGATCCCGAGCGACGCGAGCTGCTTGGCTTGCGATCGCGCCTGGGCCCGCTGGCTGAACGGTTCGAGCCGGCCGAACGACGCGGCGGACACGTGGGGCTCGAACCCACGCTCCGGTCGCAGACGGGCGACCTGCCCGCCCTCCTGATCGATCGAGACGATCAGGTCCGCGCCCAACTCGTTGCGCAGCCCCGCGACGAAGCCGCGGAGCTGTTCCGGATGGTGGATATTGCGGTCGCCGCCCTCGCCAAGGTCCGTCGCGAAGAGCACGACCCCGCCCACGCCGGCTTCGCGGCATGCCTCGACGTCTTCCCGCGTGCGCGGATCGTCCATCGTCCCGCCGCGGATCCCGACCATCATGACTCGCCCGCAGAGCTGCCCGAGGTTCATGCGTCGTCTCCAGTCGGTTCGGGTTCGAGGACTCCGCGGAGCCGCCCGCCGTGGGCTTCGAGCATGCGTTCGGCGTCTCCGGGCCCGACACCCAGCACGCCCATCACGGCCGCGACTTTGGCGCGCCCGCCCGCTCGTTCGAGCAGCCCGAACGCCCCATCGCGGTCCACGCCCGTGATCGCGGACACGATCCGCGCGGCCCGATCGCGGAGCTTGTCGTTGGTCGCCCGGAGGTCGACCATGAGCCCAGCGTAGGTCTTATCGAGGCGGACCATCGACGCCGTGGTGATCATGTTGAGGACCATCTTCGTCGCGGTGCCGGCCTTCATCCGCGTCGAGCCGGTCACCACCTCGGGCCCGGTCCGCACCGCGATCAGCACGTCGCACCACGCCGGCCGATCCATCGGTGTGCACACAAGCAGGCCCGTCGCAGCGCCCCTCGAACCGGCATGCTCAACCCCGCCGAGCACATACGGCGTGGTCCCGCCCGCGGCGATCCCCAGCACCGCGTCATCGACGCCCACTCCCAGCGCATCGAGCTCTTCGTGCGCACCCCGCGGATCGTCCTCTTTCTGCTCGGAGGACGCCCGCAGGGCGCTGTCCCCGCCCGCGATGATGCCGACGACCAGCGATGGATCGGTCTGGAACGTGGGGGGGCACTCCGAGGCGTCGAGCACACCGAGCCGCCCGGATGTGCCGGCTCCCAGGTAGATCAGCCTCCCGCCGCGACGCAAGCGGGGATGGACCAGGTCCGTGAACGCGCCGATGTGACCGAGCTCCGCCCTGACCGCGCCGGCGATCGCGGCGTCCGCGTCCGCGATCACGCCCAGCACCCCCGCGGTGTCCATCGTGTCGAGCCGCGCCGACGCTTCCGATCGTTGCTCGGTCAGGACCCGCCCACGGTCTGGCGGTGTGCTCGTCCCGGGATGTCTAACGGCCTTATCCATGCGCCCGACAAGGGTATGGAGCCCGGACGCCCCGTGACGCGCGGCAGCGCGATCTCGACACCGTCCGCCAACAGCAGGCCCAGCACCGCGAACCCCGCCGCTTCTCGTTGCTCGGCGAGCACCGGTCCGCCCCCTTCTCCGCGGACGCCCAGTTCCGATACGGAGACCACGGGCGCTCCCGCGGCATCCTCGAGCGCGCCGACCAACGCCCGGTTCGCGACCGATCCGCCCGCCAGCCCGATCGTCGGGGTGCCCGGTGCTGACGCTCTGATGGCACGGGCGATCGTCCCCCCGATCCCCGCGCACGCCGAAGCGAGCAGATCGGGCCCGGAAAGCCTGCCGAGCCAGGCATCGACCCACGCGGTGCACTCGTCTCCCGTGCCGAGCGAGCGGCGCGGGACCGCGGCATCGCGCGCAGATCCCACACGCTCGAGGGTCTCGGCGAGTTCCGCGGTGGCCCGCTGGTCCGCCCGTCCCGCCGCCGCGTGAGACCCCCCCGGATCGAAGGGGCGCCCGATCGCCCGACGGCTCGCGTGATCCAGCACCTGATTGCAGGGCGCGACGTCGAACGCCGACACACGCCCGAGCGGGCCTCCACGCGGCAGCACGGTCGCATTGCAGAAGCCCCCGAGATTCACGATCACCCTGGTTTCGAGATCCGATCCGAACAGGACCCAGTCCGCGATCGGTGTGATTGGTGCGCCCTCTCCCCCGCCCTGAAGATCCGCACCCCGCAGATCGAACACAACCGGGCACCCAAGCCGGTGAGCGATCGGCCAAGGATTGATCAACTGCCAGGACAGCGGCGGGCGGTGGAAGACCGTCTGCCCGTGCACGCAGACCAACGCGGGGCGCTCGACGGCCAACGCGCGACCCGCGGCTTCCCACGCCTCCGCGCACGCCTCCGCGTGCGCTGTCCCGAGTGATGCGGCGGCCAGCGTGATCGACCCGGCGTCGACCGGTTCGCCTGCTGCCAATGCCGCAAGCACTCCGCGTTCCGCCAGCGGGCGGGAAGCCCATCCGACCACGCGCACATCCGAGAGCTCAGCCCCGGATCCGCGTGCCTCGACGACCGCGACATCCAGCCCGTCCAGCGAGGTCCCGGTCATGCATCCGATCGAGCAACGGGGCCCGGGGCCGGTTGTGCCCGCGCGGTCGGTTGTCCCCGTGCTGTTCATGTCTGGGGCGGCTCCACGGCTGGGGCGGGGCACGCCGCCAAGCGTTCACGACTCGGTGCGCGTCGGCAGGCACACCCCGCGCGGAGGGCCCTCGGCGGTGGACCGGGCATACCGCGATGGGCCCCGGGCCAGACCCAGAATCCCACATCCACACACCAAACACGCCCGGGAGGGCTCGAACCTCCGACCTGCGGTTTAGGAAACCGCTGCTCTATCCGGCTGAGCTACGGGCGCTTCGTGTGACTCTAGGGCCCCCTCGCCGCCTGCCAGAAAGACTCCGATACCCCAATACGGGGAATCAACAATTTCTGGAAAAATGAAACACGTTTCCAGAAATTTCGGATATGATCCAGGCAGCGGGTGATCGCAGGTGATCACCCCATCTCGAATCGTCCTCTTCCGCGCACGGATCCCACCATGTCTCAGGGCTTGACGAACGACACCCGGAACGGTTCTTCACGCGTGCTGCCGATCGGGTCGGCCGCCCTTCTGGTCGCCGGTTTGGCGCAGGCGGCCGAGCCGTTCGCCCCCCAGCCCGCGCCGCTGGGCACGATGCCGGGCGAGCGTGTCGCGCACATCTATTACAACGTCGCCACGGGCGAGCGTGTCGCCACGCTGCTGGGTGACGGCGTGTCGCCACGCGGCACCGACTCGCCCGAGGTCTGGATCGCCGACAACACGCTGTTGTGCGCCGCCTTCGGGCAGACAGAACCGATCGCGGGGGTGATGGATAGCCCGTTCAGCTATTCCTATACCGGGCCTCAGATGTACCTCGACTGGGGCGACATCCCGTCGGACACCGTCGTCGATTGCGTGGGCGTCACGTGGTCGAGCCAGGTGCGCGATGCCGATCTCAACGGCGACGGCGTGGGCGACGGGGTGGAGGGCTTCGGCGCCACCTGGGCCTGGTACGACGGCGAGAACGGGTTCGACTCGGCCGCCACCCGCAAAGAGATCCTGAGCATCACCCTCCGGGACCTGCCGGGGCAGGTCGAGCCGCCGTCCGGCCCGGATGCGTTCGCGACGTACGAGGCGACGATCGACCTGGCGCCCGGCGCCGGCCCGTCGCTCGCGTTCGAGATCGGCGACACCGACTCGGTGAACGGCGCCGGCACGCCGTTCTTCAACCCGGGCGGTGCGCTCGACCTGGACTTCGACGGGCTGGCCGACTTCGGGTACTCGCTTCAGTACACCCAGCCCGGCACGGTCGACTTCGATGGCGACGGCGCCGTCGACGGTGACCGCGCTGACCGAGGCCTGACCGGCTGGACGCTGGTCGCCGGCAACGGCGGGCTGTCGCCCGACGGGAACACCTACCTCCCGGAAACCGAGGTGCCAGGCGCCCTGGGGATCGAGGACGCGTTCGACGTCCTCGCGTTCGCGTACGACTCGGAGAACGTCGGGACGTTCTTTTACTCCGGTTTCGGCTGCGATCTCGACGGCAACGGCGTGTTCGAGCCCGGGGACAACAGCAACCCGTACGCGCAGTTCTACATGAAGCTCTACGGCGGGGTCTGCGGCACGTGCGAGCCGCTCTGCCCCGCGGACATTTTCCCGGCTGGCGACCCGGACGGCGTGCTGAACTTCTTCGATATATCGGCGTATATCGACCTGTTCGTCGACGAGGACCCCCGCGCCAACATCGTGGCGAGCGACATCGCCGATTTCACGATCGACTTCTTCGACCTCAGCGCGTACCTCGCCCTGTTCAACACCGGCTGCCCCTGATCCACATCTCTTCACGCCGCGCGCCGTCCCGGGAGACCGGGACGGCCCGAGTTCACAACGCACGGAGCCGACGATGCCACGCACCGCCATGACGATCCTGATCGTGACCGGCGCCGCCCACGCGGCGGACATCCAGCCCCAGCCCGCGCCGCTGGGCACGATGCCGGGCGAGCGTGTCGCGCATATTTACTACAACGCCGCGACGGGCGAGAAGATCGCGGTGCCGCTGGGCGGTATCCGCCCGGCGGACGGGCCGGCGTCGGCGCCGGTTTGGATCGCCGACAACACGCTGCCCTGCGCCGCCTTCGGGCAGACCGAACCACAAATCGGTCTGATCGATTCTCCGTGTACGGATTGCTTTGATAGCACGCTGATCAGCAATGGCATGTTCGGATTCATCTATTTTGACTGGGGCGACATCCCGCCGGACACCGTCGTCGATTGCGTGGGCATCACATGGTCCACCCAGCATGAGGACACCGATCTCGACGGCGACGGCGTGGGCGACGGGGTGGAGGGCTTCGGGGCCACCTGGGCCTGGTACGACGGGGAGAACGGGTTCGACTCGAGCAGCACACGCAAGGAGATCGTGAGTATCACGCTCCGGGACCTGCCGGGGCAGATCGATCAGTCCGATCCGCTGGTGCTCGCGACGTACGAGGCGACGATCGACCTGGCGCCCGGCGCCGGCCCGTCGCTCGCGTTCGAGATCGGCGACACCGACTCGGTGAACGACGCCGGCACGCCGTTCTTCAACCCGGGCGGCGGGCTCGACCTGGACTTCGACGGGCTAACCGACTTCGGGTACTCGCTTCAGTACACCCAGCCCGGCACGGTCGACTTCGATGGCGACGGCATGCCCGACGGGGATCCGGACAACGAAGCAGCGACAGGCTGGCTTCTGGTGACGGGGAACGGCGGCATCGGATCGGATGGCTCGTACATCCCCGAAACCAGCATGCCCGGCGCGCAGGGTATCGAAGACGCGATCGATGTCTTCTACGACTTCGATAATGATGGCATACTTCAGTTGTACGGCACCGTTTTCTACCTCGGCTTCGCGTGCGATCTCGACGGCAACGGCGCGTTCGAGCCCGGGCGCAGCAACCCGTACGCGCAGTTCTACATGAAGCTCTACGGCCCTGGAGGGGGTTGGCACGTCGACTGTGGTGACTTCTATCCGCCCGGTGGTGGTGACGGGGCCTTGAACTTCTTTGACATCGCCACATATCTGGATCTGTTCAATAGCCAGAGCCCGCTGGCCGACTACTTCCCCGTCGGTGAACCGGACGGTTTGTTCAACTTCTTCGACATCACCCAGTTCCTTTCCGAGTTCAACGCCGGTTGCCCGTAGCGGCGGCCGATCCTCACTCTGCCCCCACAAGGCGCGCGCTCGGGCTTCGGCCCGGCGCGTGTTTTTCTGCGCCCGGTCCTCGCCCTGCCCCCGCCCGGCGGTTCTCGGGATCCGCCTACCATCCCAGCCCGCCCGGGCCAACGCCCGGGTCCAGCCTCAGCCTGTTTCGGAGCCATCGATGAAAGCCGGGATCGTCGGACTGCCAAACGTCGGGAAATCGACCCTGTTCAACGCGTTGACCAACGCGGGGGCGCTGGCCGCCAACTACCCGTTCGCGACCATCGATCCGAACGTGGGCGTCGTGCCGATCCCCGACCAGCGTCTGGACATCATCGGTGAGCACATCGCGACGCAGAAGGTCATCCCCGCGGTGCTCGAACTGGTCGACATCGCCGGGCTCGTCCGCGGCGCCTCCAAGGGCGAGGGCAAGGGCAACGCCTTCCTCGGGCACATCCGCGACGTCGACGCGATCATCCAGGTCGTCCGCTGCTTCGAGAAAGCGCCGGGCGGCGAGGAGATCACCCACGTCGACGGCACCGTCGATCCCATCCGCGACATCATGACCATCGAGCAGGAACTGATCCTCTCGGACCTGCAGACCTGCGAGAGCGCCCACGCCAAGGCCCAACGCGCCGCCCGGGGCAACGACCGCGAGGCCAAGGCCCGGCTCGGGGCGATCGAGAAGATCCAGCCGGCCCTGGAAGACGGCAGGCCCGCCCGCTCCGTCGAGATCACCGACCCAGACCAGATCAGGGCGCTCAAAGGGCTCGGGCTGATCTCGATGAAGCCCGTGCTGTACCTGGCGAACGTCAGCGACGACGACGTGAACGGCCGGGGCCCGCTGGCGGCGAGGGTCCGCGATCACGCCGCGACGGTCGGCGCCGAGATGGTGCCGGTGTGCGCCAAGATCGAGAGCGAGCTGAGCGAACTGGACGCCGAGGACAAGCTCGAGATGCTCGGTGATATGGGCATGGACGAGCCGGCGCTCAACAAGCTCGCCCACGCCGCGTACAAGCTCTTGGGCTACCAGTCCTACTTCACCGCGGGCGAGAAGGAGATCCGCGCGTGGACCATCCCGCGGGGCTGCAAGGCGCCCCAGGCCGCCGGCGTGATCCACACCGACTTCGAGAAGGGGTTCATCCGCGTCGAGGTCTACTCGGTCGCCGACCTGCAAGAGCACAAGACCGAGAAGGCGATCAAGGAAGCCGGCAAGATGCGCGTCGAGGGCAAGGACTACACCATGCAGGACTCGGACATCTGCCACTTCCTGTTCAACGTGTAGGGCCCGTATGGCTCAGCTGCCCGCGGTTCAGTCTGGGTCTCGGCGGTCCCGCATCCGGTCTTCCAGGATGCTCATCTGGTCGGAACGGGTGGGAAGCGAGATGCTCGTGGGTATGTCCGTGCGCCGCTCGCTGGGCGTCTTCGCGGCGTTCGCGATGAGCGAGTTCGTGTCCTGCTCCGCCTCGGTCGCGGTGCTCTGGAGCGCGTACGCGATGAAGCGGAACGAGGCTGTTTCTGAATAGACCTCGAGATCACGCAGCAGTTCTGTGACCGAATAGTCCTCGATGCTCAGGCCCAGACGCCGATCGAGCTCGAGAAGCATCGCCTGACGTTCGGACCGGAGGATCTTGTCGATCGCTTCGACCGACTTGTCGAAGAAGAGCTGCGAGTCGATCTCGCTGTTGACCGAGTTGACGGCGAGCTGGGCGCCCGCGATCCCCGCGGCAACGCTGCCGTCGGCTAAGCCGGCGATGACCTCGCCCGAGTTGAATATGGTGTTCAGGATGTTGTTCGAGATCTGCCTTGTCCTGTTGAACGCGAGCACCCGGTGCATGTACAGGTTGTAGTTGTGGTCTGCGGCGAAGATGATCACGTCCGCGATCATGTTCCGTCGCCGCTTGATCTCGGCGTCTCTGTCTGCCGCATCCGCCCTCACGCCGAGCGACGGGTTCGCGACCACCGCCGACACGTCCACCGCGAGGTAGTCGTACGGCACGATATCGTTGATCATGTCTTCGACAGAACCGGCCGCGCCGGTATCGACGTCATCCCACGCGGCGCGTGTGATCTTCCCCTCGCGGTTGACGCTGTAGATCCCGACGAGACCGCGGATGCTCGGATCGATTACGTATGCCCTGCCGACATGAGGAATGGTCAAAGCCGGCTCGGACCGAAGCAGGTTGTCTCCGGCGGTCCTGCTCGGGTTGCAGCCGGAAGCCAGCCCGATGCACACGATGGCTGCAACCGCAGATATCAGAAAGCAGCGCTTCATTGTGGTTCCCCCTCAAGCACGAGCACTCGATGGATGCTACCACAGGGTCACCCCGCTTGCAATGCGGCCACCAAGGCGCAAGCCATGCACAGGAACACGCAAGCTCTCTGACAGAGTCAGTCGTTCGAACGCAGTTTGCTCAGCAGGCGGAGCACCTCGATGTACACCCATACAAGTGTGACCATCAGGCCCCAGGCGCCGACCCATTCCATGTATTTGGGTGCGCCGGCCTTGATGCCCTCCTCGATGAACTCGAAGTCCAGGAGCAGGTACAGCGACGCCAAACCGAGGCAGAACGCGGTGAAACCGATGCCGATCACGCCGGTGTCGGCAAAGCCGTTCCAGATCCCGACACCGAACATGGACAGGATCCACAACGCCGCGACATAGAGCAGCAGCCCGATCGACATGGTGGCGATCAGTTTCTTGGCGAACCCGCCCAGCTTGAGGATCCCGGTCGAGTAGCCCAGCAGCATCGCGGCGCAGATACCGAACGTCGCGAGCATCGCCTGCATGACCAGCGTGGTGCCGGCCCCGGCAAAGAACTCGCTGCCGCCCAAGAACCGGACCGGGATGATCACGCTGAGCGCCCCCACGAACACGCCCTCGACGCCCGCGTGCAGCGGCGCGAGGAACGGCGCGGTCTTGGGCTTGAACGCGATGATCAGCGAGAACACCAGCCCGCCGATCAGCGAGCCGATCAGCGCGGGGTATCCCCAGCCCGGCAGCGCGAACGAGCCGGTGGTGTCCATCGCGGTCTGCGCGTAGCCGCTGAGCTGCTGGAACACCAGCACGCCGATCGCGGCCACGATCCCGAGCAGGATCGCCGTCGCCGACAGCGTCCCGCCCAGCGTCATCACGCGCCGGTTCTCGACCGCGCCCTCTTCCAAACGGTCCCAACGCTCGAGCGCGCCCATCGCGGGATTGCCACTCTGCAATGCGGTCATCAGAGCCCTCCGGTCCGCGGACCCTGTCGCGCGGCCTGGTGTATCACAGCACCCCTCCGGCATCGGCCAAACGGGTCGTCATCATTCTACATTCGGCAAGACCGCCGGTTCGTTTCAGGACCGGGGGGTCCGTTCGATTTCCGGCTCGGGCACACCCGGGAGGGATCACTTCGACGAGTTGGGCGTGTAGTTGGGCGATTCCTTGGTGATGTGGATGTCGTGCGGGTGGTTCTCGACCACGGTCGCGCCGGAGACCCTGACGAACCGGGCCCGCTCGTGCAGTTCGCCCAGCGTCGCGCAGCCGCAATACCCCATCGCCGACCGCAGCCCGCCGACCAGCTGGTACACGAACTCGTTCAGGGGCCCGCGATAGGGCACCAGCCCCTCGACGCCCTCGGGCACGAACTTCTGCGTCGCCTTGCCCTTGCTGTCGAGCTTGTCCGCCTGGCGGTACCGGTCCGCCGAGCCGGCGTTCATCGCGCCCTCCGAGCCCATCCCCCGGTAGCTCTTGAAACGCCGCCCGCCAGAGATGACCAACTCGCCCGGCGACTCGTCCAGACCGGCGAACAGCGAGCCGAGCATCACGCAGTCCGCGCCCGCCGCCAGCGCCTTGGCGATGTCGCCCGACAGCCTGATCCCGCCGTCGGCGATCACCGAGACCCGGCACCCGGTCGAGCGGACACCCGCGACCGCGCTCATCACGGCCGTGATCTGCGGCATGCCCACCCCCGTCACCACCCGTGTCGTGCAGATCGAACCGGGGCCGATGCCGACCTTGATCGCGTCGGCCCCCGCCTCGATCAGATCTTTCGCCGCCTCCCCGGTCGCGATGTTCCCTGCCACCACCTCGATGCCGTAGCGCGACTTGATCTCCTTGACGCTGTTGATCACGTTGAGCGAGTGCCCGTGCGCCGTGTCCACGACGATCACGTCCACCTCGGCCTCGATCAACGCCTCCACACGATCGAACTGCCCGGGCCCGACCGCGGCGCCGCAACGCAACCGCCCCCGCCCGTCCACGCACGCCAGCGGGAACCGGCTGAGCCGCTCGAGGTCCCGCATGGTGATCAGCCCCGACAGACAGCCCGTGTCGTCGACCAGCAGCAGCTTCTCGACCTTGTGCTGGTTCAGGAAACCCTCGGCCTCCCCGAGGGTCGTCCCCGCGGGCGCGGTGACCAGGTTCTCCTTGGTCATGACGTCACGGATCATCGTCGAGTCGTTGTCGGCGAACTTCAGGTCGCGCCGGGTGAGGATGCCGAGCAGCCTCCCCTTGCTCCGCAGCTCGCGCCCCCCGTCTTCCGTGATCGGGAACCCCGAGACCGAGTGCGTCCACATCAGCTCCTTCGCCCGCCCGACCGTGTCGTCGGGCCCGAGCGTGACGGGGTCGGTGATCACGCCGTTGGCCGAACGCTTGACCTGGCTGACCTCGCGCGCCTGGTCCTCGATCGAAAGGTTCTTGTGGATGAAACCGATCCCGCCCTCCTGGGCGAGCGCGATCGCCAACGCCGACTCGGTCACCGTGTCCATCGGCGCCGACAGCATCGGGATGTTCAGCCTGATGGAAGGCGTGAGGAACGTGCCCGTGTCCGCATCGCCCGGCATCACGCCCGAGTGCTGCGGGATCAGGAGCACGTCATCGAACGTGATGCCCTCGGCGACGATCTTCTCGGCGGCGACATCCGCCAGAGAGACCGCGCCGCCCCGACCCGTCGCCGGGTCCGAGGGGGCCGAAGAGCTGCCGGATGGATTCGTCAGGGTCGCCATAGATGAGTTTCGCAGGGGTGGCGGGGATGGTCAATCCCGGGCGGCCGCATCTGGGCGAGAAACCGAGTTTCGCCGAGGGTTTGTGCCCCCCGGGCCGATACGCTTGCCCATGCCCACCGCCGCCCCCACGATGGACGAACACCCCGTCTGGTCGATCGACCCCAGGGCACCGGGCGCCCCGCCGGTGCGGCAGGAGTGGGTGCTCACCAACGGCGTGGGGGGCTTCGCCATGGGCACCGTCCCGGGCGTGCCCACCCGACGCTACCACGGCCTGCTGGTCGCGGCGATGAAGCCGCCCGTGCTCCGGACCCTCACACTCGCGGCCGTCGATGACACCGTCGAGGTCACCGATCCGGAAGGCGGCGTCGAGACCTTCCGGCTCACGCCCTTCCACTTTGTCACCGCCGGAGAACGCGCCAGCGGCTGCCCGCACCTCGTCCGATTCGAGAAGGACGATGTCGCCCGCTGGACCTACGAACTCCCGACCAGCGCCGGCGTGATCAGCGTCACGAAGACGCTCGAACTGGGCGACGGGCGCAACGCCGCGGTGCTGCGCTACGAGATGCCCGACGACGCGGACATCGCGCTCCGCGTGCGCCCGCTCGTGGCACTCCGTGATTTCCACGCCCTGCTGACCGGGCACGAGCCGGCGTTGCGGGCCCGCACCCTGCCCGGCATCCTCGGCTCCCCCGGGGTGCTGCTGACGCGACGCGACCTCGGGCTCCACCTGGTTTGCCGGGGCGCCCAGGAGTACCGCGACGCGCCCCAGGCATACCGGGGCATCGAGTTCATGGTCGAGCGTGAGCGCGGGCTGGACGACCACGAGGACTGGGCCAGCCCGGGTGAGTTCGTCGCGCACGGATCGCGGACCGTGGAACTGATCGCGTCGGTCGACACGGAGGGGCGGGGCGAGTGGCGGGGGGCGCGCGACGCACGCCGGCGCAGACGCCGGGGCATGGTCGAGGCGGTTCTGGCCGGCGCCCGACGCCCGGAGGACGGGCGTGTCCGCGCGCGCCTGGCCCAACTCGCCGCCGCCGCCGACGACTTCGTTGCCCAACGCGCCGGGTCGGCGCCCGGGAAGACCACCGTGCTCGCGGGATACCCGTGGTTCGCCGACTGGGGGCGTGACACGATGATCGCGCTGCCCGGCCTGCTGCTCACGACCGCCCGCCACGAAGAGGCGTTCGATGTGCTGCGGACGTTCGCGGGCGCACAGCGACGCGGCATGATTCCCAACCGCTTCGATGATCACGCCGGGCCCGCGCACTACAACACCGTGGACGCGTCGCTGTGGTTCATCCACGCCTGCGTCGCGTGGCTCGACGCGACCGAAGACGCCGGGCGCTTCGACACCCACCTCCGCCCCGCGTGCGAACGCGTCGTCGAGGCCTACCTCGGCGGCACCGACTACAACATCAAGGTCGACGCCATCGACGGGCTCGTCTCCGCCGGTTCCCACGAGACACAGCTCACATGGATGGACGCCCGGCGCGACGGCGTGGTCTTCACACCCCGCTTCGGCAAAGCCGTCGAGATCAACGCCCTCTGGATCCACGCCCTCCGGTCGCTCGAGCGGGCGATCCGCGCCATCGGGGGCTCGGACGCACCCCTCCGCGCCGACGGGCTCCGCACGCACGCCCACCGCGCGACCGATGGTTTCCGCGCGGCATTCCTCAAAGGGCCCGCGGGGGGATTGATCGACTGCATCACGCCCGAGCAGGCCTCACGCTCGGTCAACTGGAAGCCCTCCATGGATCTGCGGCCGAACCAGGTGTTCGCCGCGAGCCTGGGCGATGCCCCGCTCGATGAATCCGAGCGTCGGGGCGTGGTCGGCGCGATCCGCGCGCACTTGCTCACGCCGGCCGGTCTCCGAACACTCAGCCCGAGCGCCCCGGCATACGAGCCGTTCTATCAGGGACCGCTGTTCGACCGCGACCGCGCGTACCACAACGGCACCGTCTGGCCTTGGCTGCTCGGACCGTTCTGCGAGGCGCTCATGCGGAGCGAGTCCTTCTCCGAGACATCTCGCGGCGAAGCGAGCCGACGTCTGCTCGTTCTCGCCGACGCGATGGACACCCCGTCGGTCGGTCAACTCAGCGAAATCGCGGACGCCGAAGCCACACCGCTGGGCGACCCCCATGGCGTCCACCGCTTCGACGGCTGCCCGGCTCAGGCTTGGTCCGTCGCCGAGACACTCCGCGTGCTGGTGCTCGCGCAAACCCAAGCAGCGCCCGCCTGAGGCGGGGTGTGGTGCGGGCTGTGCTCGCCGCGATCTACTCGTGCAACGCCTTGCCTGCGTTGATGATCCGCTCGGCGTCTTCGGGCGTCATCGAGCCCTCGGCAACGTACGCCGCGATCTCTTGCTTGGTCTTCTCGCGCAGCTTGTTCTTCTGGTGGTAGTACACCGTCGCCATCGCCACAATCGTGATCGCGATGCAGCCCAGGATCACGAGCACCGTGACCGAGTTGTCATCGATCGCTGCCAGCATCAGTTGATTCATGACGTGCCCTCTCCGCGTGGGTTGCGCGAGTGGTTTGTGTTCAGAGCCCGCACTTGCGGTCGTCCTTGGCGCCCGCCTGGAGAATCGCCTTCCCGTCCTCGGGCGTCATGGATCCTTCGGCGATGTACGCTGCGATCTCACGGCGCGATTCCTCGCGTTGCTTGGTGCGTTGCATGCCCGAGATCGCCTTGCCGATGATGGCCACGATCGCGACACTCAGCCCGCCCACGATCGCCACGATGGGAACCATGTCGCCGTCGATGTTCGCGAGAGAAATCAGGTCCATTTCACACTCCAGCAAGGGGCTTGGTTGCCGCCCGATCAGACATGCCGCCCGCGGTCGCCGGCCTTGAGGATCCGCTCGCCCTGCTCCGGGGTCATCGAGCCCTCGGCGATGTACGCCGCGATCTCCCGCTTGGTCCGCTCCCGGGCGTTCCCGGTGATCACCTTGGTCACGCCCTTAAAGAAGAGCCCAACGAGGATCGCACCCGCGATGATCATCGGGATGAACACGTCCTCGTTGTCGATCAGATCTCTGACGATGCTTTCCATATGAATCTCCGGACGTTCTGCTTACTCGGGAACCGGGGCCGCGGATTTCGGGCAACGGGCCGGGTGGCGTACAATTCGCGAGAATCGGAACAGAACCCGTCCGACACGCGCCATCATAACGCCGGACGGCATAAGGATGAACCCATGATCGCAGGATTCGCCATCGCGGGTTTGGCCTGGATCGCCGTGTTTCTGCTCACCATCGGGCTGGCCTGCAACGCCGTCTGGCGTGCGGTCATGCCACCGCCCGGGACCCCGCGGCAGGCCGGCTGCGGATCGTGCGGGTACGAACTGACCACCCTCACCCACGGGCGCTGCTCCGAGTGCGGCGCCGACCTGCTCAAAGCGGGGGTCAGCACCCGACGGAACACCGTCCGCATCGCCGGCTCGCTGCCCGCGGGCATCATGGGCTGGACCATCCTCGCCGCCGCGATCGGCAGCGTCGCGGTCTATATCGTCGCGCTGGTCTCCATGTTCTCCAACGCCGGTGCCGGCTTGCCGGTGGGCGGCGGCACGGGCTACGACTCGAACTATTCATTCGGGCTCGCCGAGACGTACGACACGCAGTCGGGCGAGTTCACACGCGAGTTCGACTTCGATCTGACGATCGAAATCGACGTGCTCGGCAACTGGCCGGGCCCGGCGATGTCTGGCTCGATCGTTGCCGTCTTCGAGCACGAGGAACGCCGCGTCGAAGTCGAGTTCGCCGACGCCTCGGTGAGCGACTGGATCATGCGCAACGACCGGGACGAACAGATCGGATCGGGCGCCGGCTTCGCGCTCGCCGATGCCCTCGCCGCGCTCTCGGAGATCGGGATGGACACCGCGGACCACCCAAACGCCGACACCCCGATCCCGACCATCGCCAAGGAAGCCGAGCTGCTGATCGACACGGCACTCAACGAACCCTTCGCATACGAAACAACCTACCTCGGGCTGGCGGGCGCCAGCCCGGTGCTCGAACAGAACGGCGGTTCGGCGTTCAACAACATCACCACCCCGTTCGCCACACAATCGGCGTGGGATTGGATCGTCCCG
>DIYM01000056.1:15751-17111 GCA_002429045.1 Phycisphaerales bacterium UBA6054
CCGCTCGCGCTCGCCGGTTTCACCTTCTTGATCTGGGTCGTCGGCCTGATCTGGATGATCCGGCGCCGCGCACGCCTTATCGAGGGCCCGCGCGATCCGGGCCAGACCGGCGTCCGGGCACCCGCCTGAACCCCCGCCCCTCGCTAGCCCCGAAGCCCGCGATCGATCAACGCCGACCACACGCTGAAGAAGTGGAACGCCACAGGGTTGAGCCGGCTCCCGCCCTGCCCCGCGGCGTCCGCCGCCGCCTCCACATCGCCGGGCGTGTTGAACGACCCGAACCCGCCCTCGAACGGCGCGTCCGGCATCGCGTCCCGGATCAACTCCAGCGGGTCGGCCCGGCCGACCAGCGACGGACGCCCACGCTCTTCACCCACCACCCCGAGCCCGGCGTTCCCCCCGCTCAGGCGGACCAGCCCGGGCCCGGCATCCAACTCCAGGTGCAGGTCGATCACCCCGATCGCCCGCACGTCCCGCACCGTGCCCGACCCCCATCCGCCCTCGCTGTCCCGCAACGCTCCCCGGACCGCCGCCCCGGCGACGCCCTCGATCCCCCCGAACCCGCACCACATGACATCGTTCGCCCGGTCCACCCTCGCCCGCCCGGCCCCGCCGGACACCCGCACCGTCCCCGCGACGATCAGGCGGACCTGATCGGATCGGAACGTCCACATCGAACCGTCCCGGTCGTGCAACGCGAACCAGCCGCGTCGGTCGGGGAACCGTTCGATCTCCCGCGGGTCCGTGGGTTTCGGATAAGCGTTCAACTCGCCCCGTGTCGGGGCGAGCGCCAGGACCCCGTGCTCGTGCAGCGCGCCGAGCACGTCGTCGCGCAGAACAGCGTCGAACAGATGCACGATCGCGGGCGTCGCGCGCCTGGCCATCTGGCGCGCGACGAACGGCGCGATCCCGGCGCAGGCCACCAGCGTCTCAACGCGACGCCCCTCGTCGTACCCCGGCGGCCAGCCCAAGACGCTCAGATATGCCCGATCGCCCGGCTCCATCTCGCCCGCCAGCATACCGACCCAGCGGGCTGCGCCACCCCTCCCGCGCCAACTCAGACCCCGCGAGAGCAAGGCCGACCGGATCGCCATGCGTCCGTTCGGCCTTGCTCTGATCCCCCGCACCGGAGGCATCCACCCCCACGGTCCGGGCCCGCGGTGTGTGCGGGCGGCTGTCCGGATCATGCCCGTTGCCGTCGCCGCGGATCGGCGACGCGCACGGGCTCGCCGGTGAAGCCGGGCACGGGCTCTCGCTTTCCCATGCCCGGATCGGTAGTCACCCGAACCGGGTGACGCCCTCCCAAAGTCCTTCGCCCGTTCCCGGGCTCTTCTCAATCCCTCGGCGGGGCAACACGCCC
>DIYM01000033.1:0-10797 GCA_002429045.1 Phycisphaerales bacterium UBA6054
CAGGGTGACGTCCAGAGCGTCGAGCCCCGCCTCGATCACCGAGCCGTCGCCCGCGTCATCGGCCGTGTAACGCATCCTGACCCGGTCGGACGGATCGACGTAGTCGGCAACCCGGATGGTCTGCGGGATCCACCCCCCGCCGGTCCCGGCGCCGCTCGGGCCGACGACCTCGACGGTGGTCCAACTGGCGCCGTTGTCGTTGGAGATCTCCACGGTGAACACATCAGCGTTGGGGGCGGCGCCGGCGGAGTTGGAGTACCACCGCGCGTAGGTGATGAACGCGTCGCCGTTGCTGGTCGTGTCCAACGCGGGCGAGGTGAGCACGGTCGTTCCGCCGTCGACATCGGTGTTGGACCCGTCGGGCCCGTTGCCGGTGACGTAGCAGAGCCCGGACCCGTCGTAGTCGTTCGCCGGAGCGCCGCGAGAGCCGCTCCCGCCGGGCACCGCGCGCTCCCAGCGCCCGGATCCGGCGTCGGGCGCATCGCCCGACACGGTCCAGCCGGTGTCGGTCTGGAAGCTGTCGACGAAGGCCACGTTGAGTTCCCCGGTCTCGATCCGGAACGGATTGCCCGCCCCGCCCGTGGGCAGAGAAACGGTGCCGGCCAGATCGCCCTCGGCCGAGATGTAGAACTCGATCTGCCCGTCGCACGTCGCGCCGGGCACCGTCGCCTCGAAGCCGCCGGTGCCGGTTTCGGCCATCGTGACGGAGGTGAACGGCCCGCTCTGGGTGCGATAGTGGATCTCGACCGAGTCTGCAACGAGCGTGTCGATCCCCGGGAAGGTCATGGCTTCGACGTGCAGCGGGGTTCCCGCGGGGATGAGGTCTGGCACATCGGTCAGCAGGTTCACCGCCAGGTACCCCTCGCCGAGCGGCGCGCTGGAGCCGATGGCGAAGGACTGCGGGCCCTGGGGCACTTGCGTGCCGCGGATCTGGATCTGCCAGTCGCCCGGTGTCGGGTCGGACACGAAGACCTGCTCGATGTTGTTGAGGTGATCCTCCTGGGTCCGGACCGCGTCGGCGTTGGGATCGGCGGGGTTGAGCGTCCAGGGGTAGTGTCGGACGCCGTCGGGATCGATGACGATCAGATCGAGGTCGTTGACCAGGGCCGTCGAGACGTTGGGCGTCGCGGCCGGGTCGTCCCAGGCGATCGTGATGTTCAGTTCCGAAGATCCGGGGGTGACGTTGGTGGTGAACGTCGTGACCCCCCCGCTGTCGACCGACCGCTCGTCGAAGGCGCCTCCGCGGGCGAAGTCGATCGAATCCATCGCGCGGATCGACCCGTAGCCCGACTGATAGTCCGGGCCGGGGTTGAGCACGTCGACGGCGCCCATGATCATGATGACCTTCATCAGTTGATTGGACGGGTCGCCCCAGGCGGGGTACATGTTGCGGAAGTCCTGGAGAATCAGGGCGCCGACGCCCGCGGCGGTGGGCGAGGCCATCGATGTCCCGCACGACACGCTGTACGCGGTGTCGGAGGAGGACGAGGTCGACGTCACGCCCCCGTCGCCGCCCGACTGGCAGCCCGGCGCCGAGATGACCGGGCGGATGCGTCCGTCGTCCGAGGGACCCCAGCTCGAGAAGGTGGTCATCGTGTCGTTGTTGGAGTTCAGGGCGCCGACGGTGATCGCGTTCTTGTTGTTGCCGGGGGGCGGGGTGGTGCCGTAAGAATCCCCGCAGGCGTAGATGCGCTCGTTGCCCGCGGCCCAGAAGACCGTGATCGGTTCCCCGAGAGAGCCGCGGATCATGTTGTCGATGGTCGCGGCCATGACGCCGTAGTCGCCCTCGTAGCTGCAGGGGAACCCGTTGAGCCCCACGTTGGAGCCGATGGAGTTGTTGGAGATGTCGGCGCCCATGCTCAGCGCGACGCCGTAGTCGTCCTCTGTGTCACCGGGGTTGGTGTACAGAAATGTGCCAGAGCCGTCGAACTCGAAGCCGGCGCTGAGGAGCGTGACCCCCGGCGCCATCCCGCGGTGGTTGGAGATGACCGAGCCATCGCCGCCGATGGTGCCGGCGACGTGGGTGGCATGGTTGGCGGTCGGGGAGGAATCGATCACGGTCATCCGCCCGGAGAAGTCGTTGTGCGAGGCGCGTGCCGAGTCGCCGTCGTAGACGAAGACAGTCACGCCCGTGCCGTCGAGGTTGTGCGGCGCGGCCTGCGCCTCGTTCGCTTGGACACGGTCGCGGTTCGACGCGTTGAACGTGCCCATGCGGGGCAGCGGCGGCTCGACCCACTGGACGCGCTCATCGCCCGCCAGGCGACGGATCTCGCTGAGCGGTGCTTCGACGACGAGACCGTTGACGGACACGATCGTGTCACGGACCTCGCCGCCGTAGGAAGCGATCAACTCGTCCATCTCGGGCGAAGCCGCGTCCACATCGCGATGCAGCACCACGTACGCCGCGACGACCGGGTTGCGCTCGGAAACCGAGGCGTCACCGCTCCGCGCGGTCGCGACGACCGCCCAGGAGGGCAGCTCGGCGTCGTTGAGCATGCGCGGGTGGGCCTTGTGCTCGAGCCGGATACGCTCGGCCTGCACTACACGGGCCGCGAGCCCATCGACATCGGCGTCCGCGTCGATGCGAGCGAAGTACGAGCCCCCGCCAAGCGGGGCCAGCAACTCGACACCGGTGTCGGCCAGACGTGCACGCTCGGCGGACGCGGGTGCTTCGGCGAAGTGGAGCACGACGCGGCGTGCGCTCTGGCCCGTCGCAGCCGCGCGGAGAACGTTCGCCGACGAGAGTCTCTCGGCCCGATCCAGCACCCCGCTGTTCTTCCACTCGACGGGGGCGCCGGACGCCGAACCCGCGATCACCGTGAGAAGAACTGCAGCAACACCGCGCGACGTGAACATCCGTCCCATGCGTAAAGCCTTTCGATTGAGCCGCAGAAGCGGCGTTGCGATCGGGTTTCGATCTGATCCTGGCACCCTCGTCCGAGAACCGGACGCGGGAAAACGCCCCGCGCCTCTCAGACGCGGGGCATCGATCGGTCCGCACGGAACACCCGACCGGTTGCATTTTCAGACCAAGAGGTCCGATCATGTCTTATGTTATTGACAAGGAATCACTTATGGGCATCCCGCGTTGTAGAGCGCGATGTAGGCCGCGATGTCAAAGAAGTTGAACGCCCCGAACGGCGCGGCCAGGTCGGCGGCGGGGTCCATCGCGGTGTACAGGCTGATGTACTCGACGATATCAAAGAAGTTCAGCACACCGAAGGGGGGCGCCAGGTCGGCCGGGCACGGATCGCACACGAACTTCTGGATCGGCTCGCCCTGGACCGCCCGGAGCTCGGCCTGCTGCGGGTTCGGCATCTCGACCGCCTGCACCGGGATCTGCAGCCGGCGCGGCCGCACGCTCAACTCACGCAAGTCGGGCGTGGCCGGGCACTCCCCGTCCCCGGACGCGGTGGTCCGGGCCAACAGCACGTCGTGCAAGCCGCCCACGGTGCCCGAGTTCGGGAACACCTCGCCGCCAAGCAACGGGCCGCGCTCGTCGCCCACCTGCGGGATCGCCGACGTCCCGCGCCCGTCCTCGACGTCCGAGACGTAGGCCCAATCGAGCAGCCCGCTGGACGCGTCGAAGCTCCACATCGCCGGGGACACGGTGCCCGCGGCGCTCACCGTCGTGCCCGACGCCAGCATCTTGCCGTCCGGACGCAACTCGAGCGACGAGTACGCGGCGTCGAAGAACGCGCCGGGGTTGACCACCGCGTTGGCGGCGAGCGGACCGCCTGCGCCGGGCTCGACCACCACGTGCGCCGAGAGCGATCCGAACACAGGATCAGCGACCCGGGCCGTGACGACCACCTCGCCCCTCCCGTTGATCTCGATGCTTGTCCCCTCGGTCCGCCCCGCGTCGTCGTTGTCCGCGATGCTCAGCTCGTACGCGTTGAACCAGATCGGCGCGCCCGCCGGGGTGAACGCGGCGATCAGCAGCTCGGACTCGGGCGTGAAGCCCGCAGCGTCCACTCTGATGCTGCCGACCGCATAGATCCGGCCCGATGCGGGATCGACCGCGACATCAAAGAAGCGCCCGTCGAACGCCGGGGCGTCCACCGTCAGGTATCTCCAGTGGAAGACCGGGAGACCCGACGCGTTGTCGAAGCGCAGCAGTGTCGGCTGCGTGCCCGCGGCGCTGCTCTCGATCGTCGCGGCCACAAGCCCCGTCTGCCCGTCCAGCTCCATGCCCAGGTTCTCGCCGAGACTGGTGATCGGGTAACGCCACGCGAACGGGAGCCCGCCCGCGAACGGGTCGAGCTTGTGCAAGACGATGTCGCTCACCGGGGCCCCCGGGCCCGGGCGTGACTGCTGGAGCTGAAGAAACGCAGAATCGGCTGGGTCCTGGCGGACCGCGATCAGCGACCCGAGCTCGGACGCCGGGTCCTCGATGATCAGGCTGAGGAAGGGAATCCCGTCCGCATCGGTCGCGAGGAAGTACCCGTCCAACGCGAGCCCAGCGGTGTCGAAGCCGATCCCCCCCACCTCGATGATGTCCGCGGAATCGGTCAGCGTGAGATCGTTCCCGAACTCACGCGCCTCGGCCGGTTCGCCGATGTGGTGCGCGAAAGGCTGCGCGACGCCGGCCGTACCGGTCGCCGCGAACAAGGCCGAAACCAGTGTTCTCTGCTTGGTGTTCATGACTGTCTCCCTGTGTCGTGAGTCGTGAGAAGAACCAGAGAGAGTCAGCGGCATGCAGCGTCGGTCGTCACGCGAACCCGCCGCGTTTCGGGAGACGAAACAGGCAGAGGGCGCCCCCCGCGGGGGGCGCCCTCTGTATCGAGAACGGGCCGCCAAGCCCGGATCAGGGGCATCCGGTGTTGAACAGAGCGATGTACCCGGCGATGTCGAAGAAGTTGATGGTGCCGATCGGTTCAGCAAGGTCGGCCGCGGGGTCGCCCGCGTTGAACAACGCGATGTACGCCGCGAGATCGAAGAAGTTCAGCGAGCCGAACGGCTCCGCGAGGTCGGCCTGGCTGCACGCCGAGACCGTGGTGCCCTGGAACTCGGCGGCGCCGATGTCGACGATGGGGTTGAAACCGTCGCTGACGCCTGAATCGGGCGTGCCGGTGTCGTCGGCGAAGCGTGGTTGGGCGTAGAAGTCAGCGAGCACGTCCGGGCTGACGGCCGGCGAGTTGCCCGCGTCGATCGCGGGCGAGCCGGGCATGAGGTTCACGTTGTCATCGAGGTCACCGGCGATGTTGTTGCCGCCGTCCGCGTCCACGAACATCGGGTCTTCGTCGCTGTTGTTCGCGCCGGGGGGCGGGGGCGCCAGCACGCCGAGTTGACCGACGATGGACCGGTTCAGGCTGAACGACGCGCTCGGGTTCACGAACAGGTTGTTGTTCTGCCCGCTCACGCTGGCCAGATCGTTGTTCCAGAGGATGGAGTTGGTGATCGCGGACGTCGCGCCGAGGTCGAAGAACCCGGCGCTGATCGTGCCGGCGCTGGTGTTGTTGACGATCGTCGAGTTGTTGATGATCAGTGTGTGGTTGAACGCGCGGTTGTAGATCGTCGAAGAAATCGACTGCGCGACGTTCCCCGAGAAGAGGCAGGTGTCGACGACCAGGGTGCCCCCGCTGCTGTTCCCGTTGTTGGTGTACATCAGCGCGCTGGCGCCGTTGGTGCTGATCCCGGTGAGGGCCGTGTTCTGATAGAAACCGGATCGGAAGATCTCGACGAAGCCGCTGGTGGCGACGTACACGCCGCCGCTGAGCCCGCCCTCGTTGCCGATGAACGTGCAGCCCTCGATGCGGACCTGGTCGCCCCCGCCCGCTTCGACGAAGATCGCACCGCCCGCGCCCGAGGTGGCGCCGGCGGGTGCGACCGCGTTGAAGCGGAAGTCGGTGTCGCTGATCAGCACGATGCCGGCGTCGACCAGCTCGATCGCACCGCCGCGGGTGAAGGCGTTGTTTTCGCGGAACACGCAATCGTCGATGTCGATGTTGTCGCCCGAGGAGATACCCGCGCCCGCATCGCTCGCCGAGTTGTTCACGAACTCCGAGTCGTCGATGAACGTGAACTCGTCCGGTGCCGCGTTCGCGAGCCGGATCGCCCCGCCGAGCGACCCGCTGCTGTTCATCTCGAACACGCATCCGTCGATGTCGAGGTGATCGTTGGAGGAGATCGCGCCACCGAACATGCCGGCCGAGTTGTCTGAGAAAGTGGAATCTTCGATGTGCACGAGCGTGGAGCCGAGGGCGCTGAAGACCCCGACCCCGCCGCCGCTCGCGGACGCGTTGTTGTCGATGACGCAGAGCTGTCGGAGGGTGGGGCTGGCGTTGTTGATCAGGATTCCGCCGCCGAGGCTACGCAGACCGCCGGCGTCCGCGTTCCCGCCGGTGATGGTGACGCCGTCGAGCACGGTCGCGGGCCCGGCGTTGAGGAAGGTGACGACGTGGTACACCCGATCGCCGGACGGCAGGTTCCCGTCGAGGACGGTCTCGAACTCTCTGGGGTCTCCGCGTTCTTCGAGCCGTTCTTCGCGTCCCTCGAAGCCGCCGTAGACCTCGACATCATCGGGGATCGAGAAGGTCGCGTCTCGCCCCGACGGGCTGACCGGCGAGTAGGTGCCTTTGGCGATCCAGATCTGGTCATCTGCGCGGGCGGCCGCGAGCGCGTCTTCGAGCGTGTTGAACGCGCGGTCCCAGCTGCGCCCGTCCCCGCCCGGTGCGGCCGAGACATCGACAAAGACGATCGCGCCGAACGATTGCCCGGCGAGGATGGAGATGCAGCACGCAGCGGCCAGGTGTCCGATAACACGAGAGTTCATGGTCGCCCCTTCGTTGACGCCTGCGTGATCGCAGGGCGGTGCGGTGAAACAGGGGCGTATCGTCGCCGAGTCCGGAAAAGGCGCCCCCCACGAACCACAACGTACGCATCGGGCGGCACCGATCAAACAAAAACCGCCCGTTCGGGCGGTTGTGTGTTTGGTTGCGCGTGCTTGTTACGCGTTGATCACGCGGCCCTCTGATGCCAGCGCCGCCTCGTGCACGCTCTCGTGCATCGTCGGGTGGGCGTGGACGGTCGCGATGAGTTCTTCGGTCGTCGCCTCGAGGCGGCGGGCCAGCGAGAGTTCTGCGATCAGTTCGGTCGCCTGATCGCCCATGATGTGGGCGCCGAGGATCTCGCCGCGGGGCAAGCCGCGGATGATCTTGGTGAAGCCGTCGGTGTGCTTGGCCGCGATCGCCTTTCCGAGCGCGGTGAACGGGAACTTCCCGGTCTCGTAGTCCTCGCCCTTCTTCATGCCCTTGGCCTTGAGCGCCTGCTCTGTGAAGCCGACGGACCCGACCTGCGGCTGGCAGTAGGTGCAGCCCGGGATGACCGTGTAGTCCATCGGGATCGGCTCGTGGTCGAGCTTCTTCTCTTTCCAGGCGAAGCGCTCGACGCAGAGGATGGCCTCCTCGCCGGCGACGTGGGCGAGCCAGGGCGGGCCGATGACGTCGCCGATCGCGTAGACGCCGTCGACGCTGGTCTTGTAGTCGAGCGCGACCGGCTCGGCGGGCGAGTCCGGGCCGAGGGGGACGTAGTCGGTTTTGATATGCCCGTTGGCGGTCTCGAGCTTGAGCGCGTCATCGAAGAGCCCGTCGAAGCGACCGACGACCCCGATCGCGAGCAGGACCTTGTCCCCCTTGACGATTTCCTTCTTCGACTCGTCGGTCTTGCCGTCCTTGAAGGGCGCGACGGTGACGTCGACGCCGGCCTTCGTCTTCTTGATGTCGACGACGCCGGTGGAGGTCCTGATGTTGAAACCCTGCTTCTTGTACAGCGCGGTCATCGCCTTGCCGACCTCTTCGTCCTCGATCGGGACGAGCCGGTCCTGCATCTCGATGATGGTGACCTCGGAGCCGAACTGCTTGTAGAAGTAACCGAACTCCATGCCGATGGCCCCGGCGCCGACGACGATGAGGTGGTCCGGCTTCTCCTTGTTGAACATGGCCTCTCGGGCACCCCAGATGGTGTCGCCGTCGAACCGGGCGAAGGGCAGGTCGCGCGCGACGGATCCGGTCGCGACGATCACCTTGTCGGCGGTGACGGTCTCGCGTGCCTTCTTGGCGGGCGTGGCGGGTGCGCTGGTGAGTTCCTCCTGAACCTCGCAGTCGTACAGCTCGACCGTGCAGGGCTTGCCGCCCGAAGCGCCCTTGACGATCTTGGCGTGGGCGACGTGGTGCTCGATCTTGTTTTTCTTCATCAGGAACTCGACGCCCTTGTTGAGCTTGTTGGCGACGTCGCGCGAGCGTCCGATGACCTTGTCCCAGTCGAAGTTGACCTGGCCGTCGATCGAGAGACCCCAGTCCTGCTTGTGCGCGAGTTTTTCCATGAGCTCGGCGTTGGAGAGCAGGGCCTTGGAGGGGATGCAGCCCCAGTTGAGGCACACCCCGCCCAGCTTGGCGCGGTCGACGATGCCGGTCTTGTAGCCGAGCTGCGCAGCCCGGATGGCCCCGACATAGCCGCCGGGCCCGCCGCCGATCACCAGGACGTCGTAGTGCTTGTTGGCCATGCTGTGAGTGCTCCGTGGGGGCTGCGGGGCGTGCCCGTCCCGGGTGCGGGACGCGCGGCTCGCCCGGTGGGTTCTCGGTCGGTCCAGACGCGATCGATGGTACGCGCCGGGGCCGATCGAGTCGCCCCGAACAGGTGTTCGGCGCCCCCCGGTTTGCCCGATTCTGGGACCCGGGCACGCTGATCCGAGCCCCTCGGACCGCGCGCACGCGCGTCGAGCCAGAACTCCCTACCAACCCGGGCGGGAATGGGATACCTTGGGGTCCGACGCGGATCGCCATAAGCCCACGGAGGAGAGACCAGATGAACACCGCCAGACCCATCCCGCTTGCCTTGCTCGCGCTATCCGCCTCGGGGGGCGCAGCCATGGCCCAACCGATCGTGCTCGATGTCGATCAGGCCCGCTCGAGCGTTGAGATCACGATCACGCTGAACACACCGGTCGGGAACCAGACCGACAGCGACAGTTCGCCCGTGACCGGTTTCATCCAACTCGGCGCGGACGATTACGCCGATCCGATGTCCGCGGTGTTCTACGACGCCGATATTGCCCTGACCGAAGACCTCGCTCTGAACTGGAGCTTCGGCTTCGCGGGCTTCGCAAACGCCTCGGTCACCGGCGCCGGTCTCGCCGCCGCCGAGCCGGGTGTGCCCGAGGGCCCCGTCCCGGTGGCCGAGGGTTCGTTCGAGGTCCCAGAGATCTCGCTCATCCCGCGCGGCATCGCGACCACCAACTACGACATCCTCATCGTCGGAACCGATTCCGTCGTTGTCGATCTCGGTGCCGACGGGGCGGTGGGTTCCGCCCTCAGCGGCACGCTTGTCGGTCTGGGAGGCGGCGTGATCGAACTGTCCACGACCACGTCGTTCACCGACACCGTGACCCTGATCGACGGGGTGGTCACCGCCGACGTGACCACCACCGCCAGCGTGGTCGCCGTCGCCACGCTGCCGGGCTGCCCCGCCGATGTCGCCGCACCCTTCGGCTCGCTCAACTTCTTCGATGTCTCGGCGTTCATCAACGCGTTCGTGGCCCAGGACCCCAGCGCCGATTTCCTCGTTGACGGCGTGTTCAACTTCTTCGATGTCTCCGCCTACATCGCTTCCTTCTCGGCCGGTTGCCCCTGACCGCTTCGGGGCCGCGGAGACCGCCCCAGAGACGCCGCGGGGCCCGAGCGTCCGAGAACCCGGTCTGGGAATCCCTGCGAGCCGATGCGGATTCCCGTGGTATATTGAGTACTCTCGCCCAACGCATTGAGGAGCGTGTCATGATGAAGATGTGTTCACCCGCGGGGCTGCTGGCCGCCGGGGCTGTGGTCATGGGATCGATCGGCGGCGCGGCGTGCTCGGCGAGCGCCCAGGAGATCGTCCTGCAGAACGATTCCCTGACGGACGGCGGCTCGGTCAACGTCTGCCCGTGTTTCACCCAGGGCGAAGAGGCGGCCGTCTGGCTCACCAGCCCATGCGACGGGAACATCGTCGGGATCCAGGTCTTCTGGAAGTCGTTCTTCGGCGGCGCCGAACAGGTCATCGAAGACGCCATCCTCGTCTACGAGGGCGGCACGTTCCCCAACCCCGGCCCGCTCAAGGACGAACTGCTCGCGCCGCTCATGACCGACGGCGGTCTCAACGAGTTCCGGTTCAAGGACGAGAACCAGAGCGTCCCCATCTCGATCCCGGTCTCGGAAGGCGAGGAGTTCGTCGTTTCGTTCGTGTTCTTCAGCAACAACGCGAGCGATACGTTCGCGCCGAGCGTGGTCTCGGACGACTCGGGCTGCCAGCAGCAGAAGAACGCCGTCCGCGTCAACGGCAACAGCTGGCAGAACGCCTGCTCGCTCGGCGTGTCGGGCGACTGGGTGATCCGCGCCATCGTCGAGTGCACCGCCGAACCGACCGGCGCGGTGTGCCTGCCCGACGGATCGTGCGCCGACGGCCTGACCGAAGCCGACGCGATCGCGCTCGGCGGCGTGTTCAACGGTGCGGGCAGCGATTGCGGCGATGTCCAGTGTCTCGGAGCCTGCTTCGTGCCGGGCACCGGCGCGTGCCTCCAGTTCGACAAGGCGACCTGCGACGCGGTCAGCGGCCAGTGGCAGGGACCGGGCACGACGGACTGCGACAACTGCCCGGCGGATCTCGCCGCCCCGTTCGGCACACTCAACTTCTTCGACATCAGCGCCTTCATCGGGTTGTTCAACACCGGAGACCCCGCCGCCGATCTCGCCGCTCCCTTCGGCAGCCTCAACTTCTTCGATGTCGCCGAGTACATCGCCCAGTTCAACACCGGCTGCCCCTGAT
>DIYM01000033.1:10853-11299 GCA_002429045.1 Phycisphaerales bacterium UBA6054
TTCAACACCGGCTGCCCCTGATCGGACAACCCAACACCCGTGAGCGAGCCGCCCGCACCGCCGCGAGCGGCTCGTTGTTCCGGTACCCAGGGTCGCGTGAGCGGCGGATCGCGTCGCTCGCCGGCACGCTCGCCGCGAGTTCCTCCGTCCAGCCCGGAGCCCGCCCGATCTGACCGGCGACCCTGGAGACCCCTAGAACAGGGCCCCGTACGATCCGGTCCAGCACATCAACCGCACGCATCCCAACTCACACCGCCGAAGCCGCTCGGCGGTTTTTGTCTTGACGCGCATCCGCCCCAGTTTTATATTTCTGGAAATGCGGCCGCGCCGGGCGCGCGGCCGCTCATGGAGGAACGCATCATGACCGGCCGACCCCGATCGTTGTTTGTCTGTTCTCTCTTTGTTCTGTGTTTGCTGCCTCCGGTAGCGGCAGGCGGCCCCCCGCC
>DIYM01000034.1 GCA_002429045.1 Phycisphaerales bacterium UBA6054
AGCGTGTCCAATCGGGCACGGCGAACCCCGCGGGCGCCAGCCTGGTGGCACGCCCGGGCACCGACGCGGCCGCCACGTCCGGAACCCCCGACACCCAGCGCTGCAACGCCAGCGACACCGGCGCCGCCAGGCGCCCGCCTCGGGACGGATCGAACCGGTCCACGCCCTCGCACACGGCGTTGATCGCGCCGCACGCCAGTTCCGCGCCGCGCACCGGGCGGAGTGTTTCGAGCCCGCCTCCGATCCGGGCTTCCAGCGTATCGATCGCCAGACGCATCTGGCTGCGCACGAGCAATACCTTCAGCATCGATGCCCACCGCAGCGCGGTCTCGATGGTGTCGAGTTCCGCACCCGAGACCGACGACGCGGGGAACGCCGCGACGCGGGCGCCCGCAAACCCCAAGAGCGTCCGGTACGCCGACCCGCGCACACGCTCCTCGAAGGAGACCGGCATGGTGCGTTCTCGCATCTGCTCGAGCAGCGTGCCGAGCGACGTCTCGCCGGTCAGTCGCAGGCCAGACCGCACGGGTTCGGTGTCGGGGATCGCCTTGTTGAGATCGAGCACGCCCGGGCCGTCTGGCAGACCGAGCGAACGAAGGAGGTCAGCACGCCCGTCGTTGAGGGCCCGAACGACGGCGCTCTTGCGGCGCCCGAGCCTCCTGGCGAGCAACGCCGGCTCGACGCCTCTCCGCGCCGCCCGCACCGCCAGCAGGCGGTCGCGAGGCGTGGGCGGGCCCGGCTCGGGGAACAACGCGTCGCCCGATCTCGAACGCTCGCGGTCCCGACGGACCAGCGACCGGCGTATGCCCTCGGCGCTGCGCCCGGTGCGCACCGCCAGCCTCTGAGCGATGCGGTTGATCGACCACCCAAGACGGCGCCGATACCGCTCGGCCGCCCGCCACTGCACGTCCAACTCGCGGGCATCGAACCGCGTGAACCCGCCCGCCCGCTTGAGCCGGTCGGCGTGGATGGACTCGAACCGCTCCACCCCCGCCCGCCCGAACACCAACGCCCGCCGACCGAGCCCCAGATCGACCCGCCGGGCGATCAGGCCCAGACGCCGGTACCGCTCCAGCGTGCGACGCGAAACCCCCCACCGTTCGGTCAGCGACGCCACCGTCTCGACCGGGCCCGAGACGTCCTCTTCGGTGAGACCCGCCGACTCGCTGAGCCGCTCGGCCAGAGCCGAAAGATCACCCCTCAGCGCCTCGCCGCTCAGCATCCGCGGCGACCCGGCGTCCGGGCGGTACCCCGTCACGCGGAACACCACGAAGTCCTCGGGGTACACCCCGTCCGGATCGACCTGCATGGCGAGCTCGTCGATCCGATCGAGGTGACGCAGCAGCACCCGCTTGGACGTGAACCGGAGTTGCTCTCCCAACTCGGCGATCACTTCCGTACGCGGGGCACTGACGCGTGGCATCGGTCATTCTCCGTCGGGCGCCGCCGGCTCGACGGGCGACCAGTCCGCCCAGACCGGTTCGGACACGGGAAGCAGCCCGTGTATCGCCGCTTTCTCGAAGAACAGGCCCACCGCTTGCACCGCGCGGGCATCGACATCGAATCGGAGCAGTTCGCCGATGTACCGGCGGGCGAGGTCTCCGGGCCAGCCCCGGCGCGCGGCCTCCTCGGCGACCAGGTGATCCAGGCGCGTGCGGTTGCGCCGACGCTGGCGGTCCAGCAACGCCGCGATCGTGCGCACACGCTGATCGTCCATGCGATCGCGCCGGCACATCCAGACCGCGTACACGAACGGAAGCCCGGTCAGCCCGTGCCACGCCTCGCCGAGATCGATCTGGTACGGGTACCGCACGGCGGGCGGGGAATCGGTCACGACCTTGTCCCCGATCAGCAGCAGCGACTCGGGCCAGGCTTCCTCGGGCGAAACGTCGCGGTCCCCGGCCCGCTCGCGGGCGTCGAACACCGCGATCTCGGGGCGGCAATCGTACGCCTCGGCGAGGATGATCCTGGCCAACACCGCCGAGGTGTGCGAATCGCTGTCCGTGTGCAGCGTGGTGATCCGAGCCGGTGGGACCGACGAGAACACGCGGACCGTCAGCGTGGCCCCGTCGCACCCGATCATGCCCGCCGAGAGCAGGGCCAATGCGTCGCCCGCCCGGGCGTAGTCGGCCAGCGAGACCAGCCCCACATCCGCCCGGCCCCCGAGCACCATGTCGGCCAGACGGGCCGGCACGGCCGTGATCAAGTCGGCGTCACGCCACGCGTCGATCCCGTGGATCATCGGGGTCGTGTTCAGGTAGCTGACAGCGGCAACGCGAGCCAACTCTCGTTCTGAATCGGCCCCCGTGCCGCCGTCTGTCTCTGGCATACCGGTGTCTCCTGCCACACAGCCGACCCGAATACCCCCACGAACAGGCGATACAGACCGGAAGGGGGCGATTCTGGTAGAAAGAAGCGGAATTGCTCGGACCAACCGACCGATTCGGTGGCCAACCTCACATTCAGCCGTACATTGAAGGCAGCCAAGCGTCCGATGGCACGCGGGTCCCCAATCAGTCGCCGCGCACGAGGCGGAGGTGAGATCGAGCCTTCCTGCGCGGATCGTACGGGGGCCACACGCACGTTATCGGGCGGTAGGATTCTGGAGCAGGGCCACCCATCAGGTGGGTCTGAAGAGGAGCAAGCCCCGGCAGAACGGTCCGTTGCCAACCACGGCGGCCCCGCAGTCGGGACGGAGGAGCCCCGCACCAGTTACCTACCCACCCGGCGTCGGGTTGCGCATACAGCCCGGCGTCGCTTGGCAGGAGAGCCGACCTGATACTGGGTCGGCTCTTCTCCCTTTTGGACCGAATCGAGGCCCGCCACGATCCTCGGCTCAACGGCGTGATCGGCCCGGACCGATGATCTCCGCATGGCCAGCCAACCGGTCATCTTGATCGGGGGCGGGGGGCACGCCGGCGTGGTGCTCGATGCCTGCACCGCTGCCGGGCTGCGCGTGGCCGGTGTGCTGGACGATGATCCGGGGTGCGGGCTCGCTCGCGTGCTGCCCCGCCTGGGAGCCCTCGGATCCCCGATCCCTCCCGGATCCCGCGCGATCGTCGCGGTGGGCGATCTCGGCGCCAGGAGGCGGGTGATCGATGCCATCGATCCGGGATCGATCGCCGACGCGCTCGTCCATCCCAGCGCGGTCGTCAGCCCGTCCGCCCGGCTGGGACGGGGCGCGGTTGTCTTCGCCGGCGCGGTCATCAACAGAGACGCGAGCGTCAGTGATCACGCGATCGTCAACACACGGGCCGTGATCGAGCACGATTGCGTCGTGGGCCCGAACACGCACATCGCGCCCGGCGTCGTGCTCGGCGGCGGTGCTCGCGTGCGCACAGACACGCTCATCGGGCTTCAGTCTGGCGTGCTCCCGGGCGTCGAGATCGGGTCGGGCTGCGTGATCGGCGCCGGGGCCGTTGTGACCCGTGACGTCGCCGATGGCGGCCGCTCGGTCGGGGTTCCCGCGCGATCGATCGCGGCACCCAGGCCGATCACGCTCCGATGAGATCCAACACCATCTGGTGGAACCCGTGCTCGCGAACGCCGAGCAGCGTCCCGAGCCGCTCGAAGAACATCTCGCCGGAGCGTCCCGAACGGGCCAACTCGATGGCGCGGTCGAAGCCGTGCTGTTCGATCACGGCCTCGCTGATCAACGCCGAGATCACGAAGTGCGTGAAATGCCGCTCGATCGACGAGCCACGCCCTTTCTTGAACTCATCGAGAAAGTCGATGTCGGGGTTGGCGGCGAGTGCTGCCCTGAACTGCGCTTTGAGCGTGGGCAGGTCATCACCGCTCAGGGCGTAGTCGCCGAAGTAGACCGCCAGGCCGGTGACCATGGGCGGGAACAGCATCTCGTTCTGATCGCAATGCCTGGCGATGAACGCCTCGGCGAACTCGAAGATGTACCGTTCGTCGTCGGTACCGGTGACGAACACCCGGCCCGAGGCGTCGGTGAAACCCAGATCGTGCGTGAGCCAGTTGCACTTAGCCGCGTCGTACACGATCCCGTACGCGGCAAGCAAGGCGTCGAGGGTTTCGAAGCGGTAGTAATCCAACGATGCGGCGGGGACACCGACCAGGCCCTCGATCCGTTGCTTGAAAGCGACAAAGGATTCGGCACGCCCCGGGTCGAAGGCGCCGCGGTACCGGTACCGGACGTCCCCGATCTGGACCGTCCGCATATGGCGTGTCCGGTGCTCGAACGGGCTCGTGAAGCGGTAGCCGCCCCCGTGCGGGTACGCGTGGAACTCGATGACTTTGTAGATCGCATCGCCCGAATCGCTCGGACGCATGAACGCCACCGTGATCAGGAAGGTGTCGTCGCCCGGGCTGTAGGCCTTCAAGACAGTCGGGCGATGGGACACCGAGTCCCTCCGGGACCCGATCTGCCGGATCGCGCGGAAGAAGAACGCGTGCTCTCGCTGATGGTCGGGCGAGACGTGTCGTTCGGTCACCTCGCCCCGGACGACGGCATCGAGGAACCCGGCCAACGAGGCATCGAGCGAGCCGGCAACCGCTTCGTCTTCGCTCAGGACGGCGCCGAGGTTGTACCGGCAGGCCAGCGCGTCGTCCTGGGCGATCGCCGGACCGCCGCACGCCGCCAAGCCCATCGCGACGAGCGCCGCCCGACGCCGTGCCGATCGCGCTCCGCCCAGGGCGGCCGGGTACGAAAACCGGCACAGATCCAGCACGATCGATGTGTTCTTGCGCATAGCAAACGCTACCTTCACCACGCGGCGCGGTTGCACGCCCGACCCGGTCCCTCACTCACTCGGACGCCGTGCCCGTCCGTATCCGCTCCCGGAGCGACGCGGCCCGGTCGATCAGTTCCTCCCGGGCGCGGGCGGGATCGAGGGCAGACTCTGGCGTTGGTTCGAGATCGACATGCCATCGGACCACGTGCTTGATCCGCCCGGGGTACGCGGCGGCGGCCAGGTCCGGTCCGGGGAACTCGTGGAGCGGCGCGTGCGCTACGCGCTCGGCCTGGTACGGCTCGAACCCGCCCTTCTCGACGCGCAGGTCGTACGAGCCGTAGAACGTGAACCTCGCTTCGGTCGGAGTCCGACCGATGTCCTGGTCGTTGAGCCAAACGCGGGCGCCAGGCGGCTCGGAGGTGACGCGCACGCGGCGTTCCGCGCAGCCTCCCGACAGCAGCACGGTCGCAGCGAGCACGGCGGTGGCACGGAACACACGGCTAGACATCGGTGTGCCCCTGAGACCCGCCCACGACGGCGGCGCGCGTCGCGTCACCGCGAGGGGCCGGAGCGTCGAGATCGTCGAACTCATCGCCCCGGAACAGCGAGCCGAGATACACGCGGCGGACCATCGCGTCGTTGATCAGTTCCTTGGGCGTGCCCTCGGCCAGAACACGCCCCGAGTCGATGATGTACGCCCGGTCGCAGACCCTGAGGGTCTGCTGGACGTTGTGGTCGGTGATCAGGATCGAGATGCCGCGCCGTGTGAGGCTCCTGATCTCGGTCTGGAGGTCTTCGACCGCGATCGGGTCGACGCCGGAGAACGGCTCGTCGAGCAGGATCAGCTTCGGATCGGTGACGAGCGCGCGGGCGATCTCGAGCTTGCGCCGCTCGCCGCCCGAACAGGTCCGCGCCTGGTCCCTGGCTTTGTGCGTCAGCCCGAACTGCGCGAGCAACTCGGCGGCTTTCTTCTTCCGGTCGGACCGCGAGAGGCTGAGCGTCTCGAGGATCGCCAGCAGGTTCTGCTCGCAGGTGAGGCGCTGGAACACCGAGGGCTCCTGGCTCAGGTAGCCCATCCCGAGGCGGGCGTGCCGGTACATCGGGAGCCCGGTGACCTCCGTGCCGTTGAACATGACACGCCCCGAGTCGCGCTCGATCATGCCGATCGTCATGCGGAAGGTGGTCGTCTTCCCCGCGCCGTTGCGGCCGAGCAGCCCGACGATCTCGGCCTGCTCGACGTCGAAGGACACGCCGTCGACCACGGTGCGGTCGTTGTAGGTCTTCTTGAGTTCGATGGCTTCGAGCAGTGGCACCGCACGATTGTAGGGGCCGCCCGCCGGCGGGTTTCCGCCCCGCCTTTCAGGTGAGGAAGCGGAACGTCATCGGGTAGCGGAAGAACTCGCCCCGGTTGCCCGCGATGGCGGCCATGATCATGCCGACCAGCCCGAGCGGATAGACCAGCGCCGCCAGGAGCCCCCCGAGCCCGCAGGTGACCACCGCCAGCGGGATCGCCAGCACCGTATAGATCACCAGCGTGATCTGGAAGTTGATCGCTTCGTTCGTGTGATCGGCGACGTACGCGGAATCGTTGCCCTTCGTCGAGAGGATGACGATCGGCGCGATGATCGCCAGCAGCGGCACCACCAAGTGCCCCAGCAGCGAGAGGTGCGCAAGCATCGCCCAGGTCTTCTCGTCCTCGGTGACCTCGGGCGCGTAGAGCCTGCCCCGCTCGTTGACCGGGTACTCGGAGTATGGATGGTCCTGCGCGGCGTCTTGCATGCGAAAATCCCCTGCGGGCATTGTGGAGCCACAGGGGATATTGGGCAAGCGGGCGTCGTGATTTCAGCCCGCGCACGACGCCGGGGCCCGGCGGCGCCGGGCGGCCGAGACCCCAGCGAGCAGCGCGATCGCCAGCGTCGGGGCGGCCGGGATCACCACGAAACTGCCCGAGTAAGACGACTGCCCGGATGCGGATCCGTCCGAGCCGAGCGAGATGTTGGAGTTCGCGAAGAACTGCATCTCGTACTGCCCGGGCCCGAGCGTGATGGTCTCATCGATCGCCAGCACGCCACCGGTCGTCCGAGCATCGAACAGCAGGTCACCCCCGAACAGGCCGCGACGCACGCGGGCCCATGCCTGCCCGGTCCCGCTGGCGTCGAGCGTTGCGGTGAGCGAGAACGTGGTCTCCTGGGCGAGCGAGAACCCGATCCCGTGCGAGCTCGAGCCGAGGGCGGTCACGAAGCTGTGGAGCTGCGCGTCGTACGCCGCGGAGGCGCTCGCCGTCCCGCTGGCCGAGATCGAGGTGCTCGTCAGAACCGACTGCATCGAGGCGCTGCCGTCCGCGGAATCGGCCCCGTCGCTGGCGAACCCGCTCCAGTCCCCGAACAGGACGTCCGGCTCGGACTGCTGGGAACCGAAGTCGAAGAACCCGTCGATCGTCTCGACCGAGCCGAACCCGACGAGGATCCGGTCGTCGACCTCGAAGCTCATGGTCTGGGCGGTGGCGAGCCCGGCGTAGGCAAGAACGGACATGGCGGCGTGGTGATGCATCTGGATTCCTCCTGCGGTGCGTGTGACGCGAAGAGACCCACGGCAGAAGGTACCACAACCCGCACGGGATCCCGGCGCCCCTTTCGAGTTTTCTCGGTGGTCCCGTCCGTGGTGCCGGTCTGGCGGACAGACATCGGAGACCTCGGGGTGCCGAGCCTCGCCTCAACGCCAGTGAGGAGCAGCGAAGCACAGCCGTCTCAGGCGCGGCTTGAGGACCCAAAGAAACCCGTTCTCTCCACCCGGATCCGGCGATTGACAGATCTACGGATCTTTTTATCGTGATCTCTGTTTTTCGCCACCATCACGAAAGGATCCACCATGAAAGAGTTGATTGCATGCCTCGTCATCGGCGCCGGGACCGCGCAGGGCGGGCTCTTCGGCCCGCCCGACGCCGGGGCGATCTCCGGCACGCTGCTGGGCGAGCCGAGCCGCACGGTCCGGATCCCCGGCTCCGAACGCGACGTGCTCCTGTGGGACACGACCGATGCGTCGGGCGCGACGAAGACGATGTACGCGTTCCGCGACGCGGACGGCTCGGTCGGGCCGGCCGTCGAGCAGAGGACGATGCTGCGGACCAAGCTCCACACCTTCGACCCGCTGGACGCACAAGCCCGGCCGTTGTTCTCGATCGATCCGGACGCCTCATCCGAGTTGTTCATCGTGCAGTTTGTTGTGTCCCCGCGCCCGGATCTGATCTCGTACATCGAGAGCATGGGCGCTTCGGTGTACAGCGGGTACCTTCCGGATCAGGCGTACGTGGTGCAAGCCAGCCCGGGGGTTATCGCTGGGTTGCGTGGGCTGGATGTTGTCCGGTGCGTCCTCCCGCTGTATCCGGATCTGAAGATCGATCCGGGGATTCCCGAGGAGGTGCCGCGGGGCGGTGTGCGGGTGCATGTCTATTGCAACTCGGAGCTTCCCGGATCAAGAGAGATGGTCGATTCGTTGCTGAAAGCGTCCGCCGTCGACGCTCGGAGCATCAGGGCTACGTCCAAAGGGTTCATCGCGACGGTTGATTCGCCGACGCTCATCGGGATCGCCAAGACGGACGCGTGCATGCACATCGCGCTGCACGAACCGCCCCGCCTGGATTCGGTGACCTCGCGAGAGATCATCGGGTCCACGAGCGTCGCCGCCGCCGGCGGATTCGAGGGCACCGGCGTGCGCGGTGAGATCTTCGACCTTAACTTGTTCGTTGGAACTCCGTCTCCGACCCCGGTCGATCAGGCGGCTTCTCAGGGACGGCTTACCATCCGATCGAACGCTAGATCCTGCCCGGGCACCTCTAACAGTCGTCATGGATTGTATGTGTTCGGTGTGCTCTTCAGCTCGGACGATCCGACTGCCGTTCCGGGTGTCGAAGGAGTACTCCCGAAGGGGCACGCGATCTTCAACACCACGAATGAACGCGATGATGTCGGGCTCGACTGCATGGTCAGACCGCTCGTGCAACTCGCCCCAGACCCGGCATTGGTCCCCGGGTGTGTTCTGGATGTCAGTTCCAGCCCGGACGCGGAGTATCGGGCGGTCTTTCAATCGGCGAGCTTCAACACGGATACCCCCTCGAACTCGTATGCCGCGAGAGGGCAGGAAGCCGATTCGGTTTGTTTCTATTACGACTTTTTGATCGCACATTCGACCGGGAATGTCTTTACAGATGCGATCGGCCAGCAGGCGACCGGCAAGAACGTGCTGAGTGTCGGGGGGATCATCCACTTCGGTTCAACGGATCCCGACGTGCATGCGTACAGAACCTATCCGAGTTCTACGGCCGGGTTCGGTCCGAGTCGCGGCCCGGTCGACCTCGAGGACAGGGACCCGGGGGACCCGAACAATCCGCTCTACGGGCGTATCAAGCCGGACCTCGTGTCGGCGTCGGACGACATACTCACAGCTTCGACGAATGGCTCGATAACGCAAAACGGTACGAGTTTTTCGACGCCCGTCGTCGCGGGAGCCGCGGGCATCGTGTTCGAGATGTGGGGGCGCCAGTTCCCGCTCGGATCCTCGTCCGGCGAGAACATCTTCCGCAAGACGCTCGCGTCAACGACGGGCGTTGCCGACACCGACGTGTTCGCCAACCGCCCCGGGCCCGCGGTGGTCAAGGGGATGCTGATCAACTCGGCGGCGCCATACGACTGGGTCAACGGGAGCGCGGCGAACAGCTCGATCACCCGCGATGTCCAGGGCTGGGGGCGTCCCGACCTGAAGAACCTGTACCGGCGGGCGGTGTGGAATCAGGACGCCGGCCTGCCCGTGACGCAGTGCATCAGCTCGCTGACCGACTGGCCGCCCGTGATCCGTGTCATCCCGGAGGACCGCGTTCTCGAGCAGGGCGAGTTCCTGGACCGCTGCTTCGAGGTGATCGAGACCGACGAGGACCTGCGGATCACGCTGGTGTGGACCGACCCGCCGCCGTCGATCATCGGGGGGCAGCCGCTGGTCAACGACCTCGACCTGCGTGTCACCGCCCCGGACGGGACGACCGTCTACCACGGGAACTTCGGGTTGGTCGAGGATGGGTTTTCGGACAGCCCGACCACGCCGCCGCACGGCATCTGGTCGCAGCCGGGCGGGTTCTCCGACAAGATCAACAACGTCGAGAACGTGTTCATCCCTGGCGCGGATCTCCAGCCGGGTCTGTACAGGGTGCGTGTCACCGCGGCCGCCGTCCCCGTCGACGGGAACATGCCCGTCTGGACCGGGTGCTCGACGGACCCGGTGGACAGCACCCCGCCGGTCAGCTCGGGACCGATCGATGCGAAGTTCGCGCTGGTCATGTCGCGGGGCGCCTGCACCGCCGACTTCGATCAGGACGGGACGGTCGATCAGGCCGACTCGACCGCGTTCACGAGCGCTTTCACCTCGGGCGGGCTCCGCGCCGACATCAACTGCGACGGGCTGATCAACTTCTTCGACATCAGCGCGTTCAACGCGGCATTCAGCGAGGGCTGCCCCTGATCGCGGGCAGCCGTGACCGTCCGACCCGACCCGGCCCGTGCCGGGTTTTTTAGTGCCCGAACAGGTTCTTCTCGCCGAACATGCCCTGCTCCTCGAAGTACCCGAGCGCCTCTTCCGTGGACGTGAACACCTTGGTCGCGGTCTCGGTGATGAACGGCGAGGGGTTCTTGCTCGGCTTCCAGACGACGTAGACCTCCTTGGCGTGCTCCCACGCGTGCTGGAGCTCGCGTTCGACGCCCGAGGAGAGGCCCGGGATGATCTTGCCGCCCTCGGAGATCAACTCGGGGACGTAGCTGACGATCATGTCGGCCTGGTCGATGAGCTTGAAGTCGCGCATGTAGATCTGCCCGTCGATATCCCCGGCGATGTCGAGCACCTCGCGGGTGCGCATGCGGATCGGCTCGGCGCCCTTGTCGAGCCCTCCGAGCTGGATCGGCTTGTGGTCGAAGAAGTCCTTGCCGTCGCGGGTCGCCTCGATCGCGCGGTCCAGCAGCAGCTTCTCGTCCACGTCGCCCGGGTCGAAGGTGACAAAGTGCTCGGCCAGCTCGTTGCGGAACGCGTCGATCTCCGCCATCACCTCCGGCATGTCCACGACGTGCGACATCGGGAAACTCGGGTACACCCTCTTCATCTCCGGGCGGCACAGCAGGCGGAACATCGTCCGCTCCGTGCTCGCGAATCGGCCCCGGCTGACGATGTAGAACTTGCTTCCCGGGATCGCCTGGCTCATCAACTCGGTCGCCAGGATCTCCTCCTCACGCCACACCATGCAGTCTTTCAGCGTCGCGTCGATATCGTGCTCTTCGTGCAAGCGCTGGTGGACGACCTCGATGTTGTCGACCAGGCAGATGAACAGGTCCGGGGCGAGCTTGGTGATCTGGTCCCAGTCGAACGCGCTGAACAGCCCGTGACGCCAGCGGAACGTCGCGTGGGTGTTGACCATCATCGATTCCATATCGCGCGACTCGGCGATGATGTCCTTGAACGCCGCCCGACGCAGCGAGGTCAGGCGCGAGAGGGGCAGGTCCAGGATGCGCCCGCCGCGGATGTCCCTCGCCTCTTCGTACATCATGTCGCCGACGTTGAACAGCGGGACGCTCTCCCCCTGCTCGCCCGCGAACCGGGCGACGCCGTTGAGGTAGGGCTTCTTGTCCATGCCGACCTGGCCGGTGACGATCGCACGCATATCTATCTCCTTGAGGGGCGGGATGATAGAACCGCGTTCTCCCAAACACGAGACGAACTCCGCGAGGGTGTTCAGATCCGGTTTATCCCCCGGATCGGTTGGCGATCCGCCGGATATCGGGCATGTTTCTGATGCGGGGCCGAGGGGACCCGGCCCGCAACAGGAGTTGGTCATGCACAACACGTTCTGTCTCACCGTGCCGATGCTCGCCGCCGGTCTCGCCGCGATGCCCGCGGCCGGCGGGATCCCCGGAATCTCTCGGATCAGCGGCTCGGCCGACCTCCAGTTCGACGTCGGCGGGTTCCGCAACAGCATCGACGCCGACGACTCCGGCGACGCGCGGCTCAGCCTCAACACGGATGGCGATGCCCTCCCCGGCGGGCTCTTCTGGTCCGACCTTTCCGAGGTCGAGGTCGACCTCGGGCCCACCGCCGGGCGGATCTCGTCCGACGCCGCGTTCGAGGCTTCCGATCAGTTCTTCTCATACTCGCAGTTCGTGAGCGGATCGGGTTCCGTCGCCCAAGGAGACCAGTTCGGCGGAAACTACAACGGGCGGGCCAACTTCTTTGTGTCCTTCGACGCCCCCACCCTCGTCGACATCGTCATCCGCCTTGAGAGCACCGGCCCGCTCATCGGCGACGGGGTCAGCGCGAGCGTCCGCGTGTCCGGCATCGCGGGGCAGGGGCCCATCGAACTGCAGTACAACGACGGCGAGCCCGCCGGCGTGCAGGAGTTCTCGATCCGCACGACGATCGACTCGCCGCGGGCGGTGATCTTCGACATGAACGCCGACCTGAACCTCAATCCTGACCAGGGTTTCCCCGTCTCGTACGGCGGGATCGAACTCTTCGGCTCGATCACGGTCGTGCCCACGCCGGGCGCGGCGGCGCTGCTCTCGCTCGGCGGGCTCGTTGCCGGGCGCCGGCGGCGCTGATCACTCCCCGTCCGGCGCCCAAGGCGCCAGCGGGTGCGTGAGGACCCGGAACGGCTCGGTCGGCCAGGATCCTTCCTCGTTGAAGTTCGGCGTGCGTTGGATCTGCGCGGTCGTGAACACCAGGAGCCGGTTCTCCCGGTCGATCGCGAAGCTGTCGGGCCAACTGATGACGGGGTCCTGCACCAGCGTCTCGAACGCGCCCGCTGGCGTGCGGTAGACGATCGCGTCTTCCTCGAGCGCCGAGAAGTACAGGTTGCCCGCGTCGTCGAAGATCATGCCGTCGGTGACGACCGACTCGCCCAGGTCCTCGACCGCGCCGGCCAACCACTTCGCGCTGATCCGCTCGTCCACCAGCGACGCGACCGGCACGCGGTACAACCGGTCGGCGCTGATCGCCTGGTAGTACACCCACCTGCCGTCCGGCGAGACCGCGATGCCGTCGCAGTGAACGACCAGCGGCTCGCCGCTCTCGCGCAGCAGCCATGGGCGCCCGTCGACAACGGGCGTGCGTTCGGCCGAGCCTTTGGTGCTCGGGTGATCGCCCAGCACGCGACGCATCGTCCCGCGGTTCACGTCGAGCACGATGATCGCGCCCAGCCCGGACTCGGAGATGAACGCGTATCCGCCGTCGGGCGAGACGCGGATGTCGTTGAGGTAGCTGCCCTCCGGAGCGACATCGAACGGGACGGGCAGCACGCGCCGGATCGCGTCGGCGTTCAGATCGATCTCGTACACCACCGCCCGCCGGCCCTCCGCCCGGCTGACGCTGCCCGTGTCCAGCACCCACATCCGGTCCTGCCGATCGATATGGACCGACTGCACCGCGACGAACCGCTCCCGCCACAAGGGCGCCGTGGCGTCGTCGGGCGCCCACGCGTTGGTCGGCGCATCCGGGTAGGGCACGATCTCGACGGGCAGCGGGACGTTGGTGCCGGTCTTCTCCCACAGCACCTCGGCAACCGCGATCTGGTAGCGATCCGGGTACCAACGCGGGTAGTTGACGAACATGCGCCCGTTCGAAGACCACGCTACGCCAGTCCATTGCGAATCCGATCGCGCAACCTCTCGGATCTCTTTCGACCCACACGATCCGAACGCGACGACCCAGAGAGAACAGACGATTCCTGAGCGTACGGCACGGGTCTGAAAGAGTCTTTGGATCATCTGCAACACTAGTACATCTAGCAAGTGTAGATGGAACGGGGCTCCCTCACGCCTACACACTGAATCGCGACACAATGCTGCGGAGTTGTTCGGCATTCTCCGAGAGTTGCATCGCCGCGTCAGAGGCCTGACGCGCACCCTCCGTTGCTTCGTTGGCAAAATCCGAAACAGACTCGATTGTCGACGCGATCTCAGATGAGGCGGCGGACTGTTCACCGACCGCAGCCGCGATCGCGTCGAAGCTCTTAGAGACCTGACTGGCACCATCGACGATTCGCTCCAGTGAACTTCCTGCTTCGTTTGCCAGGTCAACCCCGTTGGCCACACGAGATTGGCTTATCTCCATGAACTGAGTCGCTTCATCGGTCGACTGCTGGATCTCTGCCACCGAATCGGACACCTCTTTCGTAGCATGCTGAGTTCGCTCGGCAAGTTTGCGAACTTCATCGGCGACGACAGCGAACCCACGGCCATGCTCGCCAGCCCTGGCTGCTTCAATCGCGGCATTCAGAGCAAGCAAGTTCGTCTGCTCAGCAATCTCGTTGATCACTGTCAGAATGTCTCCGATCTTGACGGCACTGCCCGAAAGCTGTCCGACCGCAGTCGAAGTCGATCGGACCTGATCGGCGATCAGCTTGATTTCCTCCACCGTGTCGTTGACGATCTGACCCCCCGCGGCGGCGTCCTCACCAGCGCTCTTCGATTGTGAAGAAACCTCATTGGTGGTGCATGAAACACCCTTGATGCTCGCGCTCATCTGCTCGATCGCCGAGGCGCTCTGGCTCAACTGGCTCTGCTGACGCTCGTTCGCCAGCACCATCTGTTGGGAGGACGCGGCCAACTGTGTTGAAGCCGCAGCCACCTGATCCGAAGTGCCCGCTATCTGCTCGATCATACCGGAGAGGTTGTCTTGCATCTGATTGCTCGCTTCGGCGAGCTTGCCGATTTCGTCCCGGGATTTCACTGGCACCGGGTCGCCGGCCAGGTCGCCGTCCGCGATCTGGAGCATCTTGGCAACCACCGCGGACAGTGTCTGCACCAGCTTGCTCACCATGACCACCGCGAGAACAACCGCAAAGAGAACACCGATCACTCCGGTTACGATGATGCTCGACCTCGCCTGCGCGAAAGCCGCTCCCGCTTCTTCTTTGTCATCGATCATGGCTTTGTCTTTCGACAACGCCAACTCTTCCATCCTCGAAGCAGCCATCTCAAAGACATCCCGGCCGCTCCCCGCGGACAGGTTCGCGGCCCGGCTGTTGGTCGACTTCTCAGACAGTTCCAACACTTCGGTGTTCACGACAAGCCAACGATCGAACGCTTCAGAGAACTCCTCGAGCTTTGCAACATCATCCCCATCGAGCATATCGCGAAGTGTCTCGTAGCCGTCTCTGATCTCGGTCCGTATCGTCTGACTCGATTCTTTGTACAGCGCCATCTCATGCGGTTCATCGGCCAGAATCGCGTTCTTCTCGGCGCGCTGCAGTCTGACCAGATCGGACACAATGTCTGCTGTGATCCTCGCGACATCGTTGGCATGAACCGCCTCGATGACCAAGCTCTGTTCATCGGACTCAGACGAACCTGAGATGCTCGAAAGCATGTCGAGCGCACGCTTCTCGTTCGTATTGTTCATGTTCTCGATCAAGGCTATGGCCTGATCAAAGAGGTCTCGCCCATGACCCGCACTCAGTTCGGCTGCACGACGATCTGTCGCAAGCCGAGCCAGTTCTGTGACCTCCTTCGATACTTCTTTGAACTCTACAAAGGCGTCTCTAAAACTGCTCAGCAGGAGCAGTTCTTTCTCGGTGCATAGCGGATTGAGCTTCGCCGCCAACTCGTCGATCGCGGCCTTCCGCTCCTTGATGTTTCCGGCGAACTCCTCAAACTCAGCGGGTGTGTCGGCGAGGAGCAGGTTCTTCTCGGCCCTGTGCAACCCCATGAGCTCCACTCGGATGTTGGTCGCAAGGACCTGCCCTTCCGATGTCTGATCCACGATCTTCTTGAGACGATCGTTGATCGAATCCATTTTGGTAAGGCCCAGGCCACCGAGCAGCGCCGCGACCATCGCAACTATCATTACGACGCTGATCAGCTTCGCACGAACACTATCACGGAAATGCACAGTTCTATCTCCTTGGAAGTAGTTTGTGTATGGGTGGTTCGACTCAAAAGGTATTGCCACTGAAGCACCAAGCACTGAACAGAGTACATTTTACAGCATGAACAAAAATTATAAATTGTTCATCGATTTGACACACCATTGTCCGCTACGGCTAACGGAGTACATGCAAAGAAGAACGGTTTTCGGAGGGTCCGTGCACCCCCTGATCCCGACACTCCCACACAATCGTGTCAGGCGAAATCCCGGCTCACCGGGCTACACTTGCTTGGGAACTCGTAGACAGAAAGGGATCTTCATGGCCATCCTCGTCGACCAGGACACCAAAGTCATCTGCCAGGGCATCACCGGCAGCTTCGGAGCCGTCCACACCAAGGGCTGCTACGAGTACGGCACGCGGATGGTCGGGGGCGTCACCCCGGGCAAGGGCGGTCAGTCCGACGCCAACGGGCTCCCGATCTTCGACACGGTCGCGCAGGCCGTGAACGCGACCGGGGCCGACGCGACCATGATCTTCGTCCCCCCCGCGTTCTGCGCCGACGCGGTGCTCGAAGCGATGGACGCGGGCATCCGCCTGATCTGCTGCATCACCGAGGGTGTCCCGGTCAACGACATGATCATGGTGCGCAAGGCGATGGACGACCGCAACGCCGCCGCACGCGGTGCCGACTCGCAGCACGCCCGCGAGCTGTTCACGCTCATCGGGCCCAACTGCCCCGGCATCATCACGCCCGGGCCCAAGACCGGGGAGGGCACGGCGGCATCCAAGTACACCAACGCGGGCTGCAAGATCGGCATCATGCCAGGCTACATCCACACGCACGTCTCCGAAGCGAGCACCGGCAAATCGGTCGGTATCGTCAGCCGATCCGGCACCCTGACCTACGAAGCCGTCTGGCAGACGAGCGAACTCGGGCTCGGCCAGAGCACCTGCGTCGGCATCGGAGGCGACCCCGTCCGCGGGCTCAACCATATCGATTGCCTCCGCCTGTTCCAGGAAGACCCCGATACCGACGGCATCCTGATGATCGGCGAGATCGGAGGCGAGGACGAAGAAGCCGCGGCCGAGTACATCAAGGACCATGTCACCAAGCCCGTCGCCGGGTTCATCGCCGGTCGCACCGCCCCCCCCGGCAAGCGGATGGGGCACGCCGGAGCGATCATCTCCTCGGGCGCCGGAGGCAAACCGACCGGCACCGCCGAATCGAAGATCGACGCCCTCAAGGACGCCGGCGCGACCGTCGCGATGAGCCCCGCGGATATGGGACGCGCCATGGCCCGCGCCATGGGGCTCGAACCCGCGGTGACCGGATGAGCCCGCCCGTCGTCGGAACTCACTGCCGGCTCATCTGGCTCAGGCCTTGCCCAACGCGGGTACTCGGAGCCCCGGGCCTGCTGGTCTTGGTCTGCCGGTTCTTCGGGTCTGTCCGGTGACGGGCCGATGGGTTTTCGGATTTCAATAGAATCCTGAACGAATCCCTCAGACCGGCTCTGTGCCGGTCGATACCGGGGGTGTATGCCCTACGGCCACTCAACATCATGGTTGCGCCTCCACAGCGCGATCCGGTTTGCCGCGTGGCCGTTTCTCCCGGTTGCAGCGGTCTGCCTGATGTGCCTGTCCGGGGTTCTGGTCGCGTACACCTCGCTGGTTCGCGACGCCCACGCGCAGTCCGAACAGCAGCTCGCCACGATCGGCGAGGAGATCGCGGCCGAGATCAACGCGGAGTTCGACGATTACGGGCAACTCCTCGATCTGGCACGCCGTTTCCACGAAGCGAGCAAGCGCGTCTCCCGCATGGAGTGGGCGTGGTTCGCCCGTTCGATCGGGAAGCAGATGGAGCATCCAGACATCGTCGGCCTCGCGTTCGTGGCGCTTGTCGAGCCCGAAGACATCGACGCCTTCGAGCGGGCCCAGCAAGAGAGCGGGGTGACGGACTTCAAGATCTTCCAACCCGAGCATCACGACCTCCGCGGGCACAACGGGCCCAGCTACGTGATCACGTACCACGAGCCCGCCGAGCGGAACCGGGAGGTGTGGGGCCTGGACCTCGCGTCGCACTCGGCTAACCGGGCGATCTACGACGAATCGCTGATGCTCGACCGGCCCCAGCTCTCCAACGCGATCAGGCTGCACCAATCCGCGTTCCGGGACTCCGTGGGCACGATCATGTGCACCCCGATCTTCGCGATCGATGAAGCCGAAGGCGGAGAGGCGCTCCGGGGCGAGCAGGTCGGCTGGGCCGCGCTCGCGATCAACGTCGAATCCGTGTTCGACCGGGTTCTCGACGGACGCTGGGAGGACCTGGATATCGAGATCACAGGAAACCGCGCCGGAGCGGCGCCGACCAGATGGTACCGGCGCATCAGTGCCGATCGGGGCAGCCCGCCCGATCGGAGCAGCGAGCGCACGCCCAACGAGTTGACGCTCACTCCCTACGGGAACGAGCTGACCCTGCGTTGGTGCACGGGCAACGACGGATGCCTCCAGCCCGACCTGACGACCGCCAACACCGTCTTCGCGTCGGGAACGATCATCACCGCGTTGGTCACGCTCGTGAGCGCGGTCGTGATGCGGACCAGGACCAAAGCGATCCGGCTGGCCCGCGAGATGACCGATTCCCTGCGACGCAGCGAGCACAGCCAGCGCGCAATGGCCAGGAACGCAGAACGCGCCAATCTCGCCAAGAGCGAGTTCCTGGCCAACATGAGCCACGAGATCCGCACGCCCATGACCGCGATCATGGGCTACGCCGACATCCTCAGCGAGGAGACGTCGTCCTGCACGCACCAAGAGTCGGTCAACGCCATACGCCGTGCGAGCGATCACCTTCTTTTGATCATCAACGACGTCCTCGATCTGAGCAAGATCGAGTCGGGCCGTTTCGCGATCACACACCAGAGCGTGGAGATCGTTCCGCTCGTGCACGACGCGGTCGCGGGTTTCCGTCTCGCCGCGAAAGAACGCGGGCTCTCGCTGGAGACAACAACAGCCGACGATATCCCGAGCCATGTCCGCACGGATCCTGTCCGGCTGCGGCAGATCCTGATCAACCTCGTGGGCAACGCCGTCAAGTACACCGAACAAGGATCGGTCACGGTCGATGTCTCGTACTCCGACAACGAGCTCTCTGTCTCGGTCCTCGACACCGGGATCGGCATCGAGCAGGACCACATCGACCGGATCTTCGAGCCGTTCGAGCAGGCCGACAACTCCGCGTCCCGGGAGCACACCGGCACGGGCCTGGGGCTTGCCATCAGCCGCAAACTCGCGGGGATGCTCGACGGCAGGATCTCTCTCGTCTCGCAGAGCGGCGAGGGGTCGTGCTTCACACTGGCCGTCCACGCGCCGCCGGCCGACAACGCCGAGCAGGGCCAAGCGATCGACCGGCACGCGACCGAGATCGCCCCGGAATCCGAGACCGAACCGCTGACCGGGCGTGTGCTGCTGGCCGAAGACGGCACGGACAACCAGCGCCTCATCGCGTTCTTCCTGACCAACGCCGGTCTCGAGGTGGACGTCGTGAAGAACGGTCGGGAAGCGTTGGACCGCCTCCAGAACCCCGCCGCCGACTACGATCTGTTCATCACCGACATGCAGATGCCCGTGATGGACGGCTACACCGCCACCGCCTGCCTCCGCGAGATGGGCAGCACCATCCCGATCCTCGCGCTGACCGCCCACGCCATGTCGGGCGACCGCCAGCGGTGCCTCGACGTCGGCTGCGACGAGTACGAGCCCAAGCCCATCAACCGCGCATCGCTGATCAGCACGGTCCGACGGATGCTCGCACGCGCCGAGCCTCGGGCGCGGCACCCCGGAGCGGCCTGAGCCTCACACCCGCACGCGGGCGGACAACCGGGCGAAACGAAGCCAGAGGCGCCGCCGCATCGCGAACCAGCATCACTCGTCCCTGAACACCACGCCACCCTTCATCACGAAGACCACCCGCTGGTACGCGGTCAGGTCCTCCATCGGATCCCCGTCCAGCGCGACCAGATCGGCCAGCTTGCCGACCTCGATCGTCCCCAGCGTGTCCGACACGCCGATCAGATCAGCCGCGTGAACAGTCGCGCTGATCAGACAGTCCTCGGGCGTCATCCCGGCCTCGTGCATGTAGACGAACTCGAGCGCGTTGGTGCCGTGGTCGCCCACGCCCACGTCGGTCCCGAACGCGATCCTCACCCCGCCCGCGTAGGCCCGCCCGAACGCGCCCTGGATCACCGGGCCCACCGCGGCCGCCTTCGACCGGATCGCCATCGGGTAGTACCCGTCTTCCCTCGCCTTGGCCTCGACGTACTTGCCGGCGTGGATGGTCGGCACCAGGTACGCTCCGGTCTCGTTGAACAGGCGGATCGATTCGTCGTCGAGATACGTCCCGTGCTCGATCGAATCGACGCCCGCCCGGAGCGCCGCGTTGATGCCGTTGGCGCCGTGGGCGTGGGCCGCGACCTTGCGCCCCATCATCCGGGCCGCCTGAACGATCGCTGCGAGTTCGTCGTCGAAGAACTGCTGGTCCACCCCGGCGGCCGTCATCGACAAAACACCCCCCGTCGCCGTGATCTTGATCAGATCCACGCCCTCACGCACCCGGGCACGCACCGCACGACGCACCTCGTGCGGCCCGTCCGACGGGCCGGCCTCGGGGCCCTGCTCGGGACGCAGCACGGGCGAGAACGAGTTCGTCCGGTCGCCGTGCCCGCCCGTGACCGTGACCGCCGGGCCCGCGACGTACATCCGCGGCCCGGGGATCATCCCGGAGTTGATCCGGTCGCGCAGCGCCAGCCCCACCGACCCCTGCGAACCGACGTTCCGAACGGTCGTGAACCCGGCCATCAGCGTGCGCTCGGCGTACACCACCCCGTCGATCGCGGCGTACGCCTCGGTCTCCTGCATCGCGCGACGCACCCGCTCGCCCACCGGGACCGACTGCCCGGTGAGATGCGTGTGACAGTCCATCAGCCCGGGCACCACAAACCGGTCTCTCAGATCGATCACGACCGACTCGACCCCCTCGCCGAACAACTCCTCCGGCTCGCGGAAACCGCGCTCGACACGCTCGATCGAACCGCCCGCGACCACCACCGTCGCCGGTGCGATCGGGCGCTCGCCAGGCACCGCGTGCAGCGTGCCGATGTGCAGCACGGACCGGCTCGGAGCCCCGTCCGCACCCGCAAACACCACCGAGACCAAGAACGGAACGCAAAGAACGGCAGGGTTGATGCGCACGGGCGTACCTTTCAAAATCCGATATCCAAGGGACCACAAACCGCAGACTAGCACATCCGCCCGCGTCGTCGTGATGCCGCAGGACAGGGCATGCGGGCCAGTTCCCTGGAACAGGCCCAACCCGGTCCTCCCGGGAATCCGTACGGCTACCATCGGTAGGAACTGTGGTTGGGGGAGTTGCATGGGCGATCGAACGCTCAAAGACCAGGTCGGTAAGAAGCAGCCTTTCGAGTCCGAGGCCCAAGCGGCGCACCTGAACATGCTGCGAACGGCGAGCAAACTCGCCGGTCCGTTCCATGCGCTCTTCAAACAGCACCGTCTCACCGACGCCAGCTACAACACGCTGCGCATCCTGCGTGGCCACCACCACACCGGGGACGGACAGGGCGTCCGTGCATCCAAAATCGGCTGCGAAATGGTCGTCCGGGTCCCCGACGTGACTCGGATCGTGGACCGCCTGGTCGGCATGGGGCTGGCCGAGCGGTGCGCGTGCGACCACGACCGGCGTGTGGTCTTCGTCAGGATAACCCAAGCCGGGCTCGAACTGCTCGATCAACTCGACGCGCCGGTCAACGGGCTCCATCAGGACACACTCGGGCACATGAGCGACGCCGAACTCGACACCCTGAACCGGCTGCTGGAAAAGGCCCGCGAACGCGTCGAAGATCCCGATGAAAGGACCCGCCGCTGAGCGTGGGTCTACCGAGCGCCGTCCGCGAACCAGGAACGCACCATGCCGAGCGTCGTGATTGTCTACCAGAGCGGGTTCGGGCACACCGAAGCCATCGCCAAGAGCGTGGTCGAGGGCGTGCGTCGTGTCGAGACGACAGACGCCGCGCTGATCAACGCGGACGATCTGAAAGGGCCCGGCTCGGACGGGACGCTCGGGCCCGAGTGGGATGCGCTGCACCGGGCCGACGCCTTGGTGTTCGGCTGCCCGACCTACATGGGAACCGTGTCCGCCGGGTTCAAACGCTTCATGGATTGCAGCGGCAACATCTGGGGCGAGCAGCGGTGGCGCGACAAACTCGCGGCGGGCTTCACCGTCGCCGGGGGACTCTCGGGCGACAAGCTCAACACCCTGGTCGCGATGAGCGTCTTCGCCGCCCAGCACTCGATGGTCTGGGTCAGCCAGGGCATCATGGGCGCCGGAGAAATCAACCGCATGGGCTCATACCTGGGCATGATGGCCCAAGCGGGCAACGCGCCCCCGTCGGAAACACCCCCGCCCGAAGACCATGAGACCGCACGCCGATTCGGCGAGCGGGTCGCCCGGGCGACCGCCCGGTGGGCCTCGGGGGCCTGAACGACCCCGAAGGGCATCCAGCCCACTCTGGAACCCGGAAGCCCGCGACCACAACCGATTGTTTGGTGTCACAAATTTTCCAGCGCCCGCGAATAGGGTTCGCCTGCCGGGTGTATATTTGTTGAAACAAATAGTTGCCATCAGCGGCATCGGAGGCACCGGATGACACACGGCATAGAGGAACGCACGAACCGACTCGAACAAGCTCGCAGCGCGGGGACCGACGCCGGGCTGCTAGCCGCCCGCGGCATGCTGGGCGTGATCGGGATCTTCCACGGGACCCAGAAGCTGTTCGGCTGGTTCGGGGGCGGGGGCATCGAGGGCACCGCCGCCGCGTTCGAGCAACTCGGCATCCCGCTCCCGACGCCGAGCGTGTACGCGGCGGGCGCGGCCGAGACGTTCGGCGGGCTGGCGCTGATCGTCGGGCTCGCCACGCGATTCAGCGCATCGGCGTACGGGTTCACGATGCTCGTCGCCGCGTTCTCGGCCCACTGGGGCGCGTTCGACGCACGCAACGGCGGCATGGAGTACCCGCTGGCACTCGCCATCTTCGCACTGGCATTGGCGGGAACAGGTGCGGGTCGCTGGTCGCTCGATCGGCCTTTGTGGGCAGCGGTCGCCGAACGGCTGCGTCGGCAGGCCGGAACCCGTGCCCCGCTGGCAACCGCTTGACCATCCAGCACAAACACTTCTCTCTCGGAAGGAACTCACCATGATCACCATCAGGAAGTCATCAGACCGCGGGCACGCGGACCACGGCTGGCTGAACGCCAAGCACAGCTTCAGCTTCGGGCGCTATCACGACCCCGAGCACACGGGGTTCCGCGCCCTGCGGGTCATCAACGAGGATGTTGTCGCCCCGCGGACCGGGTTCAGCGAGCACCCCCACCGCGACATGGAGATCATCACCTACCCGATCTCCGGCCAGATCCGGCACGGCGATTCGCTCGGTCACACCGAAGACATCGGGCACGGGACGGTCCAGGCGATGACCGCCGGACGCGGCATCCGCCACTCGGAAACCAATCCCCACAGCGATCCGGTGCACATGCTGCAGATCTGGATCGAGCCGCGCGAGGCGGGGCTCGAACCCGCGCACGCGTCCCGCAGGTTCCCGGTGCTGACCGAGACCGGAAGACTGCACCAGATCGCATCGCCCGACGGAGCGGACGGTTCATTGGTCATCAATCGGGATGCCCGGGTATTCGCGGGTGTGTTCGACGCAAAGACCGAACAGACCATCGCGCTCGGCCCGGACCGCCATGCATGGATCCAGGTCGTCCGCGGCTCGCTCCGCGTGAATGGCTCGCAGATCGGTCCCGGCGACGGGGCCGCGGCGTCCGATGAGACCACGCTCGAACTCGTTTTCGATGAAGACAGTGAGATCATTGTGTTCGATCTCGATTGAAGCCACATCCGAGCAAGCAGGCCAATCGAACGGAAAGCAACCACCACAAGGAGCAGACCATGAGCACCACAACCGCCGATATCCAGACCCGCGTCAACGGACTGATCGACTTCATCAACAACGGCAAGATCCTCGAAGCGATGGATGAGTTCTACGCCGACAACGTCGAGATGCGCGAGAACAACGAGCCGCCCACTGTCGGGCTCGCCGCCAACATCGAACGAGAGAGACAGTTCCTCTCGATCGTCAAAGAGTGGCACTGGACGAAGTGGCACGCGATCGCGGTGAACGCGGACGAGAACGTCTCGTTCCTCGAATACTCGTTTCACTTCACGAACACCGACGGCCAGCCCGTGACCTACGAGCAGGCGGTCGTCCAGCGCTGGGAGAACGGCAAGATCGTCAGCGAGCGCTTCTACCACGGATGAACCGTGCCATCCGAATCAGATGAGGCCGCCCGGGCCGCCGAAGCATCCGGGCGGCCTCATCACGCGTGGGCGTCGCACTCGATCTCGACAACGAACTCCGGCGCTATCAAGGCGGACACGCCTACCTGGGTCAGCGCCGGGGTGTGACCCGGTGTGTGCCCATCGAAGAACCGTTTGTGCGCCTCGCCGACACGCTCGGCCTGCGCCATGTCGGTCACGAAGACGCGGGATCGCAGCACGTTCGTCCTCGAAAGCCCGCACTGTCCGAGCGCACGCTCGATGATCTCGAAGCACCTCGTCGCCTGAGCCCCCGCGTCGCCCGGCGCGTGGGGCGATCCGTCGGGATCGATCGCGACCGTGCCACCGACGAGAACCAGATCGCCCGCCCGCGCGATCCGCGCATAGCCGAAGCGTCGCTCCCACTGATTGCCGGTGGAGACGAACTCGGGTGTCATGGTGATTCCTCGCTTGTGGGTGTGTCGGATCCCGGCCCGTGGGAGCCGTGCCGTGGCTGGGTGTGGAGTGTGTTCGCGCGTTGCACGGCCCGTTTCCCGAACCTGGCCGTGATCGCGTCAGACACCCTGTCCACGGCCCGCTGCTTCTCGGCCCGATCGGCGTCGAAGAGCCCGTCGCCGCCGGGCGACCCGGTGAGATGAGACACGCCGGCACCGATCAGACGCACCGGCCGGAACGACCCGGCCCACGCGTCGAACAGCGACCGGGCTGCGGCCGAGAGGGCATCGGTGCGATCGGTCGCGCCGTCCAGCGTCAGCGACCGGGTGACGGTCTCGAAATCACCGAAACGGATCTTCACGGTCACCGTCTTGGCGAAGCGCCCGTGCCGACGGAGCCTGCGGGCCACCTGCTCGCACTCGTCTGCCAGCACGGCGCGGACGGCGTCCGCGTCTTCCAGATCCTGCGCGAACGTGTGCTCGTGGGAAATAGACTTCGCTTCCCGATCGGTGCGGACCGGGCGATCATCGATCCCCCGGGCCAGACGCCACAGGTGCTCTCCGAAGTCTCCCAGCTTGGACCGGAGCACCTCCCGCGGCAACGCATGCAGCCCGGCGATCGTGCGGACCCCCATGCGGTGCAGCGACCGTTCCACGCTCGGGCCGACACCCCAGAGCCTCGACACCGGCAGCGGATCGAGCGTCTCCCTGATGGTGTCCCGCGTGATCACGGCCATGCCGTCGGGCTTGTTGAGATCGGACGCGAGCTTGGCGAGGAACTTGTTCGGCGCAACACCCACCGAGCACGTCAGACACAACTCGGCATGCACCCGCCGGCGTATCGTTTCCGCGATCGACTCGGGCGCACCGAATAGCCCGAGCGATCCCGAGACATCCATGAACGCCTCGTCGATCGACACCGGCTGCACCAGCGGCGTGAACGACTCCAGGATCTCGAACACACGCGCCGAATCGCGCTTGTAGACCTCGAACGACCCCTTGACAAACACCGCGTCCGGGCACAACCGCCTGGCAACGGACGAAGGCATCGCCGAGTGGCAGCCGAACCTCCGCGCCTCGTACGAAGCGGCCGCGACCACTCCGCGCGGCCCGGTCCCGCCCACCAACACCGGCCTGCCCCTCAGTTCCGGGTGGTCGCGCTGCTCTACGGAAGCAAAGAACGCGTCCATGTCTACGTGCAAAATTGTTTTTTGATGTTTACGCACTTTCTACCTTGCGAACACCACATACGACCGGTACAACGATTGTGATTGTATCTCATTCGACGCGTTCGTTCACAACGTTTTTTGGTCAACAGCATTGTACTGGATTTATAAGAACGGGCGTTCTGTTGATCGCGGCCCGATCGGGCCGGACAAGACCGTTCGGGGTGACACACCACCAGCCGATCCGACACCGCGGGACAGAGCAGAGAGGACGCCGAGATGACCGGGCCTACCCCTTTTTTGGGCATGTAAAGCCCGGAATCAGCCGCCCAATCCCGTGTGTGCAGGGATGGCCGGGACCGCGGCGTCGCTGTTTCTCTTGAGGACCGGGCTCGATAAGACAGCCGCAGCGCGGCGAGGCCCGGGCGGCAGAAAACGGGGAATCCGAGATGTTCGCTTTGTAATAGCGAACATCATGCTTTAGGCGCAGGAGAATCACATGTTACGTCTTCGCACGCTGAGTATCGGCCTGGCTCTGGCAAGCCTTGTTGGCACCGCCACGCCCCTCGCGAACGGCACCGCGCTCCACGGAATGGAGCGGGTCGAGGTCGCCCCTTCGTCACCGGATGTCGTCCTCTCCGAGTCCGCCCTGATTTCGGGGACCATCCACGTCTCGTCGCTCAAGGTCCGCGAGGGCGCGGTCTTGTACGCCGACCGAGATCTCGAGATTATCTCTGCCGGCCCGATCCAGATCGACGGCAGCATCGTCGCCATCGGCACCGGAGGATGGGACGGGCTGAAGGGACACGACATCGTCCTCGTGAGCGAGTCGTCCATCCAGATCAACGGGCACCTCAGAGCCGGCGACGGCGCGAACGGGCCGGCTGTGTTTCATGACGGCGGGAAGGGCGGCGACCTCATCTTGCAAGCGCCGGTTTCCTATGTCTCCCAAGAGCGCATCATCGCGGGTAAGGGCGGCGATGCGGGCCCCGGTGCAGCCGGGGGCCGGGGCGGAGACGTTGTCGTGCTCGGGGCGATACGCCACACCGATCGTGTGCGGGTCGAGCTCGTCGGGGGTGAAGGCGGTCGCGGCGGGGTGGGCATCAACGGTCTCACCGAGAACTCCGCACCGGCGGTCGCGGCGGCGACGGGGGCGAGGCCGAGCATGTCGCGGACTGGTACGCTCAGATCGGGCTGTCGTCCCGCAGCACCGCCGGCACCGACGGCGACGACGTGAGCGGGAACAACGGCGCGGACGGCCAGAGCTACAACGATCCGCCCAACCAGTGTGTCAAAGGGGACCCGGGCTACCCCGGAACGGGAGCCGTCGGCGGCGCCGGCGGCGCCGGGGGCGCCGGAGCCAACGGCGTCTACAGCATGACCATGGGGTGCTCGGGCGGGGCGCCCGGAGGCAGCGGAGGAAGCGGGGGGAACGGGTCGGGCGGGAACGGGGGCAACGGAGGCGTGCCCAACGGCACCCTCGGAGGCAGCGGCGGGAACGGAGGCAAAGCCAACGGCGCCGCCGGTCAGCGCGGCAAGCGCGGCAGCAGCTGCTGTCCCGTATAAAACAGGCGGCCGATCCCCACCCGCCACACCCCTCCGATGCGATCCATCCACGAACAGGCCCGCGAACGCGGGCCTTTTTTGCCGGCAAGCCGCAGGCCCTCGGACGGCGCAAGAACGCGAGATCATCGGTGAACCCCCGGCGCAACGAGACCAGCACGTCGCACACCCGACGACGAACGAGGGCGCCGCATCCGAATCATCGTTCGGATCGACGCGGGCGGTGGGTCTCGCGGTTCAGCGGGATGCGGCACGGTGTCTATGAGCGAAGCTGTCCGTCTCGGAAGAGCCTTCGGCAGAGTCCGAGATCCTCCCGGGTGAAGGGCGGATCGGTCGCGGCCCGGACGTTGCAAGCCGCCTGGCGTTGGTTGCGGAAACCCGGGATCGCCGAGCAGACGTGCTCGTGCCCGAGCACGAACCGCAGCGCGGCCGACGCGAGCTGCTCGACCGAGCCGCCGAAGCGTTCCTTGAGCTCTTCGAGCCTCGGCTTGATGGCACGCAGCCGTTCCTGCCCGAAGTCCTCGCTCCCGCCCCGCACATCGCCGGCGTCGAAGCTGGGCGGGTTCTCGGGGTCGAACTTGTCCAGCAGCAGCCCCTGCGCGAGCGGCGAGAACCCGACGAACGAGATCCCGCGCTCGCCCATCAGCCGCTGGACCGTCGAGCCGGGGCGGATGAAGTTGTCGAAGAGCATGCTCGCCCAGCTCTGGAACACCTGCGGGCGAAGAACTTCTACGGACCGTTCGAAACCGGCATCGGAGTACGCGGACTGACCGATGACACGGATCTTCCCTTCATCTTTCAGTGCGTGCATCATCTCGGCCGCGTCCGGGAGGTTGCCGGGCTTCCCGTCCTCGGCCCACATATCGTTGTGCAGGTAATAGAGGTCGATCGTTTCGACGCCCAGGTTCAGGAGCGACTGCTCGCACTGGCGCCGGATGTGGTGGGGCTCGTAGGCGTGCTGCGCGGTGCCGGCGTGCCAGCCGACCTTGGTCGCGATGGTCAGCCCGCCCGGGTCGACGCCGAGCTTCTTGAGGCAATCGCGGAGCATCCGCTCGGCCCGCCCGTTGCCGTAGACGTCCGCGTTGTCGAAGTGGGTCACCCCGGCGTCGAGCCCCGTCTTGATGCCGGCGAGCACGTCGTCCTCGTCGACATCCGCCCAGCCGACCGCGTTGCCCTGGTGCCAGTTGGGCCCGCCCATGGTCCAGCAGCCGAAGCCGATCTCCGAGACGGTGACACCCGATTGTCCGACGGCGCGCTGCCGCATGATGTGATTCCTATCAAGGCCCGGGGAACATCGACTTCATCGCCGGCTTGTCGTTCGCGGTCGCGGACGGATCGATCTGCGCGTCCAGATCGGCGGGGAGCAGCACGCGGAACGTGGTGCCCTGGCCCGGCGCACTCTGCACTCGGATGCGCCCGCGGTGCTCGTAGATGATCCGCTTGGTCACCGCGAGCCCGAGGCCCGTGCCGCGGATGCCCTTGGTCGTGTTGAACGGCTCGAAGATCCACGCGAGCTTCTCGGGCGGGATGCCCGGACCGTTGTCGACGATGTTGATCTCGACATGCGCCGGCGCGGTCGCGTTCGGGCGCTTGGGGTCCATCAAGGGGCGCGCCTCCTTGAAGACCACCCGGACGGTCACCGCGCCGGTCTCGTTCTCAACCGCTTCCACCGCATTGACGATCAGGTTCATCACCGCCTGGTGGATCAGGCTCGGATCGACCGCGATCGGCGGCATCTCCGGGTCCGTGTCCACCAGCACCGCGATCTTCTTCTCTTTGGTCTGCACCTCGACGAGCTGCACACATTCCTCGATGATCGTGTTGATCCGGGCCAACTCGAGGTTCAGTTCGAGCTTGCGTCCGAACGCCAGCATGTTCATGGTCAGCCCGACGATGCGATCGAGATTACGCCGCAGGATCCCCCATCCGTTCTTCGAGATCGCGAGATCGCCCTTGTTGAGCCCGATCTCGACCACATCAGCCCCGCCGCGAAGGCCTTGCAGGATGTTCTTGATCGAGTGAGACAGGCTCGCGACCGTCTCTCCGATCGCTGCCAGACGCTCGTTGTTCATCCGCTTGAGATGCTCGTCCGCGTTCGCCAGCGCCAGCCCAGTGTGCTGACCGATGGCGTTGAGCAGAGCGAGTTGCTCCTCGGTGAACGCGTAGTTCACGCTCGAAGAGTCGATGTAAATCGCCCCGAAGTTCTGCTCATCGAACGTGATCGGCGAACAGATCGCGCTGCGGATCTGATAGCGCTGCACCGAGTCGCCCATCGCGAAACGCGGATCGGTCATCGCGTTCGTGCTGAGCACGCCCTCGCCATTCATCGCGGCACGCAGGATCGTCCGCGACACATGGATCTTGGCGTCGTCCTCGCCCTTGGGCGGATCGCGGTACTTGATCACGCCGGCCACCATATCGGCATCGGGTGTCTCGCCCGGCATCATGATCACGCCGCGTTCGGGGATGAACTCGTTGAACACCAGCTCCATCACCGCATCGAGCAGCTCGCGCTGATTCGACAACCTCGCGGTCAGCGCCGTGAGCTGGTAGATCACGCGCAGATGATCGGCGGCCGCCTCGGCGGTGGTCTCCATGTCGTCGGCAAGACGCTTGGCCTCGACCTCGGTCTGCTGGACGCCCTCCGCGGTGATGAGCACCGCGGGATCGCCCGGGGTCGCACCAGAACCGAACAACAGCACCGTGGCGCCCACCCGGATCTGATCGCCGAGTTCGAGCCGGATCCGCTCACGGATCTGGACGCCGTTGATCCATGTCCCGTTCTGGCTCTTGAGGTCGCGGATGAACCAGGTATCGCCGTCCGGGGTCAGCTCGGCATGACGGCGTGAGACCGTGTTGTCGGTCAGCGGCAACGCCTCGGACGAACGCCCCAGCAACTGCGGCAGGTCCTTCGGAAGCTGAAACCGCTTCCCGGCGTCAGGCCCATCGATGACGGTCAGAGAGAGCACGCGAGGATCCTACCACGCCCCACCTACCATCTCCCGATGGCACGCAAGCCCGCCGCACCATCCAGGATGCCGACGCCCGAGGACCGCGTGGTGGTCCTTGCCGGCAAGGAGCTGTTCCTGCGGACCGAGCACACCGATCACCTCCGGCGCATCCTCAAGGCCGAGCACGGCGACTGCGAGTTTGTCAAGTTCGAGGGCCAGTCGTGCGACCCAGCCGACGTTCTCGACGAATGCCGCTCGTTCGGACTGATGGCCGTTCACAAGCTGGTCGTCGTCGACGACGCCGAGCTCTTCGTCAACGCGGGCACGCGCCCGATGCTCGAGCGATACTGCGGATCGCCCTCGGACCAGGCCACGCTGGTGCTGCGGGCCGCGACGTGGCGCCCGGGCAACCTCGACAAGCTCATCGCCAAGGTCGGGCTGGTCATCAAGTGTGACGAGATCACACCAGATCGGGCGGCGAAGTGGGCGGTCCGCCGGGCCGACAAGACCCACGGCGTCAGGCTCGACCCCAAGACCGCCGGCATGCTCGTCGAGCGGTCCGGCAGCGACCTGGGACGGCTCGATTCAGACCTCGCCAAACTCGCCGCCGGCGCCGGCCCGGAGGGGACCATCACGCCCCAGCTGGTCTCCGAACTCGTCGGGCTGACCCGGGAAGAAGACGCGTGGGCGCTCCAGAGCCTGCTGCTCGCGGGCGACGCGGAGACGCTGCTGCGTGAACTCCGCGTGGTGATGGGCAACAGCAAGTCCGACGCCGCGGTCCCCGTGAGCTACGCGATGTGCGACCTGGCCCGCAAGCTCGTCGGTGCGGCCGAGGGATTCGGCCAACGCAAGAACCCCATGCAGATCAGCAAGGATCTGGGCATCTGGGGACCCAGCCAAGGGCCCATCCTCGACGCCGCCCGCCGCCTGGGCGTCCGGAAGGCGCGGGGGCTGTTCGACCGCGCGATCGAGGTCGACGCCGGCATCAAGTCGGGCATGGACGCCGAGATCGCGCTCGAGACGCTCGCCCTGCGTTTCGCGGCGGGCTGAACCGAAGAAACAGCCATCCGACCCGCGGTTTTAGGCCCGAGACTGAACCGCGCGAACCGACGCCGCCGATACTGGTCGGGTGAGCGGGACGCGGGCGGGACGCCCAGGACAACAACAGAGCAGGAGGCTCTCGTGGACACCACCAACGCCATCGACCCAAGACACGCCGCCCTGCTCTGCGGGCTGACGGCCGCGCTCATGGTTTCGGCGTGCGGGCAGCGCCGGTCCACGCAACAAGACGATGGACCCACGAACGCCGGCCTGACCGTCCTCAGCCAGGACGAACCCATGCCGACGCTCGACGTACCCGAGGACTCGTTCGAAGCCACCCGCCGTCGTGTCGCCGAGTCGGCCGCCTTGCTCGAAGAGGCGCTCTCCCAGAGCGCGATCGACGACACACCCGTCATCAACACCGATGGCTGGGACACGGCGCCCCAGGGACGCTCCGGGGAATCCACCACCCGACTCGCCGACGCCCCCGCGAGCACGCCCGAGGAATCGACCCGCTTCTCGCTCGCGGACGCGGGCGGCGCGGTCCAGATCGATCCGGTGGGAACCGGGCCAGGAACCGGGCCACTCCAGACCGAACAATCCGAGCCCGAGCCGGTCGAGCCCGAGACCCCCCCGATCGAGAGCGCCCGGGCGGCGCCGGTCGACCCCGAGCTGCGCAAACAGCAACTCGTCGATGAGCTGGTCGGCGTGCTCAACGATCTCGCACGCTCGGGCAGCGCTCCGGGCTCCGCGGCACTGGCGCTCGCCGGTATGGAGACGCTCAGCCCAGACGCACTCCGCACGCTCAAAGGCGAGGGGCTGCTCTCGGACGCGGAGGCGGCGTCGCTCGACGCGGCGAGGAAGCTGTTCGACGGACTGCGCGCCGAGGGCGGGATCGCCGATCCCGCCCGGGTGTCGGACGTGCTCGAGCGCATCCAGCGCGATCTGGCCGCCCGCGCCGGGCTCCGGATCGCGCGGGCAGAGCTCTGCACCCGGGTGCTCGGGTACGGGCGGTACGAGACTTTCCCCGCCAACCGCTTCATCGCCGGGCGACCGCAGGAAGTCATCGTGTACGCCGAGGTCGACGGGTTCGCCCACAACGAGACCGTCGGCGACGACGGCGAGACACGGTTCGAGGTCGAGTTGTCCCAGCGGCTCGAGCTGTATCACGTCGCCGACGATCTCAACACGTGGAACCGCGCCGCGGAGACCGACAAGACCGTCTCCCGCAACCGTGTGCGGGACTACTACCTGATCAACCAGGTCACGCTGCCGGCGAACCTGACCATCGGCCGCTACCACCTGAAAGTGGTGATGCGCGATCGGATCGGGGGCAACCTGGCGGAAGCGATCATCCCGATCGAGATCGTCGCCGGCATCCGGGCGGGCGTGGACCTCTGATCGCACCGCCCGCCAGATCGGCGTGGAAACTGCCACTTCGGCGGGGCAGCACCGCTCCCCGAATGATTGATAAGCACTTTTATATCAAACACTTATCGCAAAACGCCCCGGATTGTCGCGGCTTTTGGACTTCGGGAAACTGGCACGCCCCGTGCTGCCGATACTCATGATGCGGACCGACGCGCCGGGCGGATCAACGATCCGATCGGCGTCGGCGAGCGAACAGACCGGGGGGCTCGGGCGTTCACACGGCATGGGTGGCGCACGGGCACCCAGCCGCTCGGGCGAGGATCCGCCCGGAGGAGACAGCGATGTTTGAGCGATTCACAGACCGGGCACGCAAGGTGATGGCGCTGGCCAACCAGGAAGCCCAACGCTTCAACCACGAATACATCGGGACCGAGCACATCCTGCTCGGGCTCGTCAAGGAAGGCTCCGGCGTCGGCGCCAACGTGCTCAAGAACCTCGACGTAGACCTCCGCAAGGTCCGCCTCGAGGTCGAGAAGTTGGTGCGCGCCGGCCCCGAGATGGTGACCATGGGCAAGCTGCCCCAGACGCCCCGCGCCAAGAAGGTCATCGAGTACGCGATCGAGGAAGCCCGCAACCTCAACCACAACTACGTCGGGACCGAGCACCTGCTGCTGGGACTGCTCCGCGAGCACGACGGCGTGGCCGCCCAGGTCCTGATGAACCTCGGTCTCAAGCTCGAAGAGGTCCGCGAGGAGGTCCTCAACCTGCTCGGCGCGGGCGCGGAGACCGACTCGGAGGGCGGCGTCGAAGCCGCTGGCGGGCCCAGCGAGGGCGGAAAGCCCAAGGGCAAGAGCAAGACCCCCGCGCTCGACAGCTTCGGACGCGATCTGACCGAACTGGCCAAGGACGGCCAGTTGGATCCGGTCATCGGGCGGGCGCACGAGATCGAGCGCCTGACGCAGGTCCTCTGCCGGCGGAGCAAGAACAACCCGGTGCTGCTGGGTGAGGCCGGCGTGGGCAAGACCGCGATCGTCGAGGGGCTCGCCCAGCGGATCGTCTCGCAGGAAGTCCCAGACATCCTGCACGAGAAACGCCTCGTCGTGCTCGACCTGGCGATGATGGTCGCGGGCACCAAGTACCGCGGCCAGTTCGAGGAACGCATCAAGGCGGTGATGAACGAGGTCCGGCGCGCCGGCAATGTCATCCTGTTCATCGATGAACTCCACACGCTGGTCGGCGCCGGGGGCGCCGAGGGCGCGATCGACGCGTCCAACGTGCTCAAGCCCGCCCTGGCACGCGGCGAGATCCAGTGCGTCGGCGCGACCACCTTCGACGAGTACCGCAAGTACATCGAGAAAGACGCGGCGCTGGCCCGCCGCTTCCAGTCGATCCCGGTCGATCCGCCCAACAACGAGCAAGCGATCGAGATCCTCAAGGGCGTGCGCGACAAGTACGAAGAGCACCACCGCGTGCAGATCACCGACGACGCGATCCGCGCCGCGGTGGAGCTGTCCGGGCGGTACATCACCGGGCGTGTCCAGCCCGACAAGTCGATCGACGTGCTCGACGAGGCGGGCGCCCGCGTACGGATCAAGAGCATGAACAAGCCGCCGAACCTGGCGGACATCGAGGCCGACATCGAGAAGCTGACCATCTCGAAGGACGACGCGGTCAAGAACGCCGACTACGAGAAGGCGGCCGAGCTGCGCGATCAGGCCGAGCAACTCAAGCGCAAGAAAGAGACCATCCAGACCGAATGGCGCTCCAAGCAGCAAGAATCCACAGGCGTGGTGGACGAGGAGGTCATCGCCGAGGTTGTCAGCAAGATGACCGGCGTGCCGCTCCAGAAACTCGAGAAGGAAGAGGCCCAGCGCCTGCTCCAGCTCGAAGCCGAGCTGCACAAGAAGGTCATCAGCCAGGACGACGCCATCAAGGCGGTCTCCAAGTCGATCCGGCGCGCCCGCGCCGGGCTGAAGGACCCCAAGCGCCCGATGGGCAGCTTCATCTTCGTCGGACCGTCCGGCGTGGGCAAGACGCTGCTCAGCAAGGCGCTCGCCGAGTTCATGTTCGGAGACGCCGACGCGCTCATCCACCTGGACATGTCCGAGTACATGGAGAAGCACACCGTGTCGCGCCTGGTCGGCGCCCCCCCCGGCTACGTCGGGTACGAAGAGGGCGGGCAGCTCACCGAGCAGATCCGACGCCGCCCCTACGCGGTCGTCCTCCTCGACGAGGTCGAGAAGGCCCACCCCGACGTGTTCAACATGCTCCTCCAGATCATGGAAGAGGGCCGGCTGACCGACTCGTTCGGCCGCCACGTGGACTTCCGTAACACCATCCTCATCATGACGTCGAACATCGGCGCCGATCTGATCAAGGGCGGCGGCGGGTTCGGGTTCGGCAAGCACGCGCCCGACAACCAGTTCGAGTCGATCAAATCGGTCCTGATGAAGGAGATCGAGCGGTTCTTCCGCCCCGAGTTCATCAACCGCCTCGACGACGTCATCGTGTTCCGCCCGCTCACCAAGGAAGACCTCGTCCAGATCGTCGAGTACGAGACGGCCAAGGTGTTCGAGCGGATCCAGGAACAAGGTCTGGTCATGGAACTCGATCAGGCGGGCAAGGACTTCCTGATCGACAAGGGCTACAACCCCGACTTCGGCGCCCGCCCGCTGCGTCGGGCGATCGGCACCTACATCGAGGACCCGCTGTCCGAGATGCTCCTGTCCGGCGAACTGCACGGCATGACCCACATCAAGGCCACGCGCGTCGGAGAAGAAGAAAAGCTCTCCTTCGAGCCACGCTCGGAAACACCGCCCGAGCCGGAATCGTCCGACGAACCCACCGAGCCCGCGCCGGCGGCCAACGGGTCAGAAACGCAGTCCACCTGAACCGATCCGCTGCATCACCAAGCCCCGCGTCGTCGACGCGGGGCTTTTTCGTGCGCACGCGCTGGATGATCAGAACGGCAGGTCAACCGTGAAGGTGAACAGCCTGCTCTCGTCGTCGTCTTCCTTCACGATCGGGAAGCCGAAATCGAACGCGAGCGGCGCCGGGGACAGCTGGGGGATGTACAGCCGCACGCCCGTGCCGATCGACACACGCCACTGGTCGAACTCGATGTCGTCGGTGACCGTGCCGGCATCGAGGAAGAACACGACGCTGAGGATGTCCTCGTACACCGGCTGCTTGACCTCGATGCTTGAGAACAGCAGCCACGAACCGCCCACGGGATCATCGGAGGGCTGCCCGTTGTCGTTGCGGATGCCCTTGGGCGAGACGGTCCGGAACTCGAAGCCGCGGAACGTCTGGCCGCCGAGGTAGAACCGCTCGTAGGTCGGGATCTCGTCGTTGCCCTGCGGGACCCAGCCGACCTGGCCCGAGAGCGACAGCACCGTCGCCCGCCCGAGGTAGTCCTCGCGGAGCGGGATGAACACCGTGTGTCGGGCGTCGAACTTGGTGAACTCGAAGTCGCCGACAACCTGCTCGATCGTGAACCGCGTGCGCGACCCGCGGGTGGGCGCGAACACCGAGTCGATGGTGGTCCGCTCCAACGCCGCCTGCAGCCCGTAGAGGTTGTTCTGATCCGCGACAGCGAAGACGTCTGTCGGGCGGTCCGGCTGCAGGTCCGACAGTTCCACCGACTCGAGCCGGAGCGTCAGGCCGCCCGTCCACCGGGTCCCGAACCGCCTGCCCAGCGTGAACCGAGTCCCGAGGCGTTCCTCGTCGAACTCGTCGAAGTCGCGGTTGCGGAAGAACACCTGGGCGCCGCCAGAGTAGTTCGACTCGAACAGGTACGGCTCGGTCAGCCCGATCGAATACGTCTCGACGCGATCGCCCGGGAGGATCTCGAGTTGGAACGTCTGCCCGCCGCCGCGGAACGCCCGCCCGGCGAAGAACTCGCCCGCCGAGTCCGGCGTGTCACGGATGTCGAAGTTCCGCTGCACCAGCGCGATCCGCCCGATCAGGCCAGCGTCCGATGACACCGCGCCGCCGAAGTTGAACTCCCCGGTGTTGGTTTCCTCGACCTCGATCAGCACGTCGCGGTAACGCTGCGGGTTGTCGAGGCTCAGGCTCATCGGATCGAGCGCAGGGTCGGAGCGCCCGGCATCATCCGCGCCATCGGCACCGGTGTCCCGCCCCGGATCGAGCCCGTCGTCCCACACCTCGGCGTAGAACTCCACCCCCGGGTCAAGCGGCGTGATCCGCGGCGGGGGGCGATCGTTGAAGAGCCGCAGGCGGTTGATCTGCCGCTGCGTCCGCCGCACCGCGGTCGTATCGAGGGGACGCATCGGGCGGACCTGAACCTGCCGGCGGACGATCTCCTGCCGCGTCAGTTCGTTGCCCTGGATGATGACCTCGCCCACGCGGGACCGGGGCCCTTCGTCGATCAGGAAGATCAGGTCCACCACCGGGCGTTCCGGGTCTCGGCGTTCCACGCGATCCACGCGGGCGCTGGCGTAGCCCATCTGACCGAGCGCGCTCTCGACGATCGTGCCAGCGTCGGTCAGGACCTGATCGCCGTACACGTCGCCCGGCTTGATCGGGATGAGCCCGGCGATCTGCTCACGCCCCAGAACCGGAGCAGCGTCGCCCTCCGCGTTGATGTCGACCTGCACCGAGCGCAGCGTGTACAGCGGGCCCTCCTCGATCAGGTACGTCACGATCGCCTCGCGCCCGTCGGGCGAGGGCTGGAGGATGCGGTCGGCGCGGATGTCCAGGTAGCCACGGTTCCGGTAGAACCGGATCAGGTTCGCGATGTCGTCGTCCAGCGTGTCGTCGTCCAGTTGGCCCTTGCTGAACAGCGTGGCCTCCTTGGTGCCGATCTCCCGTTTGAGCTGTCGGCGTGTGAACGACTGGTTGCCCTCGAACCGGATCGCCGTGACCTTGAGACGCTCGCCCTCGCGGATACGGAAGATCACGATCCCGCCGTCCGCCAACTCCTCCTCGTCGACGGTGATCCGGGCGTTGTAGTAACCCTTGTCGCGGTACAGTTCTTCGATGCGGCGGGCGCTGCGGTCGATCTGGAAGCGGTCGATCGGTGTGCCGGGGATCACATCGATCACCGCGTTCACATCGAGATCGTTGATCTTCGTGTTGCCGACCGCCTGGACGTCAACAACCAGTTCGCGCTCGGAAAGCTCGAACACCACCGTCACCGTGCCGTCGTCGTTCAGACCCGCGAAGGTCTCCACGCTGCCGAACAGCCCGAGCCGGTTCAGCCGGCGGACATCGGCCTCGAGGCGGGCGGCATCGAATATGTCGCCGCGAAGCGTGCGCACCGTGTTGCGGGCCTGATCCACGGCCGTCTGCGACAACTCGACCGGAGACCCGTCCGCGGCGTCGGGGGCGATGAACCGGACCGACCCGATCGGCCGGTTCTCATAGACCGCCGGATCCACTGGCTGATCGGACACGCCGGCGCCGGTCGCGCCCAACGACGACGCGGACGACGACGCAGAAACCAGCCCGAGCGGTGCGCCCGCGAGCAGCGCGAGCAACGCGACGCTCCGCGCCGGGCGCGTGCCGAGGCCTGGATTGAGTCGAACGCTTGCCAAGGCCGGACGATACACACCACCGGGCACAAACACAAATGCCCGGACCGCCCGCTCTTCCGGGACGGGCTGGTGGAGAAGCCCCCCGCGGGCCGATAGGGTTGCTTCGCCCCCGCGGCGCACGGGGTGTGTGACGGAGACCAGCGTTGAATCGACGGATGAGTGGTGTTTGCGAGCGCTCCGGAACGCGCAGGGATGTTCCGGTCTCTTGGCTGACCGCGTGGCGCCGGGGCAAACGCGTGGCGCTGGTCGTCGCCGCGGTCTGGTGCATCGTGCTGGGCGTCTCGGTGACCGCGGTCATCGTCAGCCGCGGATCGCTGGGCCAGACCCCCACGCCCGTGCTCGCCGGGGTGATCGCGATGCTGTTCATGCCTGGGCTGACCGCGCTGGCGATGGGGATCGACGCCCGGGAACGACGCCGCCAGCGGGCCAGCGGACCCGCCCACCGCTCGCTGCCCCACCCGGGCAACACACGCGCTCCCCGCCCCGTCGGAGGGCGTCACGCGTTCTCCCGCGACATGGCTTCGGGTCGCGAGCCGACCAACCCACACGGCACGCTGGACCAGACCGCCGCGTAAGTCGTACCGCGATGTGCGCAAACGATCCGATCATCAGCGCTTGCGAGCGCCGACCATCGACTTAGGACAGGCGCCGCCCGGTCCACTCGGGGGCGAGCCCGCATCAAGCCCGCATCAAGCAAGATTCACGGGCATCACGACATACACGAAGTCCGACCCGGACTTGAGCAAGCCGGGCTTGTTCGATGCCTTGAGTTCGATGATGACCTCGGGCTCGTCGATGACTTTGAGGGCATCGGTCAGGAAGGTCGGGTTGAAACCGATCTCGACATCGTCACCCTCGTAGCCGGCCAACTCGACCGCGATCCGGGCCTCGCCCATCTCCGGAGCCCGGCTTGAGAGTTCGAGGGCCTTGCCTTCGCCGTTGAACGCCAGACGCACGCCGCGGGACTCCTCGTTGGTCAGCAGCGCCGCCCGCCGAACCGCCGACGCGAGGATGTCACGATCGAACGTGACCCTGATGTCCTGATCTTTAGGGATCACGTCCTCGTAGGGCGGGAAGGTCCCCTCGACCAGCGAGGTGGACAGGGTCGCCCGGGCATCGGCCGGGTTGTCCCCGAACGCGAAGACGGCACGCGAGTCCGTGATCGCCATATGCACGGCTTCTTCGGGCTCGTCGGCGAGTTTGAGCAGCATCGAGAGCGCCTTGCTGGGCACGATGCAGCGGGCCGAATCGCCCTTCTCATCGGTTGACGTGGTGCACTTGGCCAACCGACGCCCGTCGGTCGCGACCATCTCCAGCTTCTTGCCCTCACGGACCAGCAGCACGCCGTTGATCGCGTACCGAGAGTTCTCGCGGGCCGCGGCGAAGAGCGTCCGCGTGATCAGCCCGGACAGCATCCCGGAAGTCGTTGCAAGAGAAGCCTTTGCATCGGAACCGTCCGCAACAGACTGGAACGACGGGATGGCCGGGAACTCATCAGACGAGAAGCCGTGGAGCTGGAAGTGCGCGTCAGCCCCCTTGATATGGGCCGTTTCTCCGTCGGCTTCGATCGCCAGCGTGGGCTCGTTGTCCTCAGCGGAGACGATCTGGCGGAGTTTGTCGGCCGGGATCAGCGCCGAGCCGGGCTCGGACACCTCGACCCGCCCCAGACGCACGGTCAACGCGAGGTCGGCATCGGTGCCCGACAGGGCCAGTTCCGGCGCGCTGGCGTCGGCGCCGGCTTCGAGTCTGATGCAGGTGAGTTGCGGGCGCGGCGAGCGGGTCGCGACGACCCCCGAGACCAGGTTGACGCCTTCGAGCAGGGCGGCGCGTTCGCAGTTGACCTTCATCTTGGACTCTCCCATACCCCGGGCACCAGATACGGGGCGTCGGGGACCGTGAGTGTATCGCCCCCGGGCCCGACGCATCGTGCCCGGGCCGGGGCAACTTGCGGCCCGGGCCGGGGCGTGGAATGGGTGTGGATTTCTGCTGTCTCGGGTCCGGGGGAGCGGCTCGGGTGCTATGGTGTGGACCTATCGGAAAATCCCAGTCGCGACCACCGCGCTCCGGACCCCCCTCCTGTCGAGGCCGGTGAGGGGGTCGGGGGAGCGGCTTTTGTGCGTTCACGACGCGCATCCTCAACTCAGAAGGAGTGACCGATGTCATTCGAAGCCGCCGTCCAAGCCCAAGCGATCGAGCTCGATCGGCTCTCGCTGGAGATGTGTGCCGCCTCCGGGAGCGGGCACCCCACCACCGCGATGAGCATCGGGCACATCGTGACCGCGTTGATGTTCAACTCGATGCGCTGGAGCCCGGACTACCCCGACTACCCGACCTCGGACCGGCTGGTGCTCAGCGAAGGGCACGCCGTGCCGGCGGTGTACGCGGCGATGGCGTGCCTGGGCGTGATGGTGGGCAAGGGCGACGAGCGGCGGAAGCTGACCATCGAGGACCTCGGCTCGCTCCGCGATTGGCACAGCGAACTCGACGGGCACCCCAACCCGATGGAGGGCATGCCCTTCTTCGACGCGGCGACGGGATCGCTGGGCATGGGGCTGTCGGTGGCGGGCGGGCTGGCGAAAGCCGCCCGTCTCGACGGGATCGAGAAGCGGGTGTACTGCATCGTCGGCGACGGCGAGGCCCGCGAGGGGCAGATCGCCGAAGCGCTCGACTTCATCGTGGATCACGGGCTCACCAACGTGCTCCCGATCTTCAACTGCAACGAGTACGGGCAGGCCGACCGCGTGTCGGGGCAGCAGAGCGCCGAGAAGCTGGCCGCCAAACTGGGCGCGTTCGGGTTCGAGGTCGTCGACATCGACGGGCACAGCCCGGCGCAGATCAAGGACGCGTTCGACCGGTTCGCGGGGATCTCGGCCGACGACCAGGCCAAACCGATGGCCATCGTCGCCAGGACCGTGAAGGGCTGGGGCTGCCCGAGCATCCAGGGCGGCGGCTGGCACGGCAAGCCGCCGAGCGGTGAGACGCTCAAGAAGGCCCTCGCCGAGTTGGACGAGCGGCGCATCGAACTGACCAGTGCGCTCTCCGGCGCCGACCAGTTCACGATCGACCCGCCTGTCGAAGCCCCCGTCAAGGAACTCGCCGGCGCCGATCTCCCCCCGCTGGCCGAGGCGATGAGAGCCCTCGACATGGAGACCGTTCTCCAGACGGGCAAGATGGCGACCCGCCGGGCGTACGGCGTCGCGCTCCGCACGCTCGGGACCATCAACCCCGAGGTTGTGGTGCTCGACGCGGACGTGAGCAACTCGACCTTCGCCGAGGGTTTCGGGAAGGACGCGGCCCTGGCGCCGAGATTCGTCGAGTGCAAGATCGCCGAGCAGAACATGGTCTCGGTCGGCGCGGGCATGAGCGCCGCGGGCAAGGTGCCGTTCTGCTCGACCTTCAGCAAGTTCATGACCCGGGCGTACGACCAGATCGAGATGGCGTTGTACTCGGGCGCGAACCTCAAGCTGGTCGGCTCGCACTCGGGCATCACGCTCGCCGCCGACGGGCCGAGCCAGATGAGCCTGCCCGACGTCGCGTGGTTCCGTTCGCTCTCGACCACGACCGATCACTACGGCAACCCCGGCTGCTATGTGCTCCAGCCCGCCGACGCCTATGCGGCGTACGCGCTGACCGGCGTGATGGCCGAGTACGAGGGCATGTGCTACATGCGGACCCTCCGGGCCGAGACCGAGATCCTGTACTCCGACGACCATGTCTTCAACCTGGGCGGGTTCGAGACGCTGCACGAGGGACGCGACATCGTCCTGGCCGCAACCGGGTACATGGTCCACGAGGGCAACCGGGCGGTCGAACTGCTCGACAAGGCGGGCGTCAGCGCCACGCTGCTGGACATGTATTCGATCCCGTTCGATCAGGACAAACTGCTCGATGTTGTGGCCTCTAACGGCGGGTTCGTGATCTCGCTTGAGGACAACTTCGGCGGCTCGCTGGGATCGGCGATCGCCGACGCCCTCGTCGGATCCGGGGACGGCTTCGAACTCACCCAGATGCACGTCAACCGAATCCCCAAGAGCGCCCGCACTCCCGATGAGATGCTCAAGATGTGCAGCCTGACCGCCGAGGATATCGTCGCAAAGACCATGGAGTTGCTGCGGGTCCCTGTCTGACCCGGGCACGCCGAACGCAGAAGCAAAGCCCCGAGCGGATCCGCTCGGGGCTTTTCGATTCGCCAGAACTATCTCCGTTGTGGCGGTCGGCGGGGGCTCGTTCTCCGCTCAGTTGCAGCCGGCGTTGAAGATCCCGATATAGGTCGCGATGTCGAAGAAGTTCAAGGCGCCGAACGGGGCCGCCAGATCGGCACGCGGGTCGCCCTCGTTGAACAGCGAGATGTACGTCGAGATATCGAAGAAGTTCCCGATCGCGTCACCGTTGAAATCCGCGCCGCATGTCAGGCGGACGAAGACCCGGTCCGGCTCGATGAACACGCGGTACACGAGCGAGGGCGGCGCCGGAGGCAGGTCGTACAGGTCGAACGCCCCCTCGATCACCGTGCTCCCCGCTCCCCCGATGATCTCCCACTCGTCCCCGAACGCGGGGGCGTAGTCGGGGTCGAGCTTCACGTCGACGCCCCCGCCGAGCGAGACGACCTGGTTGGCGCCGGTGGTGATCCGATCGAACTCGGTGCCCGCGAGCCCCCCGAGATCGAAAACGCTGGTGCCGCCGAGAGCGAGCGTTCCCCCCTGCGCGTTCAACTCGCGCCGATCGCCGGCGGGGTCGATCGATCCTTGGACCGCCACGTCGCCGATGATCTGGCCCGAGCCGGAGATCGACTGCCCGGGCCCGAAGGTCGCGGCGATGCCGTTCTCGGTCTCGATGCGGGCGTCGCCCAGGGAGCCCGAGGTCTCAAGAACGATCGCGCCCGTGCCGCCGACCGGCGTCTCGGTGTTCACCCCGAGCACGGCGTTGAAGACCTGGTCGTTCACGTTGATGAGCACGCTGCCGTCGTTCGTGAAACCGCCCGCCACGCTCAGGCGGACCGAGTTGCCGTTGATCCCGAGATCGCCGGTGTTCACCGCGTTGACCATGACGCTCGCGCCGGCGGCCGCGGTCACAAGCCCGCCCGAAGACGATGACAGGATCTGATCCGAGAGATCGAGGTTCGCGAACTCGAGACGCCCGCCGGTCGAGTTGAGCACGCCGGGCCCGGCCATCGTGCCCGAAAGGCGGAGCGACTCGCCCGGGTCGTCGCCGTCGATGATCCCGAGGTTGACAAAGTCCCCGCTGATCGAGCCCGAGCCCGAGATCGTCTGCGCGGGGCCGAAGGTCCCAACCGAACCGTTGGAGGTCACGATCTGAGCGTCGTTGCGTTCTCCCGACGTGGCCATCGTGATGCTGCCGGCACCGTCGATCGAAGCCGTTGCCTCGAAGTCGAGCACCGCGTTGAACACGCGGTCGTCGAAGTTGATCGCGATGATCCCGCTGTTCGTGATGTCGCCGGCGAGCGACAACCGTGCGGACCCGCCCGCGATGCCGGCGTTTCCCAGGTTCGTGATGCTGTTGACAAAGGTCTCACCAGCTGTCGCCGCGACGATCCCAGTACCATTTGTATCAAAGACCATGTTCGACACATTGGCCGATGTGAACACCAGGCGGGCCCCGTCTTCCGCGAATAGGGTGCCGACACCGAATCCGCTTACATCGTCTTGGATCTCTAGGTCGGCACCGATATCGGTAGCTGTCATCGTATCAGTCATCGTCAGGCTGCCAGACACAAGTCCGCTTCCGCGAACAGGCTGAGCGATGGTGGCGTTGAAACCATCGCTGACGCGAATCTGTGCGTCGTTGAGCGTCCCGGCTGTCACCATGACGATCTCGCCGTTGCCCGCGATGCCGGTACTCTCATCGAAACGGAGGGTGGCATTGAATACTTGAGACGTGGAGTTGATCGTCAGCGTGCTGTTGTTGGTCACGGGCCCGATGAGCGACAGCGTGTTCGATCCGCCACGGATGGAAACAGGACCCCCGAAGATCATGTCGGTCACCGTGACGAGACCGCCGGCGACATCCGCACTGAAACCAGATCCGCTAGAGATGATGAGCCCGTCCTGCAAGAAAGATCCATTCGCGATCTCGACCGGACCGTTCGTCAGATCAACTTCTCCCGATAGACTCATCACGAATGTCCCGGACATCCTTATCCCAGGGCCCAGTGGATCATCGGGAGCGATCTTGCCCAGCAACACAGTCAATCCGTCTCCGACGCGCCCGACGGTGCCGTTTCCCGTGATGGTCTGACCGGATCCGATGTTGAGAGTCGTTCCGGCGCCGGCTTCCAGCCGCGCGTCATTGAACTGACCGGTCTCGGATGCCGCGCCGAGAACAATGTTCCCCGTGCCGGAGATCGAGCCCGCCCCGCCGTCGAATACCAGCCGCGAGTCCAAAGCCTGAGCGGTCGAGTTGATTCGGATCGTCCCGTTGTTCAGCACAGCCCCGGAAGATGACATCGTGAGCGTTTCCGAACCGCGGATGTCGAGCATCGTGTCAACGCCGAGGACCTGCAGCGCATTGAGTGTCGCATTGATGTTCAACTCGGCGGTGTAGGAGCCCAGGTCCGGCAGGAACGCGACCGCGGACGGGGCGTCGGGCACCGAGCCGGTGTCCCAGTTCGAGGCGTTGTTCCAGAGCCCGCCCGAGGCGTTGTTCCAGACGGCGGTCTGCCCGAGCGCGGTGCCGCTGATCGCGGCGATGACCGCCGCGGACGAAAACAATCCTGCTCTCATTCCGAGTCCCCTCAACCAAGATGGCCGCACCGCAGAAACGATCGGTGCCGAGGCGTCATCGTACACAACCCCGCGGCCGCGCCCAAACACCGATCCGCGGGCGTCGCGGCAAAAAGCAAGATGGGGAAGCCGGAGCTTCCCCATCTTCTCAGTATTCGGATGTCCTCAGGTCTTCTGTTGCGGTCTTACGGGCAGCCCGCGTTGTACGCCGCGATGAAGGCCGAGATATCGAAGAAGTTGAGGACGCCTCTCGGGGCGGCCAGGTCGGCCCGCAGGTCGTTGGCGTTGTAGGCACCGATGTACGCCGAGACATCAAAGAAGTTCAGGACGCCGTAGGGAGAGGCGAAGTCTGGCGTGCACCGCCCGACGGTGATGGTGTTGGTGTCGGCGATCCAGTTGTTAGCGAAGCTGGGCTCGTTGTTCCCGGGCTCGCTGACGATGGTGCCGACGTAGTAGCTGCCCGCGGGGGTGTTGAGCGGGATCTGCACGCTCGAGGTGGACTGGAGGAACGAGCCCGGCGCGACCCCGCTGTAGTTCCGGTCGCCCATATCGCGGTCGCCGGTCGAGATGATGTTGTTGGTGGACAGGCGGAAGTTGACGCCGAGACCCGTGCTGCTCAGCTCGCCGACGTTGCGGGTGCGGTGGGTGACGTTGATGAACTCACCCGGGTAGAACGTGCCGGTCGGTGCGTTGGCCAGCTCGGCGGCCATGTCGGGCAGGGGCTGGGGACGCGTGGTGAAGCTCCAGGTCGGACCGGTCACGGTGCCGGCCGAGTTCACGGTGTCCACGCGCCAGTAGTAGGTCTGATCGTACGCGAGGTTGGGCAGGTTCCACGAGCTGCTGCTGGTCGTCCCCTGGAACTCGCCGGCGTCGGGGGTCGAGTCCGTGCCGAAGTACACGCGGTACGAGGTGGCCCGGGCGGCGGTGCCCCAATCGAGGTTCGCGGTGATCTGCTGGCTGGTCGAGTTGTTGGCCGGGAACGGGCTGGAAGCCGCGGCCGGCAGCCCGAGCGTCACCGTGATCCGCTGGGCGTCCCAGCTGTCCGTGTCGTCGTTGGCGGTCGTGCCCGGCAGGCCCGAGTCGGCGATGACACCGATGTAATAGGTGCCCGGGGGGGTGTCGATCGGGATGACCGGCGCGGGCACCACGAAGTTCACGTTCGCCATCGCCCCGAAGTCGCGGTTGTTCCAGTTCCAGGTCGCGATCTGCGTGTCGCTGGTCGAGATGTTGTTGTTGCTCGACAGATACACACGCAGTGTGTAGTCGCGGGCGGGCGGGTTCGCGTTGGTCGCGTTGACCATGCGGACATCGCACGAGTCGTTCATCGCGGTGCCCGCCCGGACCGTGGTCGAGCCGCGGGCCCGGAACATCAGCGGCTCCCAGTCTTCGCTGTTCCCGCGGGTCGCGTTCTCGAACGACACCATGTCGGTGGTGAACTGCTCCCAGAGCTTGCAGTACCGGCCGCGATCGTCACGGTTCGAGGTCGAGCAGACACTGTGGACATAGCGGTTGTCGCCGTCGATGTAGTACATGCCCGACCCGGACATGCCGCCCCAGACGGTGTCGAGACAGTTCCCGCCCGTGTTGAGCTGCATCTGGTTGCCCGGGCACGAGTCCACCGTGCCGTTCCAGTAGTACATGTCCCGCCCGTTGTGGAGCCCGGCGGTCGGGCAGTTCTCGGCGGGGTACGAGAAGTTGTTGTACGTGCGGCTCTGGATGCTCCCGCACGACCCGCCCCAGGCCCACGCGTACCAGCCGGTGAGCATGCCGACGTTGCGCGAACCCCCCCGTGTGATGCGCACGAGACCCACGTCGCGGTCCCAGTTGCCGTTGTTGACCCAGTCCGATCCGCCGATGTACGCGGTGCCGTAGGCGTAGCCGAAGTTGTCGAACTCGTCGTCGGAGTCCGGACCGAAGATGCCCCCGTCCCCGTCCCACGCGGGATAGACGTAGACGATCTCGGCCCAGTCGAAGATGTTGATGCCGTTGGGGCTGCGGGCGTACAGACAGTGGGCTGCGGTCAGCACCACGCCCGAGTCGGCCATCGTGCCCGAGCAGGTGAACCAACGCGTGGTCCCGCCCTGATCGGTGAACCGCATCGCGAGCTTGACGTTGCCCGAGCGGGGGAAGGTGTCCAGCCCGCCGGCGAGGGTCATGCTCCCGAACGAGCGGGTGAGTTCCTGCATGCGGTCTTCGGACGCGACGCCGAGGTACTGGCCCTCGATGCTCTGGCCCCCGATCGCCCCCGAACGCGCCGATTCGGCCAGTTCGATCGTCTCGCCCGTCAGGGCGTCGTAGAACACGGCGCTGTCGCTGAACGAGACGTGACGGAGCAACTCCGCCTCATCCACGCCCTCGGGCAGCGGCATCGGAGGGATCTCGTGCAGCGGCGGGTGCGAGGGCAACGCGACCTTCTGGTCAAACGCCCGCTGATGAGCGAACAACGCCTGCAGGCGCTCGCCCGCGGTGGGCATCCCCGCGTCGACGTTGGCCGGGACGGGGCGCATCCCGTCGCGCCCCTCGATCTGTTGGGCGTCCTGCTGGATCTGGGCGGCGCTGGAGCCGGCCAGCATGGTCAGAGCCGCGATACAGGTGGTCCGTGTGGTGTTGCGAGACATGGCTTTGGTTCCCTGTGCTTTGCGATGACGGAACAGGGGGACAAACAGCGCCCACGGATCACTCGACCCGTGCGGTCATCGTTTCGCTGTATGGCTTGAGGGCCCGACGCCCTGTCCCCGGTCATCTGTGCATTAACAGAGCGGGGGAGAACCACCCCGGTCACACGGTTGCGTGGAATTGCAAAGAAAAAACCACCGGCGGAGCCGGTGGTTTCGCTCAGAACACGCAACGTGTTTCATCACAGTATCTTACGGGCAGCCCGCGTTGTACAGGCCGATATAGGCCGAGATGTCAAAGAAGTTGAGTGACCCGAAAGGGGCCGCCAGGTCGGCGCTCGCTTCCCCGGCGTTGAACGCGCCGATGTACGCCGCGATGTCGAAGAAGTTGAGCGTTCCGAACGGCTCGGCGAAGTCCGGCACGCAGGCCTCGGGCTCGCAGGTATCGATCACGCCGTCGCCGTTCGCGTCCGGGGGGCTGGTGAGGACGAGCCTGTAGATAGTGCCCTGGAACAGGTTGCCGATGTAGATCTCGCCGTTCTCGTCCTGGCCGAACGAGGACACGTTGAAGTTGGTGTCGAACGCGGTGGTGCGGGCGAAGCTGTTGTCGGGGTCCAGGTACCAGATGGTCCCGGTGCAGAAATCGCTGAAGAAGTACTTGCCTGTGAAGTCATCGCCCAGCTCGCAGCCGCGGTAGACATAGCCGCCCGTGATCGAGCAGCCCAGGCTGTGGCTGTAATCGTGGACGGGATCGACCCAGTCGGGATCGCTGGAGGGGCAGCCGGAGATGCCCGAGGACTGATTCCCCTCGCGGCAGCGCCAGCCGTAGTGGTTCCCGCCCGGGTCGCCCGCGGGCTGGAAGTTGATCTCCTCCCAGGAGAACTGGCCGACGTCGGCCATCCAGAGGTCGCCGGTCTCCATGTCGAAGGACGAGCGCCAGGGGTTCCGCAGCCCGTAGTCCCAGATCTCGTCGCGGGCGTTGTCCCCGGCCGCGGCGAAGGGGTTGTCGGCGGGGATGGCGTACTCGAGACCGGGGTCCTGGTTGTCGACATCGATCCGGAGCATCTTGCCGAGCAGGTTGACCAGCCTGGCCGCGTTGTTCTGCGGGTCGTTGCCCGAGCCGCCGTCGCCGGTCGCGATGTACAGGTAGCCGTCGGGCCCGAACCCGAGCCAGCCCCCGTTGTGGTTCGAGAACGGCTGGCTGAACTCGAGCAGGCGACGCTCCGAGCTCGGATCGCCGAACTCGGGAACAGCGCTGCGCTGGTACTCGGCGATGATGGTGCCGAACCCGCCGCTCGACAGGGTCCCGGTGTAGTTCACGTAGAACTTGCCGTTGTTCTCGTAGTCGGGGTGGAACGCGAGACCGAGCAACCCTCGCTCGTCGTTCCCGCTGTTGCCGCCCGTCACGCTGCTGTCGATGTCGAGGAACGGCGTGGGGGCGAGCGTGCCGTCGGCGTTGACCAGACGGATCTGACCCTCCTGCTCAATGATGTACAACCGGCCCGAGTCATCCCCGGCGTGGGTGAGGAACACCGGGCGATCGATCCCGGTCAAGAAGACTTCGGTGGTCAGTTGAGCGTTGGCCGCGGTGCCGCACGCGGCCAGCATCCCGAGCCCGAGGACAGCGTTCTTCAGCATGATCTCACTCCTGTATCGTTCTGGACTTCTGTGGTGCCCGCCCGACCCCCATTCCGGGGTTCGCGCGGGCGTGGTGGGGGTATGAATGAGCAGATCCGCCCGGCAGAACGCCCGGATCCGCTCCTTTGGAGTCTAATCAATCCCCGCCCGTGAACCAGCGGATTCCCGGGGAATCGGGGATCATCCGATAACCCCTCGCCCAGAAACTGGGGCCCGACCGAGACCGAGCCCAGAGCACACGATCAGAGCCCCCAGCCGGGGCGCCCACCACGGCAAGCGGCTCAGGGGCAGCCCGCGTTGTACGCCGCGATGAACGCGGAGATATCGAAGAAGTTGAACAACCCGTCGCCCCCGCCCTCGGGGAAGAAATCGGCCCGCGGGTCCTGGGCGTTGAAGTAGGCGATGTACTGCGAGATATCGAAGAAGTTCAGCGCACCGTCCGGGGCACCGGCCGGGAAGAGATCGACCGCGCAGGCCCCGAAGCTGATCTCCATGAAGTCCATCTCGACCGGGGGGCTCTTGCCCAGCAGTTCCCATTGGTCGTAGAGCACCTGCCCGGTCGTGTTGGTCCGGTTCTCGTCCCGGAGGAACTCGATGTACTCCTTGCTCGCAGTCTGGTAGTACAGGCGGGCCTCGGCCCGGGCGGCGCCCGCGGGGATCGCGTAGAGCGTGTCGTCCCAGTACTGGCCGTCCGCGTAGACCGCGCCGACCGGCGCGGCCTGGATCGCCTCGAAGTTCGCGTTGGTGAACCCGCGGGGAGGGATGCGGTTGTCCTTGACCCACATGTTGTTGAGCACGAAGTGGAACGATTCGCCCTCGGGCTTGCCGCTCGCCGCGGAAACAGCGGCGTCGATGCCCATCTTGCCCTCGTACACCTTGGTGTCCGCAACGGTCAACAACGCGTCAGACGCGTCGTACGCGCCACGCTCGGCGATCAACGCGTCGGAACCATCAAAGAACCGCACGTTGATCCACATGCGCCGGCCCTCGGGGTACCCCGTGGGGAGCTTGTGGCCAGACTGGTTGATGATCCGCACGTTCAGATCCGAACCGATCTCGGTCAGCTCCATGTCCGACGCGTTGCGGAGCATCTCCTCCGCCCGGGCGATGGACTGGTTGACGCTGTCCTCGGTGAGGAACGTCTCGGAATCCGGGTAGAGGTTGCGGATCGCCGCGAGCACCCAGGTGTTCCCGCCGTTGAACGAGTGCAGCGGCATGTCGTCGCGTTCGGGCTCGAAGCGGCAGGCCTGCGCGCTGACATCCGGCATGTGGCAGTCCTGGCAGCTCGACACCTCGAGCTTGTTGCCGCCGAATCGCCCGCCCATGTCGATGGGAGCCAGCGCGAAGTCGGACATCGACCATTCCGAGTAGGTCCGCTCGAGCGGGAACATGTCGAACTTGTCCTGGGTCGGGTGCGGGGTGTTGAGATTGTTGAGCGCGTAGGTGCCGTCGGGCTGCTTGGAGTAGACCGGGTTGGACACGTCGTGGCATGTCGCGCACATCGCCGAGTCCTGATGGAACGGGGACTGGAGCCAATCGTGGTAGAAGAAGTCCGGGCCGACGTCGCGCGGACCGCGGCGTCGGTCCAGCGGATCAAGCACGAAGTTGCCCGAGTGGGCGTTGGGCGGCACCGCGGGCAAACCGACACCCGGGGCGGTCAGATCGTTGATGATGTCGTTGTCGACCGCGGGCGACACGCCGGCCTGATAGTTCGGATCGACCATGCGGTGGCAGAAGTTGCAACTCACGCCCTGGAAATCCGCGCCGGCGAGCGCAGAACCATCGGTGGGCGTCGAGTTGCCGGCGAGCCAGCCGCCCGGAGTGTGACAGCGGATGCAGAGGTCACCAGAGAACGCCGCGTCCTGGTTCGCGATCGTCAGGCAGGCGTGGAACAGCGGGTCGCGTGCCGACTGACCCATCATCGACGCGGCCCAGTTCGTGAACGGCTCGTGCGCCGAGTCGTACAGACCGTGGCAACTCAGGCACGCCTGGGAGTCCACGACCGGGTGGTCCAGCGTGTTCGGCTGGGTGCCGCTGAGCGTGAAATCCGGGATCGTCGTCGGAACCGGAGTCCCGTCGGCGAACGTCACCGCGAGCATCCCGGTCCCGAACGCACCCACCGCACACCAACTCCCCAACTTGCCGAGTTTGGCAAACCGTGACGCAGACTCTCCGGTCTTCATCTCATACACCTCGATCTGAATCCAACGCGTCCGAATAACGGAGAACCCGCCCTCGATATCCGATTCTCTCCCAGAGCGGCCGGTGTTGCAACAAATTCGGCACCTTCTGGTCAGAATTTCGCACTCGGTACGCGTGCACGGCTCCCCGCACGCGCACACCCTGATCCAGGCACACGAACCGGGTCAAGATCCGGTTAAAAACCGTACAGAAGGCTCGCAATCGGGGTTTCTCCCTCATCAGGTCGCCACCCGTGGCATGGTAGAATCGTTCTTAAGATGGGGAAAAACCCGGAATCGATTCGGAATCGGATCTCGGACCACGCACGAAGACGACACGCGGGTCTTGTAATCCCGCTCGCGAGGTCGGCATGCCAGAAGACACCTTCCCCCGAACACACACGATCACCGACCCCGACACGATGTGGGTCCTCTCGAGCCCGGCACGCCGGGAGGTCCTCCGGGCGGCGTGTGCGCTGGGCCGGTGCTCGGTGAGCGAGATCGCGGAGCTCACCGGCCGCAGCCGTACATCGTTGTACCCGCACGTCGAACAGCTCGTCGAGCACAAGCTGCTCCTCGACGATGGCACGCGCCCGAGCGGCAAGCGGCAGGAGCAGCTCTACAAGCCCATCGCACAGCTCATCAAGACCCGCCACGACCCCGACAAACCCGACGTGGTCAAGTACCACATCGCGTACGGCAAAGCGGTGTGCCGGCACATCGCCCGCCTCTTCGAGCACGCGATCTCACGCCGGGACTGCAAGACACGCGGGCCGCACCGCGACACCATGTGCAGCTCGCGCACGGTCTGGGTGGACAACGCCGAACTCGAGGAGATCAACGAGTTGCTCGGGCGGCTCCACGAGATCTGCCTGCGCAACCGGCCTGGGGAAGGCAAACGGCTGATCCAGATCGGCATGGTCATCGCGCCCGAGGCCCGCGCCATCGACACAGAAGAAGACGATCAGGAACACCCAGAGAATCCCGCTGTCACGCCGGGGTGACCGGGGCGCTCACGGGCAACCCGCGTTGTACGCGCCGATGTACTCGGCGACATCGAAGAAGTTGAACGCGCCGAACGGCTCGGCCAAGTCGGCCGACGGATCCATCGCGTTGAACGCGCCGATGAACGCCGCCACATCGAAGAAGTTCAGCTCTCCGAACGGCTCGGCAAAATCGGGCACGCAGGACGGGGGGGCCTGGTCGTCGAGCGCCAGCGTGACCGCGTCCCACGTTCCCTCCGCCTCGATCGTTCCCAGATTGGTCGCGGCTCCGCTCGCCGGGTCGATCGTGAACAGGTTCGCCGAGACCTCCTCGAATGAGTCGGGGCCAGTCTGCCTGAAGCCTTGGACCGCGGCGTATAGCGTGCCGTCGGCGGCCCAATCGAGCCCCCCGTCGAACTGCGCGTTGAACCCGATTCCTGTCACGAGCACACTCGAAACCACGGTGTTCGTGTCGAGGTCGAGCCTGTACAACCGCACACCGCCCGATCCGGTCAGCCCGAGCCCCCAGATCTCCCCGGGTGCGAGCGTCGGGTGCCCCTCGGGGACCGTCGCCAGACCGTTGAGCGAGAGGTTGAGGATGTTGTGCACCGAGAGCACGGCACCGGTGTCCGCGTCGGATCGGACGATCCGCCCGAATCCGGAGACGTTGGTCGTCGAGTATGCCACCGCCCCGTCGTTTGAGAACGTGAACCCCGCCACGCCCGGTTCCATCCAGCCGATCGAGTCGATCAGCGTGTTGGAATCATCGGTCAACGAGAGGGCACGAACCGAGTTGGTCGTGTTCTCGAACGCGACCAACTCTCCGGTGCCGGGCCGGACATCGGCACCGCCGAAGCGGAGATCGACGGCCGGGCGGCTGACCTGGATCACGATCGACGGATCGGCGAGATCCACCGCGGCCAGCGAGCCGAGTTCGACGCCCGGCGCTCCGAAGAACGCGGAGCCCTCGATGATGTACGCGCGCGTGGGTCCCCCCGCGACCGATGCCGAGGCGAGAAGCCCGATCACCGTAAGCCCGGCGGCGTGCTTGAGCGTGCTTGGGCGGTTCGCGTGGTTCATCGCGTGGCCTCCTGCGTGGCGAGCCCCAACTCGTCGCGGATGATCGCGGCGCGGGGGCGGGTGTCGGGGATCGCGTCGGTGTTTGCCCCGCCAGAGCGCGCGAGCCGGAGCCCGGCGGGTGGGGCGAAAGCCGTGATGTAGCGGAACCCGCTGCCGGCGGCTTCCGTCTCGACCACGATGCCCGTGCGGGTGACCTCGAACACCCCGCTGGTGGTGGTCACGAGCAGGTTGCCGTTGCCCAACTCCGCGATGCCGCGGTACAGGTCGAGCGTGCCGGGGTCGAACTGCCCCACGAGCGACCCGTCCGGCGCGAACTCGTAGATCAGCCCGTTGGAGAACTCACAGACGAGCAGGTTGCCGTTCGACGCGATCGCCATCTGCTGGGGGAACTCGAGGTTGGGGGCGACGAACGAACTGGTGAAACGATCGACAAACTTGCCCGTATCCGTGTAACGCACGATCGCGTCGGAACTCTCGTCGCACACGAGGATCGAGCCGTTGTACTCGATCGCGTCGAACGGCCCACGGATCCCTCCATAGCGGTTGAACGCGAAGTCGGGCCGCTCGGACCCGTCCGACGGGTCGAGCCGCTTGACGTTGTTCTGGCTGGCCAGCAGGGCGTTGGTGCCGCCCGCGTTGCAGACGAGAACCTCGCCGGCACCCGGGCCCGAAGCGAGCACGTGCCCCCCGCGGATGTTGTCCATGACCTGCGTGTCGCGGGTGCCGCCGAGCGAGAAGATCCTCACGAACGTGCCGTCGGCGTCGAACTCGGACACCACATCGGCGAACTGATCGGTGATCAGGAGTGTCCCGGTCGTCGAGAGCAGGACCTCGATCGGGCGGTTGAAGACGTCGACACCGCCCGACGATCCGGGGTCGACGATGTAGCTGTCCGTAACGAGCGAGCCGTCCTGGGCGTTGAACGCCCAGACGCTGTCCGCGTCCGAATCGGGGATCAGGAGCAGGTCCTGCGCGCAGGCCCCTCCCGCCGAAACCGCGAGGGCGGCCAGCCCATTCACACACCAACGTTCCATGCTGCGTCTCCCCGCTCTCCGCCCGGTCAACCAGCGCCGGGCGGGCTCAGTTTATGGGCAGCCGGCGTTGAACTGCGCGATAAACTCGGAGATATCGAAGAAGTTGATGAGCCCGAACGGTGCCGCCAGGTCGGCCGCCGGATCGTTCGCATTGAACAGCCCGATGTACGCCGCCACGTCGAAGAAGTTCAGCGCGCCGAACGGGGCCGCCAGATCGACCAGGCACGGCTCGTTGACCCGGAAGTCGGACGAGTCGTTGTTGATCGCGTCGGTGTCGATCAGATCGATCGACGCCGAGAAGTTGGTCACCGGGATCCAGTCGGTCAGGCCCGACCACACGCCGCCGTTGACGGCTTCGTCGGTGCGGATGTTGGCCGTGGTGTTATCGAACCCGTTGAACGAGAACTGGATGAAGTCCGCGATCAGGTTCCCGTTCCCGAACGAAACGTTCCCGTTGGCGGCTGGGAAGTAGATCGCGAACGAGTACGCCGTGCGTTCGACGGGGGCCAGCGAGCCGCCGAGCGACGAGTAATCGATCGCGTCGGGCGACGCGGGGGCGTCGTTGTTGAGATGGACAAAGAGCGACTCGCCCGGGGCGAGCGACACACCGTTGAACCCGCTCGCGCCAGAGTACCTGAGCACCACGCTGCTGTTGTTCGAGCAGAAACGCCAGCCTGAAAGATCCTCGGTCTCGGTGCCGAAGTTGGTCATCTCGACGACCCCGTTCTCGATGTCGAACGACGCGAACTTGACATCGCGGGGTCCCGCGGAGACCGAGGCGGCCGCGATGGACACCGAGGCGAGCATCAAGGCGGGGGTGTGGGAGCGGTTGATCATGATCGTCTCTCCTGATCGGCTGGAGTCGTTCCGGGTGCGGTCGGCGGGTTCTCCCGGCGCGCACGGACGGTCCGCACGCGGCTCGCGGGCAAGAACTGAACCCGCCCGACGGAACGGAAAGAACCAGGGGTTTGTTCCCGCCTTCACGGTGCTTTCACGCTCGCGACCACCCGATCAGGGGCATCCTTGCTGATACAGGGCGATGAACGACGCGATGTCGAAGAAGTTCAGATCGCCGAACGGAGCGGCGAAGTCGGCAGCGGGGTCGCCCGCGTTGAACAGCGACAGGAACGCCGCGACATCGAAGAAGTTGAGCGTCCCGAACGGCTCGGCCAGATCGGCCGCGGCGCAGCCGCCCGCGTCGGAACACTCGGCCAGGGTGACGTCCAGAGCGTCGAGCCCCGCCTCGATCACCGAGCCGTCGCCCGCGTCATCGGCCGTGTAACGCATCCTGACCCGGTCGGACGGATCGACGT
>DIYM01000136.1 GCA_002429045.1 Phycisphaerales bacterium UBA6054
TTGCGGACACCGAACTCGGCGAGCCTCATGGCGATCCCTCCGCGCCGCCCCGCTGCTCATCGCCCGCGCCGCCCCCGGGCGCCCAGCCCTCCGAGCCGGTGCCCTCGACACGGACCCTCATGCCGGGCGCGAGCTGTTCGATCGCGGTCGTCGCGATCAACGAACCGGGCGGCAACGCCGCGCCGGAGACCAGCACCGCCCATTCGGTCTCGCCCGGATCGATGTCGGGAAGCGACGCGTCGATCGAGTACGCGATCTCGACCGCGACGGGGCGCACCCGGTACAGGCCCGAGCTGTGATTCGGGACCAACGCCATCACCCGGCCCGAGCGGATCGCCCGCCTGGGAACCGCGACGCGCTCGGTCGGGTCGGGGGTCGCGATGCGTCCGTGCGCGAACACGCCGGGCAGCATGCGGTCGGCGCTCAGCGGGTCCTGCGACACCTCTACGAACACCGCGACGGTCCTGGTCGATGCGTCGGCTGCCGGTCCCAGGCGGGTCACCCGCCCGGTGTGGGTCGGTTCGCCCACCGGCTCTCCGGACCAGAGGCTGACGGGATCGCCGACCTTGATCCAGGACGCCGCGCTGGCGGGGACCCGGAGCGGGATCTCCAGGCGGGACAGGTCGACGACCACGCCCACGGGCGATCCCGCGGCGACCCAATCGCCCGGCCGGGGCTCCACGGACTCGATCTCGCCTTTGATCGGGCTGACCACCCGCGTCCGGCGCAGGTTCTCGCGGGCCAGTTCCAGCTCCGCTTCCCGCGCCCCCAACTCGCCCTCGAGCGCCAGGCGGCGCGAAGGGACGGTCTCGATCTGCTGCCTGAGCGTCTGCTGCTCGCGCTGCGATCGCCGCAGCGCCGCGAGTTTGACGTCGATCTCTCCCTGCGTGCCCGCGCCCTCGGATACCGCGAGACGGGTCCGTTCCAGGTCGCGCTCGGCTGCGGCGATCTCGTCGGCGACCAGTTCCAGCTGAGAACCCAAGCGCTCGGACTCGACCGCGAGCCCGTCGAGTTGGGCGCGCAGCGCCACGGCCGCCTGCTCGGCGCGGGCGACCGACGTGCGGTAATCCGTCGGATCGATCGCGACGAGGAGCGCCCCCGCCTCCACCGAGCGCCCGGCCTCGATCCGGTCGGGGCGCTCGATGACACGCCCGGTGACCTCGGCCGCGACCCTGGAACGGCGCATCGACGAGGCCGTGCCAAACCCCTCCCAGATCCGCCCGATCGGGCGGGCGTTGGCGCCCACGCCGCGCACCAGTATCGGCACGGGCGCTTCCGCGTTGTATCCGCTCTCGGGCTTGAGCGAACGGAGGAACACATACACCCCGAGCCCCAGGGCCAGCACCGAGACGACCACCACGACCCGCACTCCGACCTTCAGCCCCCGGATCTCGCGGTTCGTCTTGCGGGCCGGGGCCTTGGCGCTGGCGCCCGGGGTCGGGCCATCATTCGATCGAGGGGACGACGGCTCGGGCTTGCCCGACGTCGACGCGGCGTCTTGCGTGCTCTCGGTCGGAGCGGTATCGATCGGCTTGGTCACGTGGTTGGTCCTTCGCCCGCCGGAGGTCTGTGTCGTGGAGACCGAGGGGTCGGCTGCGACCGGACGGTCCGGGTCCCGGTGCGGGCCGTCGTCATCGTAGGCCTTCACAACTTGTTGAATCGAGTACCGGCACCCCGGGCGGGGCGTTGCGTTCGGGTTCGCGATGCGGGATCGCCCGGAGGCCCGTGCCGACGGTTTCTCTGGCTAGTACCCCAGGAGCAGGCCGCCGAAGAACCAGACCAGCCCCGCGATCACGGTGACGGACGCGATGTTGAGCCAGAGACCCGTCTTCATCATCGAGCGGATCGTTACGCGTCCCGAACTGAACACGATGGCGTTGGGCGGTGTGGCGACCGGCAGCATGAAGGCGCAGCTCGCCGCGACCGCCGCGGCGATCACCAGGGGCTGGGCCTGGACACCCAGCCCGACCGAAGCCGATCCGAGGACCGGGAGCATGGTGCTGGTCGTGGCGGTGTTGCTTGTCAGTTCGGTCATGAACACGATCAGCGCGGTGACACCCAGCAGGATCAGCAGCGGGTGGACGCCGCCCGCTCCCGACATCAGCCCGCCGAGCCACTGGTCCAGCCCGGTGGCGCCAAACGCCCCGGCGAGCGTGAGCCCCCCCCCGAACAGGATGAGCACCCCCCACGGGATCCGCTCGGCGCTCGTCCAATCGAGCACGCGGCGTCCCCGCCCGGCGGGCAGCAGGAAGAGGAGGGACGCCCCGCCGATCGCGATCGCCGCGTCCCGGAGCCCGATGATCCGGTCGTCCTCGGCCCGGCCGGAGTTGAGCCAGTCGGTCAGCGGCTCATGGGTGATCCAGAGCAGGGCGGTGAGCACAAACGTCCCGATCGCGAGAACCTCGCCCCTGCTGGGCCTGCCCATGCGATCGAGCAGCCCCCGGATGTGGGCACGCCCGCCCGGGATCTGTTCGATCCTGACCGGCGAGGACACGAACACCAGCATGATCCATGTGATCGGCAGGAGGATCGCGACGAGGGGGACGCCCAGCCTGAGCCACTGCCCCCACCCGATCGGTGTCCCGAGCTCGTCGCGCATGTACGCCGAGAGGATGCCGTTGGGCGCCGTGCCCGTCAGCGTCATCGCGCCCCCGATGCTGGACGCGTACGCGAGCCCGAGCAGCAGGCACGTCGCGTAGGACTTGGCTTCGGGGCGGTCGGGGTCGTCGCCGCCGGCGAGGAGCGCGACGCTGGTGACGATCGGGAGCATCATCATCGCGGTCGCGGTGTTGGAGACGAAAGCGCTGAGCAGTGCGGCGGCGAGCATGATGCCGGCGACGATCCTCCGCGGGCTCGTGCCGACCAGCAGCACCACGCTGAGCGCCAATCGGCGGTGGGCCCCCCACCGCTCGAGACCCTGACCCAAGAACAGCCCGCCCATGAACAGGAACACGAGCGGGTGGGCGTAGCCCCGCGTCGCGTCACCGATCGGCTGGATGCCCAACGGGTGGAACAGCACGAGGGGGAGCATCGCGGTCGCCGGCAGCGGGATGGCTTCGGTGATCCACCAGACCGCCATCAGCGCGGTGACGGCGGCGAGGCGTCGGGCGGGCTCTTCCAGGTCCGCAGAGCCGAGGAACACGTACGCCGCCACCCCGAGCACCGGCCCGAGCCACAGCCCGACCCCGGGCACCGCGCCCGCGTCTTTGGTTGACGACGCCTCGTCCATCGGCGTGATTGTTGCAGGACAAACGCCCGCGTCACGGACGCGGGCGCGGGAGGCTGCCGGGCTCCGAACGGGGGGATCAGTCCTCGGGAACGTTGTCCGATGTGACGATCTCGCGGAACTTGGTCCGCAGAGCCTTGGTCATCGGGCCCTCGCCCTTCGAGATCGTGTGGGTCGCGGTGACCTCGAGGTCGGTGTGCTCGAGCACCTCGCGGACCGCGATCATCTCGGCGGCCGAGCCGGTCAGGAAGACCTCGTCGGCTTTCAGCAACTCGTCGAGCGAGAAGAACCTCTCTTCGATCGGGTATCCCAACGCCGGGCAGAGGGTGTCCTTGACGAAGCGTCGGGTGATGCCCTCGAGGATGCCGGCGTCGCTGGGCGGGGTGAAGACCGTCCCGTCTTTGATGAAGAAGATGTTGTCACCCGAGCCCTCGGCGACCTGGCGGTCGGTGTTGAGCATGATCACTTCGAGCAACTGGTCTTCGGGCTTGGTGATGCCGAGCTTCTGGCTCAGATGGATCGCCTCGCACTTGGCCATGATGTTGTTGAGGTAGTTCAGGCTCTTGATCCGCGGGTCGAGGCACTCGATCGGGGTCTTCGGGCGCTCGGCGACCACGACGCGCATCCCCGACTCGTACATCTCGGGCTTGAACAGTTGGATCGTGTCGGCGATGCAGACCACCCCGGGCTCGGGGCAGAGGTACGGGTTGAGACCAAGCGTGCCCGCGCCGCGGGTGACGACCAGGCGGATGTAGCCGTCGGTGATGCCGTTGGCTTCGATGCAGTCACGCTGGATCTGGACCATCTTCTCGCGGCTGACGTGCTTCTCCAGGTCCAGGTAGATCTTCCCGGCGCACTCGTAGAGGCGGTCGATGTGCTGCTGGCATTTGAAGATCTTGCCGTTGTAGACCCGGATGCCCTCGAAGACGCCGTCCCCATACAGCAGCCCGTGGTCATAGACGGACACGGCGGCTTGGCTCTTGGGCTTCATCTCCCCGTTGACCCAGATCATGGTCTCGCGGGACGTCGTGGTCTCGGTGCCCGCGGGGGCGACGGCGGTGGTGATATCGGGTTTGCTGGCCATGGCGCTCATGGATCCCTCCTTGGGACGGGCGTGGGCCCGTCGGTGCCCTGGGAACGGGCTTCTGGGCCCGGCGGGCAACTCTATGGGTCCGACCCCCGCCCGGTTCGCCCCGCCCAGCATGCGTGAACGGGGATCCGACGGTGCTCGGGTCGGGCAGGTCCGAGAACAGGACGAATGCCTCGTGCCGGTCCTTGGTCCGGAGCCTGCGTTTCGACGCTCGTCGTGGCCCGGTTTCGGGCCGGTTTCATTGAACTCGGCCCGAACGTGCCTCGATCTGCGTCGATCTTTGGGACAAATGCCCCGAACGGGTCCGATTCTCGGGCCCACGTCAGTATACGGGCTTGGACCCTCCCGCGTTGCGGGACTCTTGCCGGTCAGCGCTGGGATCGGTCAAACCCGGATCTCGGCACCGAGTTCGGCTTTGGCCCGCTCGGCGAGCCGGTCCATCTGCGGATCGACTTCCTCGTGACGCAGGGTCCGATGCTCATCTCGGAACCGGACCCGCACGGTGACCGACTTCTTCCCTTCGCCGACCTGCTTGCCGCGGTACACCGAGACGAGGTCGGACCCCACGGAGCGTTCCAGGTCGCAGGCGTCGACGAGGTCGGCGACCGACGCCCAGGCCGACGATTCCGGGAGGATCAGCGACAGGTCACGCTCGATGCCCGGGAACTGGGGCAACGCCTCCACGGTGGTCTTGGGCACCGGCGCGCAGGTCAGGACATCGAGGTGGAGATCGGCTCCGACGGCTGGGCGGTCGAGATCATCGTTGGCGAGGGCGTCGGGCGAGATCACTCCGAACACCCCGAGTTCGGTGCGCGAACCGGCGTGCTCGACCAGCACCCGGGCGTGGGCGTCCGTGTCGAAGCCTGCATGGTCGGGCCTGCCGGGCTCGACCCGGATCCGCGCGTCGGGCCCGAAGCACGCGCGGGCGAGTTCGTCGATGGCGGCGCGGACCACGCGCACCGCCCGCTGTGTGTCGTCGAGCGTCGGTTTCTTGCCGATGAAATCGACATCGGCGAGCAGCGCGAGCGAGCGACGCTCGATCGTCTCGGTCGTGCCGGGCCGCTGCGCGAAGGTCGACGCGGTTTCGAACAAACGGATGCCGCCCGGCACGCTGTTGCGTGCGTCGGCGTTCGCCTTGCGGCATCCCAGCAGCCCGAGAAGCACGCTGGGGCGGAGCGTCGGCTCGGCCTTCCGGCGGTTGTCGTCCACCGAAACGGTTGCCTGACCCTGTGGCAGGAAGCACGCGGCCTTCTTCGGGCTGGTGAAGCTGAACGTCACCGTCTCGAAGAACCCCAGCGACGCCAGCGTGCGGGCGCACTCGCTCCGCAGGTGCTCATCACGCTGCGGGGCGTGGATCGCGATCTCCAGCTTCTCCTTCATCGCCACCTCGCCCAGCGATCGGGCCCGGGCGATCTCCTCGATCAGGTCGATCTCGCGGGTGAGATCGTGCGATCGGTGCGGGGGAACCGTGCAGCGGAGCGGGCCCCGGCCTTGGGTTTCGCAGCGGATCCCCAGCGGGCCGAGCAGCGACGCGATGAGGTCGGCGTCCAGCTCGGCGCCGAGCACCTGCGCGACGCGGGACGGGCGGACCTCGACGGCGTGATCGCCCGGAAGCGGCCGGCCCTGGCTGAGCACGCCCTCGGCGAGCTCCCCGCCCGAGACTTCGCAGATCAGCTGGATCGCTCGGCGGGCGGCGTAGTCGATGGTGCGCGGGTCGATCCCCCGCTCGAAGCGGAACGCGGCGTCGGTGCGGATGTTCAGACGCCGACCCGTGTTGCGGACGGTGACCGGGTCCCACGTGGCCATCTCGAAGACGACATCGGTTGTTGATTCATCGACCTGGGAGTCGTGACCGCCGATCACGCCTGCGAGCGACTGGGGGCGCTCGGTGTCCGCGACGACGAGGTCGCTCGTCCGGAGCGCATGCTCGCCCGCGTAGAGGGTGTTGACCTTCTCGCCCTCGGTTGCTTCGCGCACGACGAGCGCCCCGCCGGCGAGCTTCTTGTGATCGAACACATGGCAGGGGTTGCCCAGTTCGAGGGTGATGTAGTTGGTCACATCCACGACGTTGCTGATCGAGCGTTGCCCGAAGGACTCGATCGCGGTCTTGAGCCACTCCGGGCTCGGGCCGACCTTGACGCCGCGGATGAGCCGGGCGGTGAAGAGCGGGCAGCGGTCGGGCACGCGGTTGTCCAGCGTGAGTCCATCGCCGATGGGTGCGCCGGGTGCGGGCTCTTCGAGTGCTGGCAGAACCAGGCGGCGTTGGGTCTTGGCGTGCCGCGCGGCGGCGATCTCTCGGGCGATCCCGACGTGCCCGAGGCAGTCCACCCGGTTCGAGGTGACCTCGACGTCGAGGATCACGTCGCCGCTGGGCAGTTCGGTGCGCGACTCGATGGGCAGACCGGCCTCGGTGAGGATGTCGTCTGCCTCGTCGGGGGTCACGTCGCCCGGGGAGAGGTACTGATTGAGCCAGTTGATGGAGATATCCATAGGGCTGTGAGGATAGGGGGCACGGCGCGGGCCGGTTCGGGACCCGGTTCATCGCCGCCCGTAGACTGGGCGCATGATCAGAGCCCTGGCGATGCTGCTCGTCTTGCTGAGCGCCGGTATGGGGTGTGCGGCGACGCCGGCGCCCGGGGATCGGGCGCTGCCGCAGGCCCGCCCGGCCGACTTCTCGCTGGGCGTGACGGTGCTCGGCCCGCAGCGCGGGATCGAGCGTTCCGGCCAGCGCCCCGCGCGGTACCTGCTGGGCACGGACGGGTGGCTGCGCGTCGCGATCGGGCCCGGGGCCAAAGAGTCGGTGCATCCGACGCTGACCCGTCGTCTGGACCCTGGACAGCGTGATCTGCTTTGGGCGTTGACCCGATCGGCGGGGGTGGAGACCGTCGGCCCGCCGCTGCGGATCCAGAGCCCCGAGTCGTTCGACGCGCCGGCGGGGCGGCGGGTCTATCTCGTCCAGTTCCGGGGCGACGGCAGGCGGATCGGCCTGGCGATGCCCGAGGGCGAACCCGGCACCGCGCCGTTCGCGGCGTTGGCGGACCGGCTGGCCCATCTATCCTGGGTGCAGCCGCCCCGCCCGCGGAGCGGGCGCCCCTGAGTTCGGCGCCGGGAAGCGGGGAGTGCGGGCGGACGATCGCTATGCTCTCGCGTGAGCGCAACCCACGAAGAACAAGAGACGATCGTCGGCATCGACCTCGGCACCACCAACTCGCTGGTGGCTTTCTGCGACGAGCAGGGCGCCCGTGTGTTGGGCGCGGACGACGACGCGATCCTGCCCTCCGCGGTGCGGTACGATCCGGATCGGGCGGTCGTCGGCAGGGTCGCGCTGGATGAGGCGCCGTCTCATCCGCGAACGTCGATCACCAGCGTCAAGCGCCTGATGGGGCGTTCGATCCGCGACGTGGACGCCGACCGCAAGTACCTGGGTTACGAGGTGACCGAGGGGCCGAACGGGACCACGCGGGTCGCGTTGCCGGACGGGCGATTGCTGAGCCCCGAGCAGGTGTCGGCGGCGATTCTGGGCGAGCTGAAGTCCCGGGCCGAACGGGGGCTCGGGCGTCCGGTCCGCAAGGCGGTGGTGACCGTGCCCGCGTACTTCGACGACGCGCAGCGTCAGGCGACGAGGCACGCCGGGCGGATCGCGGGGCTGGAGGTGGTTCGGATCGTCAACGAACCCACGGCCGCCGTGCTGGCGTACGGGATCGGCACCGAGCGTTCGAGCGACCGCAACGCCGGATCGCAGACCGTCGCGATTTATGACCTCGGGGGTGGGACGTTCGACGTTTCGATCCTGAGGCTGACACCGGGCGGTGACGCGCCGGGCGGGACGGATTTCTTTCAGGTGCTGGCGACCGCCGGGGACACGCGCCTGGGCGGCGATGACATCGACCACGCGATCGTGGCGATGCTGGCATCCGAGATCGGGATCGAGATCGGGCGGGACTCGGACGCGCTCGAGTCGCTGCCCCCCGAGACGCGCCGGGCGCTGTTGTCGTTCGCGCGGGGGGTGAAGCACCGTCTCTCCGAAGAAGAGTCGGCGTCGGTAGAGATCGCTCTCGGCGATGACCGCGTGTACCGGCGGACACTCACCCGCGAGGAACTGGAGAGCATGATCGCCCCGCTCATCGAACGATCCATAGCAGCGTGCGAGCGGGCGATGCGCGACGCGGGCCGGGCGCTGAACCGCGGGACGGTCGACGCGGTGATCCTGGTGGGCGGCTCGACGCGGATCCCGCTGGTGCGCGAGCGGGTCGGGGCGTTCTTCGGCGTCGACGCGTACACGGCGCTGGACCCGGACCGCGTGGTCGCGCTCGGCGCGGCGGTTCAGGCGTCGATCCTGGCCGGACGAACCAAGGGCAGCCTGCTGCTCGACGTGATCCCGCTGTCCCTGGGCGTCGAGACGGTGGGCGGGGCGGTCGCGAAGCTGATCAACCGGAACCAGCCCGTGCCGGCGCGGGCGGTCGAGCGGTTTTCGACCAGCGTGGACGCCCAGACCAACGTCAGGCTGCACGTGCTGCAGGGCGAGCGTGAGATGGCGGAGGACTGCCGGAGCCTGGGCACGTTCGAGCTGAGGGGCATCCCGCCCATGCCCGCGGGGATCCCCAAGCTGGAAGTCACGTTCCTGGTCGATGCCAACGGCGTGCTGACCGTCTCGGCGGTCGAGCAACGTTCGGGCAAGCGGGCGCGGATCCAGATCGTCCCCAACCACGGGCTGACCGAGGGCGAGGTCGAGCGGATGGAGGCCGAGAGCTTCGAGCACGCCAGGGACGACATGGAGCGGCACCGGGTCGTGGACCTGATCACGAACTCGGAGCTGGACCTCAAGTGGATCGGGGAACGCCTCGAGAAGTTCAGCGCCGATCTGGAACCCGAATACCGCGCCTCGCTCGGGGAGAAGATCGCGGTATTGCGGGCGATGGTGGCCTCCGCGAGCGCCGATTGGCGGGGCGTGGACGCCAACGCGTTCTATGCCGCGAAGACGGATCTGGACAACGCCAGCGTTCGGCTGCAAGAGCTCTCGATCTCGGCGTCGCTGCGTGAGGACTGAGCCGTTATCGGCACAAGCCCGGATGATGTAGCATCTGTCTGGGGCTGGCGCCGGAGTGATCGGCGGATCCGGCGGCACGGATGATCGGTGCCGGTTCTCGGTCCGATCGAGACGGGCATGAGACCCATCTCACACACGCCGACGCTGCTGCTGATGTGCCTGGCCTCCGCTGCGGACGCGGGCGATCTCTTCGTCCGAGCCGGTGGCAACGACAGCGCATCGGGCACCTCCCCCGCGCAGGCGTGGGCGACGGTCGCGCACGCAGCCACGCGGGTCAGCCCGGGCGACACGGTCTACGTGGGCGCGGGCACGTTCAACGGGCAGGTGCGCCCGGCCCGCGGCGGGACCGGATCGGAACCCATCGCTTTCGTGGCCGATGTGAGCGGCGCTCGAACCGGGGACGCCGGCACCGTCACCATCCGGCACTACCCGAGCCAGCCCGCGGTCTACATCAAGAACGCCGACCACGTGACGTTCACGGGCTTCGTGGTCGAGGGCGGCCAAGACAGCGTCTTCCTGGACGATGCCTCGGGCATCGTGCTCGGCTCATGCACGCTGGACGGGGCGCGCGATCGAGCGGTCTACGTGGGCAACGGATCCGAGGCCACCATCAAGGGCTGCACGATCCGGAGCACGGTGCACGGTGTCCGTATCTCCAACGGCGCTGTTCGCTTCAGCGATGGGCGTGTGCACGATCTGTCCGGCGAGGCTTTCTATGTCCACAGCGCGGGGGCGGAGGCCGTGATCCGCAGGACTCGGATCACGGACGTACGCCGGGGGGCGCAGGCGGACAACGGACGGCTCGCGATGATCAACGTGCTCGTCCACGAGACATCCCAGGAAGGGGTTGTCACACGGAACAACACCGAGCTGATCATGGTGCACTGCACGATCGACTCGACCGTCCGGGAGGGCGCGCGGTTCGCCGGGCGATCGACGCTGTACAACAACATTTTCTCGAACATCGGTTCTCACTGCATGAGGCTCGACGGGGGGACCTTCGACGTATCGAACAACCTCGTGTACAACCGGCGGGGGTACCGATCGATGGGGTTCCACTCGCCGAACGAGTTCCAGATGAACCCGCGTTTCGCCGACGCCTCCCGGGACGACTTCACGCTCCTCTCGGGCTCGCAAGCGATCGGGAGAGCCTTGGACAAGAGCGAGTACACCGTGCTCGACCTCGCGGGCTCGGACCGGCCGCAGGGCGGCGCTGCGGACCTGGGGGCGTTCGAGTTTGTGGAGCCCGAACTGGACGCTTTCGCATCGATCCCCTACAGGAACGAGGACGGGCGGGACGGCCCGGAATGGCTCGGCGTGCGGACGGGCTCTTTCAGCGAGTTGGGCGGTGTGTTCGGGATGCACGGCAAGCGGAACCGCGTGGACGAGCGGATCAAGCTCGGCCTGCGCACGATCCCGGGCAGGCGGTATCTGCTCGCGTTCGAGTTGGTCGCGTTCGACGGATGGGAGCCCGCGGGGAGGTACCGGGACGTCTTCTCTGTTTCGATCGACGGGGTCAGGCTGTTCGAGTCGAGCCTCACGGACCAGCAAACGGACCGGTTCACGAACATCGGCGAGGGGTCGCGGAGCGATCGCATCTCGACGATGAACACCGTCTGGTTCACCGCGAGCGGCGACGAGACAGCGGTGAGTTTCTTCGGTGATATGACGGGCGGTCTCCACGACGAGGGCTGGGGCATCGACAAGATCGTCGTGGTTGACGCGGCCGATCATCGGCTCGCGGCACCGATCAGCGAGGGTTTCGAGAGCGTGCCCGAGACCGGCTGGATCGACACCACCCAAAGCTCTACGGGCGCGTTCGGGGGCACGCACGGCGCGTTCGGGCACAACAACCGCAACGCCGCCATGCTGCTGGCGGAGACCGAGCCGGGCAAGGAGTACGCCATCCGGTTCGACTTGATCCTTGCCCCGTCTTGGGATCCCGATGACGAGATCCGGGTCCGCGTCGACGGCGTGGACGTGCTGGCGCGCTCGCTCGGCACGGGGATGGGGCAGACGGACCCGCTGTCGTTCGGGGGCGCGGAACCGGCGGTCGAACTGTCACACACGGTCTTCCGCGGGGTGCGGGCGGCGTTCACGGCGTCGGGCGAGACGAGCCTCATCGAGTTCCGCTCGGACTCCTCGGGCCCCGCGTCGATCGCCGGGTGGATGCTGGACAACGTGACCGTCCGCGAGCGCACGGGCGAGGTGCGCATCGTGCGCTGGCGTGAACTCTCACCGATCGGCGAGAACGACTGATCCGCCACGCAACCCGGGCGTCCCCGGCCCGTATCATCGCCCGATGTCGTACGGGAACCCGCCCGGGCTCGTGTTGCTGTTGCTGGCCTGCGCACCGGCGGCGCTGTTCTCGTGCGTTGCCGAGCAGGCGCGTGTTCCGGGGGATCCGAGCGAGACCGAGACGGTCGGGCTCGAGAACGTGCACCTGCTGGCGGGCGGGCTGATCTCGGGGGGTGAACCAAAGGGCGACGCGGGGTACGAATCGCTGCGCCGGCTCGGCGTGCGGTCGTTGATCTCGACCGACGCGGTCGCGCCGGACCTGGACCGGGCCCGGGCAGCCGGCATCCGGGTGGTCCACCTGCCGATCGGGTACGACGGCATCGCCGAGCGACGCCAGATCGAACTGGCGGCTGCGATCCGGGACCTGCCCCGCCCGATCTACGTTCACTGCCACCACGGCAAGCACCGCGGGCCCGCTGCGATCTGCGTCGGCGCGATCGGTGCCGGGGAGATCACGCGGGAGGACGGGTCCGCGTTCATGGAACTGGCGGGCACGAGC
>DIYM01000161.1 GCA_002429045.1 Phycisphaerales bacterium UBA6054
AGGCGGGCTCGTGTGCGGGAAGTGTAGGGTATTCGCGGCGTGGCGGCCAACGGATTGGCTGCCACCCGTCGGGCTCAGAATGTCCAGTCAATCGTGCTAGGGAGGATCAATGGGTCACGAGCAGTGGGAGATGGCTTGAGCACGCCAATCCTATTTCGGGCATGTTGTCGGGTGTCGGGCAGGGCTGCCGTCGATTCATGCTGGCTTGATCGGGGCACACTGGTTCCCGGGCTTCGGTTGGTCTTCGTTCGGCGTTGTTAGCGGTTACAGCCGGGTTTGTAATCGAGTCCGAACACGCCTGGTTGGTAAGCGTCATTCCACGCGTGCTTGCTCCACGCAACTCACACAGATTCGTATGCGATCCGGCGCACGGCAACACCTGTTCAGTCATGCTTCGTGCTCATTTTTACCGGCGGGAGGTGGATTCGCGGGTCTGCCCGACACTGGTCGTGTCTGGTGGGTTGAAGTGGTCGCTTCCAGTACGGTGGTAGTCGGCGTGAACTTTTGAGATCTAGCCTGGGCCAAATGCTGCTCGAGTTGCTTTTCGAGTTGGAGTAGTCTTCCGACAAGCTCGTCATGATCGCTCTTGGTCGTGACAGTCTTAAGAGCCAGCAGAATAGCTACCGCTGAGTCCGCGATGCTCTTTGATTGCTGGTCCTGCAGCTTTGAGGCGAGCGTGACGGCCTCTCCGATGATCTGCGCAATCCGATCAATCACTTGGTCGTCATTGAATCGGGTGATCATCGTTTCGATCATGCCTTCCGGCTCTAATCCATCACGCGAAGGCAGAACGAGAACCCCCAAAAACATCGGGATTCCACCCGCGGTTACTGCCAGAGCGAACAACACGACCGTGTATATGCTGCGCTCGAATCCTGTGAATGTATCATCAGAAGGGGGCTGGTACAGGTGCAACATCACAACGCCATTTAGCGCGATCGCCGAGCAGAACCAGATCCAAATCAGGAACCAGCCTACTGCCTCGGGCTTTACTCGTCGCTGAAAGATCTGGCGGCTGAAGAAGAGCAGCAACAGAGACCCCAGAGCCAAAACCCAGCGGGCGATGCCGTGAAGGTTCGGGACCACAGAAGCCAAGCCGTCCACGTACAGCCATGCCATCCCGAGCGTGCCCAGCCCGACCAAGGCAGCAAGGACAGTTCGATAGCCATTGCCTCGGAACCGGTCATTCAAATCTGCGATGCTGCTTACGAAGGCTTCGCTTCGAAGAGGCGATGCTCGATTATCGATACTGCCAGGACTGCGGCTTGGGTCTCTTGTCATCGCAGCAATGAGGTTACGCGGGTTATGTGCTTTTGTGCGGTCCAAACTGCGGCGGCTGCGGAATATGCACCGGTTCTTAGCGCGTTCTAGCAGGCAAAGGATTGTCGCTAGTTGGGCCGAAGCGAAAGGCCCGCCTGCTTCGGTGTGCGGTCCTCGAAGAAGATGCCCCAGTGTTTCTCGGCGCCCATCGGGTTGTTGGGGTCGCCCTTCCACGGTTCGTCGAATGCCGCAAAGAAGTACGTTGTGATGTTCGCCGACTCGGCCCACTCGTAGAGTTCGTTGAGGTAGCGGGCCTGCTTGGCTTCCGAAGCTCTCGGCCCGAACTCGCTGGCGGTGGTGGCCCAGCCCGCTTCGGTGATGACGAATCGGGCGTCGGGCAGGGCGTCGCGGACGCGTTGCATGTTCTCGATGCCGTAGGAGATGCCCTGGTCGATGTCGCGTTCTTCCCAGACCGGGTAGATGTGGACGGAGACGAAGTCGAGCTCGCCGGCGAGCCGCTGCCCGCTGGTCGCCCACCAGTCGTAGTTGTCCGCGACCGTGACGGGCTGCGAGACAGCCGCCCTGACCGTCCGCACGTAGCCGATCACCGACTCGACCGGAACCATGTGGTCGTTCCAGATCACCAGGGCCTCGTTGCCGACGGCGACGGCGTTGACGATCTCGGGATACGCGTTGGCCAGGCGGATCGCGTGCCCGACCTCGGCGGCGTTGGCGAGCTTGTTCTCGGCCAGTTCCTCGTCGGTGAACGGCTCCGGCTTCCAGGGGCAGTCGGGGTTGTTGACCTCGGCCTGCAGCCACGCGCCGAGCATCACCTTGAAAGGCAGCTCGTGCTCGTCGATCAGCCCGAGCACGGTCTCGGTGTTCTCGCGGGCGTCGTACATCCGGAGCAGGCGGAAGGGCGTCTGGTCGCGGAGGATCAGCAGGTCCTCGAGGATCTGCTCGTCGGTGGGGTTCTTGGCGCCGTCGCCCCGGTCTGGGTGCTGCCCGGCCCGGAAGCCCGAGTAGCAGATGCCCAGCGTCGTGGGGCCGTCGGGCCCGACAAGGAGATCGGTCTTTGCCTGTTCCAGCGGCGCGCTGAACGCGATGGCCGCGACGACAAAGCACACAGCCAGCGGTATCGCGGAATGGACTCGTTGCGTCATGCCGCGATGGTAGTGGCGGCGGCTCGGGCCAGCCGGCGTGATGGATGCTGATCTGTCGTTCTCAGGGAAACGGCCTGCAACCCGGCTTACATCTTCGACTTGTTGTAGGGCTTGTCGCAGTTGACGCCGAAGCCCCGGCAGATCGGGTGGTCGTGCTTGCAGTTGGGGCGGGCGGTGCAGGCGTAGCGCCCGTGGAAGACGAACTGGTGTCCCAGGCGGCTCCAGCGGTCTCGGGGCATCAGGGCCATGAGGCGTTTCTCGATTCTCCCCGTGTCTTCTTTGGGGCCATCGACGATCCCCAAACGCCAGACCAGCCGCTGGACGTGCGTGTCGACGACGAACCCGACGTTGATCCCGAACGCGTTGCCCAGCACGACGTTGGCGGTCTTGCGCGCGACGCCCCGGAGTTTGAGGAGGTCGTCCATGCTGCCGGGGACCTCGCCACCGAAGTCTTCGGTTACGGTGGTCATGGCGGCGTGGATGGATTTGGCCTTGCTGCGGAACAGCCCGATCGTCTTGATGTACGGCTCGATTCCCTCGGGCGTGCTCGCCGCGTAGTCCGCGGGGGTCCGGAACGCTCCGAACAGCTTCGGCGTCGCCTTGTTCACGCCCGCGTCGGTGGACTGCGCACTGAGGATCGTCGCGATGACCAACTCATGCGGGTTGCTGTGCGTCAACTCGCAATAGGCGTCCGGATAGTGCTCTTCGAGCGCGTCGGCGATGCGCCGGGCGCGGGCCTTCTCGGGCTTGGTGACTTCGGGCAACGCAAACGGGATATCGCGGAGCCCGCGCGGGTTGTTCTTGCCCTTGGGATGAACGGCGGTCTCAGCGGGCATCGGGCGTGCTCCGGGGCCCGGCGCGCCCGACCAGATCCCAGACGCCGAGCAGCAGGGTCGTCAACGCGGCCAACGCCGTGAGCCCGAGCGATCGCGACGCGTCCGGGTGCCGGTCGGCGAAGGCTTGGCGGAACCGCTCGGCGGTCTCGGTCTCCCCCGCCAACGCGGCGTCCCAGTACTGGCGCAGGTCGTGCTGCATCGAGGGCATCAGGATCAGCAGGTGGTACGCCACGGAGATGAACGCGAGACCGAGGAACAGCGCCCTGAAGAACAGCAGCCAGGAGCGGCGATCGCCCTTGAGATACCCGCCGAACGCGACGGCCAGCCCGAACCCGATGATCGCACCGAACGTGCAGACGAACTGCACAACATCGCTGATGACGAACACACGCGACGCGACCATGCCTGCGGCGAGCATCCAGTGCTCGCCCGCGTACGCCTCGTACGCCGGGAGCGACGGCGCGAGGTCACGCACAGTCGGGAACGCCACCGCGGCCGCGATCCCCGCGCCGCCCAGCACGCCCGCCCATACACCCAGAGACGCCAGGTGCACGGTCTCACCGATTCGATGGAGAGGATGGCTCACGTTGGATGGTAGTGGGCGAGACGCCCCGGCGGCGCTCGTGCTCGCTGCTCAACCCGATGCGCGAGGCGCCCCGCACTCCGGGCACCGCTCCGGTGTGTGGGTCAGGTCGTAGCCGCACGACTCGCACTGGTTTTTGCGGCGTCTCGATCGACCGCGACCGATCGCCGCGCACCAGCGGAGGAGATACGCCAGGGCGAAGGGAGGGCTGACGAATGACGATGCCGTGAGCACGCCGGTCAGCCACAGGCGCCAGCGGGGGATGACCTCGGAGTGTTCCGGACGCGGTATGGGCGCGGGTGTCAAGCCACCGACGAGCCCGACCGGGACGCGGATCGGGAGGCAGGTGTCCTCGGGCGAGGTGTAGGCGCCGGTGTCGCGGCCTCGCGACATCGCCCCGATGATCGGCCTGATCGCGTTCTCGACCTGCTCGGTCAGGCCGGCGGGGGTGGCCGCCTGGTCCGCTTTCCCGTTCGCGCCGCTCGGATACCAGTGGAGCAGTTGTTCCGTGTTCGCATCGAACCCGGTGCGGAAGTGCCCCCATCGCAAGCCCAGAAACCGCAGCGGTTCGTGCGACCAGCCGAACTCCGATCGCGCGGAGTACCACACGTTCTGAGTCGGGATCTCGTCTCCCCATACGCCCGAGTAGATCGAGTGGAGTTGGCCGCCGCGGATCGCAAGGTGGAACGAGTAGTCGCCTTGGCGGGGGCGGATCTCGGCGGGTTCCGGCCCCGCCCGCGGCGCCGACCGCCACGCCAACCACGGCAGGCCGATGCTCGCCAGCGTCGCGATCAGGAACGCACGCCGCGGACGCGTCCTGCGGGATCGGGCCGGGTTGGTGACGGGGTCGCGGTCGCTCGCATCGGCTGGCACGGGGGCAGATTCGTCCGGCCGGCTTAGGTGGTTGCCCACAAAAAGCCCCCGTATCTCCCGCAGAATGCGGGGCCCTTGTCCGTTCCGGATGGGCTTCCGCGAACGATCCCGGATGGATTCGAACCATCAACCTCTGGCTTCGGAGGCCAGCGCTCTATCCAGTTGAGCTACGGGACCCGGTTGTCGTGCCGCGGGTCGAGCCTGTGGCTGTTCGGGCGGCGGCTGGGAGTCTATCGCCCACGCGGGTCCCACGCCACAAAGCGGGTTCGCGGCTTGGGATTTCGCACGCGAAATGGCACGCGCCCGTCTCTACGATGCACCCGTGCTCCACGCGCCGGAAATCGCGGTTTCGATCAGCGGCACCAGGCCCGGCACCGACGCCCCGTGGGGGCGTACGACGGGCTCGGCGTGCCGGTGGGCCCGGTCGCACTCCCGGTGTGTCGCCCTCGACGCGTCGCGCCAGGATCTCCGGGCCCGCGAACTCGGGCGCAGCGCCCGGCGGGATGTCGGGGCGATGCTCCGTCGGACCGAACTCGAACTGGCGGGCATCGACCTCTGGATCCCGCCCGAGCACTACACCGATCCGGACAAGTCGGAACGCGCGATGGAGACGCTGCAGCAGACCGTGGTGCTGGCGACGGAACTGGCCAGGCTCGCGGGCGGGCGCTCACGCCCGATGGTGTCTGTGACCCTCCCCGCGGGGCTGCCCGAGAGTGATCGGGGTGTCATCAACCAACTCGGGGAGCGCCACGGGGCCTTGATCGGGGACCACGCCCCGGACGGGCCCGACAGCATGGGCAGCGGCATCGCAGGGCTTGTGGTTGCCGTCGATCCGGCGTCGTGCATCATGGGCGGCGTCTCCCCCGAGCAGCGTGTCCACCGGTGCGGTGCGTTGCGTTTGACCGATGCCAACACCAACGGGCGTTGCATCGTCGGATCGTCGGGCGGGCGGCTCGACCTGGCGGGCTATGCCGGGGCGTGCCTCACGAGCGGGCAACGCTGGATCATCACCGACGCCTGGGGTATCGAGGACGGCGAACGCGCGATCGACGCCGCCGTCAGCGTCTGGCGCGACGCCGTGCGTCTGCCGATGTGATCGGGCGAAGGTCCGATTACCAGCGGGCAAGCCGGCATTCGGCGAGCGGATCGTGCCGAGATCCGCGTGAGCGATGCCGGCACGATACGCTCGGCTAGGACATCAACACCGGGGAGAGCCACCATGCGGACCGTCATCTGTTCAGCGATCGTGTGCGTCGCGTGCATCGTCCCGATCGCGTCGGCCCAGTACACCAATACCGCGACCGCGACCGCCCTGGGCGAGCCCGACGTCGTCGACTCGGCGGTCATCGCGGGCACCGTAGAAGCGACCAACGGGCACGACACCGGCTCGTTCGATAACCCCGCGTTCGGGACGTCGAACGCCGCGGGGCGGGCCTCGCTCCTGCGCGTCGCCGCCGGCGCGGGCGCCGAATCGAGCACCGGTTCCTCCCGAGGCTCCGCCGCAGCCACGCTCCGCGCGACCGGCGACGTTGTCAGCTTTGACGCCACAGAGCCGTTCACCATCGAGGTCAGCCTCGACCTGACTTGGAGCGTGGCCCGGGCCCAGGCGGTCGACGATGCCCGGGTCAGTTACTCGGCCAACTTCCGCAGGCTCACCGCGGGGTCGCCCATCGCGATCCCCGACCGTTTCCGTTTCACCCAGGCCGCCGATCGGCCCGCGTCCGAGGACGAGCGCGACGCGTTCACCGTGGACATGCTCCCGGGCGATGCGCTCGATGTGAGCCTGTGCAGCGCGGTCGCGAGCGCGACCGCCGTGGGTGTCTTCGCCGATCCCTCCGGCTCGGGCTCGGCCGAACTCAACGCCGAGATCAACATCCGCGTGATCGATGGGGACGCCCGAATCCTCGCGGCCACCTCGGGGGGCGACTACACCGCCGAGGACTGCGCAGCTGACATCGCGGCCCCCTTCGGGGTGCTGAACTTCTTCGACATCGCCGCGTACATCACGCTCTATAACGCGAACAGCCCCCAAGCCGACATCGCGGCACCGTTCGGAGCGCTGAACTTTTTTGACATCAGCGCCTTCATCGCCGCCTACAACACGGGTTGCCCGTGATCCGAGCCGGGCAATCACCGTTGGAGCGACGCCTGATATCGGGTACAGTGGGGCGGCACCCACACAGGAGAACCCGATGCGTACCCGCCGTCTGATGCCGTCACTGACGCCCGCCGTTTCCCTCGCTGTGCTCACAGCGTCATCGCTCGCGGGGGAGTCGCTGCCGACCGAGTGGACCTTCCAACTCCAGTGCCGTTCGAGCCTTGACGCCGGCATACCCGCCTTCAACCTGCCGCCCTTCAGTTCGCTCTCGAGCCAGTACGTTGTGCTCGACGACGACGGCACGGTCGCGATCCGCGCTTTCCTCGGTTCGGGAGGGCTGACCGAGGGCATCTTCGTCGGCAGGGACGGCGTCGGGGGGCTGGCGCTCAGCGTCAACAGCCCCGATCCGTTCTGGACCACCCAGATCGGGCTCCGTGACGGGCTGATGTCCGTGGGCGACTCCGGATTCACCGGCGGCGCGACCGTGTACGACACCGATGGAAACACCGTTCAGCGGTTCGACATCGGGGGCGCCCAGGGCACCTCGGGCTTTGGCACCACGCTGGTGACCTCCGACGGCGCGGTCTGCTATCGCGGGGATTTCGGGTTCATCGGCGACAAGGTCGTGGTCGACGAGTTTATCGACGGCGTGCGCACGCAGCGTCTCGTCGCAGATTCGTTCAGCGGTGCCTACGACTTCCTGCTTGCTCCCAAGATCAACGACGCACGCCAGGTCGCCATGAACACCATTCCGACAGCCGGCCCGAACCGGCGGATCGTCCGCTTCGAAGCCGACAACACCCCGACCACCATCGCGGAGACGGGGCCCGCGTACAGCAGTTTCGTGAACTCGATCGATCTGGCCCAGAACGGGAACGTGGCGTTTTCTGCGCGCCGGACGAGCGATTCGGTCTGGACCGTGAACTATTCGGACGGCACCGACGTCACCGAGATCGCGTCTGGAAACGAGCCGGACATCAGCAACTCGTCGATTGTCAACTTCCCGCCTGTGGTCAACAGCCACGGGTGGGCGGCGTTCCGCGCGACCGATGTCGCGAACAACTCGACCGCCCTCTGGGTTGGTGACGGCGCCGAGCTTGTCAAGCTCGTCGAGTTCGGCCAACTGATCGACACCGACCTCGGGCCCATCCCGCTCGGTTTTGACTTCGGCCCCGACACCGGGCGTCAGGTGATGAACGGGATCATCGACATCAACGACAGCGGGCAGATCGCGTTCGCCGCCTTCTTGCAGAACGGTACGGTCGGGGTGTTCGTCGCGACACCCGTGCTCGACCAGCCGTGCGCCGCGGACCTCGCCGAACCGTTCGGGGAGCTCAACTTCTTCGACGTTGTCGCGTACATCGGCGCGTACAACGCGGGCGACCCTCAGGCGGACGTCGCCGAGCCGTTCGGCACGCTGAACTTTTTCGATGTCGCGGGCTACATCGGGCTGTTCAACGCGGGCTGCCCGTAACGGATCAGCGGCTGGTCGCCGGGCAGGTAGAGGGGGTGCCTGGGGAAGCCCGCCTTCGTGACGCCGAAGCAGTGGGGTGTGCATACGCCGCGGAGCAGTCCGAGTACCGCGGCGTGCCGATCGTTCAGGCACGCGTGGGTTCCCCAGCCGATCACGACGAGGTCCGCGCGTTTCGCGGCCCGCACGATCGCGCGGTCGTTGCCCGCCCCGTTCGGGTCGGCGGCCCGCCCGAGCCCCTTGGGGTTGGTCGATCGCAGCGCGAAGGCGTTGACAACCTCCATGTGCCCGCCGCCCCAGCGCCGAGCGAACCTCACGCAACGGGTCAGTGTGGGGTCGAGCACTTTCGCGTCCGCGGTGGAAGGGTTGAGCAGGCAGAAGCAGACACGCCCGCCCGGGGGCAGGCCGGCTTGCCCGCCCGGTTCCAGGGTCGCGGGCTCGGGGGCCCACCGTCTGTGCAGGCTGTAGCGGTACGTGCCGCAATCACTGAATGACGCCCATCCGCGCATCCGCCCACCATAGCCGCACGCGAAGCCCGGACGCGGTACATTGAGTCCGGGCCGCGATGGATCGCGTCCGGGATTTCAATCTGGCGGAGCCGGGCGATGTCGATACGGATTGTGTTGTGGGCGTGCTTTGGGTTGGTGTTCACGGCGGGGGGCGTCCGTGCGGCCCCGCAGCCCTTCGTGTATCAGGGCGTGCTGAGCGAGTCGGACCTGCCCGCGAACGGGGCGTTCGACTTCGAGGCCCGGATCTTTACGGAATCCATGCCCGCCGACCCGCCTCCCGACGACCCGGTCCAGCCGCTCAGCGTGGATGCGTTCGATGACGTTTTGGTCGCCGGTGGGCTGTTCACGCTCGAACTGCCGCTCTCGCAGGCCGTGCTCGATGCGTACGCGTCGGGCGAGGGGATCTATCTCGAACTGGGTGTTCGGCCCGGCTCTGCCAAGGTGGGGTACACCACGCTCGCGCCGCGGACCCGCATCCGCCCAACCCCGTTTGCCGCCTTCGCGGACCGGCCGGTCGCGACCCTGCAGTCCGCGTTCGATGCGGGCCCGACGGTGGCGACGCTGCCCGGGAGCCGGCTTTCGTTCCTGGGGGAGGGCGAGACCCTGTTCACGACCCCGCTGTACATCAACCGCGCGGGCAGCGACACGGTCGTGAACCCGGACCTGTCGCTGCTGCCGGGCGACCAGGGGGGCAGGCTGATCCTCCGCGACCTGAGCGAGACGCTGATCGCCCTGAGCCCCGATCCCGACGGCACAGGCGGATTGCTCGCGGTCGGACGGGGCGGGGGGGGCAACGGCTTTGTCGTGGACGGGAACGTTGAGGGCTCGCAGTCGCCGCGGGTGACGATCGCGGGGGCTTCGAGCGCCTCGGTGTTCGACGGCTCGCAGGCGGGCAACGCGAGCGTGGACCTTCCCGCCGGCGCGATCGACGCCGCCGAGATGTTCGATGAGGCGGGCATCGCCTCGGACCGCGCGACTCCCAACACAACGCTCCCGCACCTCGGGCCGCTGCAGATCGTGGCGACGCGATCGATCACGGTCCCCGGCTCGGGCTTCATCCTGGTCACCGGTTCGATGGAGACCCTGATCGAGGGGTCGCCGACCGGGCTTTCTGGCGTGGGGCTCGACGCGCGGATCGACTACGGGATCTCGACGACGGGCGACTCGATCGCGAACGGGATGGACTACACGTACATCTTCCGGACGCCGCCGCTCGTCGCGCCGAGTGCGGACGAGCCGTTTGTGCTGGGGAACACGCTGCCGTTCACCGACGTTATCGAGGTCGGCGCGGCGTCCACGCTGACGATCTCCGCGGTCGCCCGTTTCACATCGCCGAACGTCCCGGAGCCGTTCTGCACGGTCCGGGACGTGAACATCAACCTGCTGTACGTGCCCACGTCCTACGGCCTCGTGGCCCGGGGGCCCGGCCCGGGCATCCCGGACGGGGCGATCCCGCCGACGCGCAAGACGCTTGCCGACCTCCTCAGAGCGCATCGCGCCGAGGAGGAGCGGGCCAGGCGTGCCTGGCAGGCCGAACGCCGCGAGGTGGCCAGGCGCTTGTCGGAACTGGAGAGCCGGCTTGAAGCGATGCAGCGCCGATCGAGCGGAGAGCGATGAAGCGGGTCCGTCGGCCCGAGAACCCCGAAACTTTCTCGGCCGTTGCGTCGTATACCAACTGATGGCTATCGGGGTCTCCGATCGCCTCCCCATCTCAAGCGGGCGGTCGGGGCGGTGTAATCGGGCCAGTCAGCACTCGCAAGGCCCTGTGAGCCAATCACTTGTGTGGCGGGGCAACAGATGGGACGATGGACCATCAACGCCGTTGCCCGGGAGCCCGCGAGGGTATTCCGGGGCGAGGAAACGACCGTGCCCGGACGGGCGGGAACATCTCCCGACCAAGCCCGGTGTATCAAGCAGACAGCCGTGAACGGAGCCACGATGAACTCGACGAGCAGCCAGAAGCGCACCCCAACGATCCGCGGGACGACCCCGCCCCGCCCGGGGAGGCTGAGTGTGGCGCTCGGGCTCATGCTCGCGGTGGGTGCGGCGGGTGTCGCGACGGGTCCCGCCCAGGCCGAGCCCTCCGGCGTGGATCAGCAGACCAGCATCCGCGCCTCGCAGGTCGCGCTGGGGGACGGCGTTTGGGACTTTGCGCGAACCGGCAACAAGCAGGGCGTGTTCGAACTGCTCGACCTGGCAACCGATGCGTCGGCCGATCTGGACCCCCATGTCCGCGCGTCGCTGGAGTTGTTCGAGGCCAACCGCATCAAGCGTGAAGAGCTTCGCGCCGAGCAGATCGGTGAAGCGAGCGATGAGCTCGACGACCATCTGGCGGCCTACGACGCGGACCGCTCGCCCGACGCCCTCAGCGACGCGCTCGAGAGTGTGGTCCGCCTGCAACTGCTCAAGGACAACAACGAGCAGCTGTTCGCGGATGTCCGTGTCGATCGCGTGCTCGCCGACGCTCAGCGTGCCGCCCGCGATGCCGAGCGTCGTGGCGACTGGCTGGTGGCGTCCGAGCTGTTCTTCAGGCTCGAGACGGTTTTCGACGAGTCCGGCACCTTTAAGGACGATGTCGACCGGCTGGGCGATCGCCTCACCATGATCCGCATGTACGCGCCCGAGCGGCTCTGGGAGCTGCGCAACGAGCGACGGATCTCCGAGGGCCTCGACGGTCTCCCGCCCTACAACCCGTACGGCGACGACTATGTCGCCAAGCTCCGGGGCGTGACGTCGACCGCGGTGCGCACCGCGATCCAGCGGTCCGCCCAGCAGCACGTCGGGCGCAGGACCCGCGACAACGCGGACGGTGTGACCATGAACGATCTGCTCATCGGCGGGCTCGACGCGGTGCGCACCATGGCGACGACCACGGACCTGGCCAGCACCTTCGCCGGGCTCGGAAACACGCGCCGTCGCAACGCGTTCCTCGCGCGGCTCGACGAGCGCCAAGCCACGATCGAGGGCTGGACGAGGCAGGCGAGCGCGTTCGATCTCCGCCGGGTCATCGACGGGGTGCTCTCGGATGCCGACGAGACGATCGGCATCATGCCCGAGGCCATCCTCCACGAGTTCGGCAACGGCGCGATGTCCGAGCTGGACACCTACTCGGCGTTCATCTGGCCCGACGAGTTGGCGCGGTTCCGCAGGTCCACCGACGGCGAGTTCACCGGGGTGGGGATCCAGATCCAGCTCGACGAGACGCAGAACATCAAGGTCGTGACCCCTCTGGAGGGCACGCCCGCCCAGCGGGCCGGGGTTCGCAGCGACGACATCATCAAGAAGATCAACGGCATCTCGGCGGTGGGCCTCGAACTCAACCAGGCCGTCGAGATCATCACGGGGCCGGCGAACACCTCCGTCGAGATCACGATGGAACGCACCAACGCGGAGACCGGTGATGTTGAGGAGATCACGTTCAACCTCACCCGTCAACGCATCGACCTGCCCAGCGTGACCGGCTGGGAGAAGACCGGCGCGGGCGACCAGGACTGGGACTGGTTTATCGATCCCGAGGCCGGCATCGGGTACATCCGTCTGACCGGGTTCACGGCCGACAGCACCCGCGACTTCGATCGCGCGATCGGTGCGATGAAGGCGCAGGGTCTCAACGGGCTCGTCTTCGATCTACGCTACAACCCCGGCGGGCTGCTCGACCAGGCCGTCGGCATCGCGTCCCGTTTCGTCCCCGACGGGATGATCGTCCGCACGGTCGACGCCAACGGCGTGCCGCAGGAGCAGCAGAACGCCAAGCGCATCCGGGACGATCGCGATCTTTCCGATCTGCCCGTGGTGGTGCTGATCAACGAGGGCTCGGCGTCTGCCAGCGAGATCGTCGCCGGGTCGGTCCAGGCGGCCGCGAAGCTGGGCAAGAACCGATCGCTCGTGCTCGGGCAGCGATCGTTCGGGAAGGGGAGCGTGCAGAACGTCTTCCTCCTCCCGGGCGGGATGTCCGGGATGAAGCTGACGACGCACTTCTACCGGGTCAACTCCCCACGGACCATCCACAGGATGCCGGGGGCGACCGAGTGGGGGGTGGATCCGGATCTCGAGGTGGACATGCTCTCGAGCCAGCAGCAAGAAGCGCTCCTGCTCCGGCGGGACGCGGACGTGCTCCCCCTGGATCAGGACGGCAACATCATCCCGGACGCGGACCGCCCCGATCCCGATTCGCTGATCGCCGAGGGTATCGACCTCCAGGTCCAGACCGCGCTGGTGCTGCTCCAGACGCAGACGCTCGGCAAGGGCGAGATCTCGTCGGTCGCCGACTGACCGGCGTGCGTGCACGCACCGCGGGAGCGGATACCGCATCCATTCCAAGAGCACTCGTTTTCGTATGGGAAGGCGAGTGTTTTTCGTTGTGGCAGGGGTTCGTTGGGCCTCAGCCCATGCCGGCCAACTCGTCGGCGGGGATGTCCGCGTTCGAGTACACCTTCTGAACGTCCTCGTTGTCCTCGATCGCGTCCATGAGGTTCACGACCTTGCGTGCGTCCTCTCCCCGGCATTCGACGGTGTTGTCGGGGAGCCGGACGATGCCGGCCTCGAGGATCTCGATATCGGCCTCGATCGCGGTCTTCACTTCGTGGAACTCGGACGGTTCTGTCAGGATGGTCCAGACGCCCGGCTCGTCATCGGTCGCGCCCTCGGGTGGTTGGACATCGTCGGCGCCGGCCTCGAGGGCCGCGGACATCACCGCGTCCTCATCGAGCTTGCCCGCGTCGATCAGGATCTGGCCCTTGGTCTGGAACATGAATGCGACGGATCCGGCGTTGCCCAGGTTGCCGCCCATCTTCTTGAAGATCCCGCGCAGCTCGTTGACGGTGCGGGTGGTGTTGTCGGTCAGCGAGAGGATCAGCAGCGCGGTGCCGCCCGGCCCGTAGCCCTCGTACACGACCTCCTGGAAATCGTCGCCCTGCCCGGCGCCCGCGCCCTTCTCAACGGCACGCTGGATCGTGTCCTTGGGCATGTTGGCGTACTTGGCCTCGTCGATCGCGTAGCGGAGGGCGAGGTTCGTGTCGGGGTCGGGCCCCCCGGCTCGTGCGGCGGCCATGATCGCCTTCGAACACTTGGACCACATCTGGCCCTTCTTCTTGTCCTGGCGTTCCTTGCGGTGCCTGATGTTCGCCCACTTGCTGTGACCGGCCATGTGCCTGCTCCTCCGTGCCCGCCCGCCGTGACGCGAGCGGTGCTGTCTTGCGTTGTCCGGTCCGATGCCGACCGTGCATCCTAAGCCGTTCAGTCGCCACGCAGGGGATCTCGGACTCCCCGCCCGAGCGGATCGATCCGGGGTGTCTGATCGTTCTTCACGTCGGTCATCCGGCGGATGACGCGATTGAGACGGTCCGCCGTTTGGACAGAGGCCCTCCCACCCGCGTTGTCCGACGCGGCGATCTCGGACGCCCGCTCGCGGAGCAGTGTCTCCGCGGTCATCCAGGATCGCACGGCTCCCTCGCGGTCGCCGGCGCGCCACAGCGCGTCCCCGAGATGTGTCTGGATGGTCGCGTTGCCTCGCCCGTCATCGAGGGCGGCCGCCCGACGGAGCAGCGTGACGGCCCCCCGAACCGCGACGGTTCCATCCTCTGCGAAGACATCCCCGATCACACCCTGTTTGTACCGAACCCAAGCCAGCGAGTCGAGGACGCTCGCCCGCTCGCCGAGCAGCGCGAGCGCACGCACGGTCAATCGCTCGGCCTCGTCCAGCGAGACCCCGCGTTCGGCCAGACCGTAGCCCAGGTCGTTGCACGCCCACGCGTGGTCGGGGTCGAACTCGAGGGCCAGCCGGTGCATCCCCTCGGCCTCGGCATCCCGCCCGAACACGGACGCGATCAGCCCGCCCGAATACGCGATGTCCGCGCGGTCGCGGGGGGCGCCTCCTTCCCCGGGCAGGTCGCCCAGGCCGAACCGCGAGCGGAGGACGCCCGCGACCCGCGCCGCGCCGTCGTCGTCCAGACGGGCGAGCAACGCGCGGACGTTCGCCGCAGAGCCGCCGGCGCCGACCAGCCGGGCCCACTCGTCCAGGAGGGATTCGTCGGGGTCCCCGGTCGCGACCGCGATCCCGCCGAGCATGTCGATGCCCTCGCTCACGCGCTCCCCACCGAGCAACGCCTGGACCACCAGCAGCCCGGTGTCTTCACCGAGCGTTCGTTCCGCAACGATCGAGTCCAGGCGCTCGGTGTCGCCTGCTCGGACGAGCGAAACGAGCCTCGCCTGCTGGAGCGCCGCCGGGAGTTGCATCTCGATCCGATCCGCCCGGGCATCCACGCGATCGATGATCGAAGCGATCGCTCCCGGGGATGGGGACTCTCCGAGCGTGGCGTCTCCGTCGACGGCCCGTGAGATCTGCCCGACCGCGGCCGACCAGCGGTCGAGCTGATCCCGGGTCAGGCTCCCGCCCTCGGGCAGCGCGTCCGATGCGGCTTGCAGCGCTCCGAGCGGATCCCCGAACCGGATCAGCGCCCCCGCACGCTCGATGCACGAATCCGGGTCGGCACGCCGTGTTGTTCGTTCGAGCACACGGCGTCCCGGCCCGATCAGGCTCTCGTTGTCGCGCAGCAGCGGCTCGCTCGTCAGCATCGCTTCGGCGGCGCGTGCGATCTCGGGATGCCCGATGCGGGCGTAGGCATCATCCAGGACCGTGAGCGACGCTGCGGGATCTACACCCGCGAGTGCCTGCGCGTAGGCGATCGCCGTGGGGGTGGAGCCGGGCAGCGCGCCCGCTCGTTGTTCCAGCCAGGCGATCGCGAGACGCTGCGTCGCTTGATCCCCAGACGCTCCCGCGGTGCGGGAGCCCTGGGCAAGCAGCAGCACGCCGAGGTCGCGGCTGGGCTCCCGTTCGCCGACCGACGCGATCAGGTCGATCGCCTCACGCATCCGACCTTGTCCGCCGATCTCCCGAGCCCGCAACAGCGCGAAGAGTGCGCCCCGCGTGCGGACCTCTGCAAGCTCGCGACCGAACGCCCTCATCGCGGCGCCGTCGTCCTCCTCCGCGGTGTCGCTCGCGAATCCGAGCCGGCGCTCGAGCACCCGCTCGTCGAACGGGTCGATCGAGGCGGCCCGTTCGACCCGGGCGCGGACCGCGGCGTCGTCGCCGATCAGGAACGCGGCTTCCGCGGCCGCCAGCAACTCGTCGGTGCTGGCACGCGCGTCGGCATCGATGCCCAGCGAGAGTTCCCGCGCCTCCGCCAGGCGTGCGCATGTCAGCAGCGAGCCCAGGTACTGTGCGCGTCGGTCCGGGTGCAGAGCGAACTGGTCGCGTGCGGCGGCGATCCACCGGTCGGCTTGGTCCCATCGGCCGAGCACCCCGCATATCTCCGCGACCAGCGACGCGTCGGGGAAACGCTCGAACTCGGCATCGATCACGGCGAGCGCGGGGCGCGCATCCGTGGTCTCGAGACAGATGCCCATGCCCAGGGCCATGGCGTGGGGATCTTCCGAGGCGATGAGCGACGCCGCCTGTTCGCCAGGGCGATCGACCAGGCGGGACAACGCCGAGCCGAACGCCCGGGCCGTCATCGGGTCGGACTCGATGAGCTTTCGTGCGACGGAGACTCGATCGGGTCCGTCCAGGCGGAGGAGCAGGTCGCCGGCGATGACCGATGACCGGGCGTCCGCGCCAAGCCGCTCGAGGAGGGAGACAACGGCTTGGAGATCTGGCCAACCCCGAACCACAGAGCGGATGACCTGGCGTCGGGCGCTCGGCGGTCGGCCCGGGTCCGTCGCCAGTTCTTCGAGGCGCTCGAAGAGCGTCTCGCGGATCCGGTTCACCCGACCGAGCCCGCCGATCCACCGCGGCTCCTCGGGCCCGAGATCACCGCTCGACGCATCGAGATGGTCGAGCAGCAGCAGCGCGGCGGTCGCGGGGCGGTCCGCGTTCAGGCTCGCGGCCAGCGTGCGTTGCAGGACCACCGGGCGGGCCATGCCGGTCTGGTTCGTCGCCGACTCGTACACGGCGAGCGCCTCAGCGGGCTGCCCGAGCGCCGCCCATGCGTCGCCCGCGAGCACCGCGAACTCGGTCGCGCGGCTCCGCAGCCTCGATAGCTCGAGTGGTTCACCCGGGTCGCGGGAGCCGCGGAGCATCGAGAGTGTTTCGGTGAGCACGCCCGCCCCGGCACGCAGATGCCCCAGATCAAGCAGCGCCGAGCCGAGCATCGCGCCGGCGATCGTTCTTCTCGCTCGGGGCGCGCCGTCGCGTGCCTGGAACACGGGCGCCGACCAGCGGATCACGCCACGGGCGTCGCGCTGGGATGCGGCGAGATCCGCGAGCAACAGCAACGCCTGCGCATCGCGTTCTCCGAGTTCGACCGCCGTTTGGAACGCGTCGGCGGCACCGATCCGATCGCCGGTTTCCGCGTACGCACGCCCCAACTCGCTCCAGAGGGCCGGTGCGCCGGGGTCGAGCCGAGCCGCACGTTCAAGCATACCGATCGCGCGGTCGGGGTCGCCTTCAAGGCGGACCGAACGCCCGGCGGCGTAGTCCCTCGCGGCTTGCCGTGCGTCCGCCTGGCCCGGCTCTGGCACGTCTCCCGCGGGTTGCGGCAGCGGGAACTCCGCGAGGAGGTCGTCCAATGCCCGCGACGCGCGTCCGAACGCCTCGGTTCCGGGTCTGATCAGATCGGGGAACCCGGGGTCGACGGTTCCCGCAGCCGTGCGCAGCACGCGACCGATCACCCTCGGATCGGCGGGGGCCTGGTACGCTTCGAGTTCTGCGAGCGCTTCGAGCCGACGAGATGCCGACTCGATCGACGCCGCGGCTCGTACGGAGTCGGGTTCGGCGGGCACTGTCTGGGAGGGCGAGCATCCCGAGACCCCGAGCATGGATACGAGCAGGGCTCGTGCGGAATGGGATATGGCTCGTGACCGCCGGTTCTGGCGGTCATCATGCCGGTTCACGGCTCGGCCTTGGTCTTGCGGGACCGCTTGGCGGGCGTTCTTTTGGCGGTGCGACCCTTTGTGCGGGATCGCTTGGTGGCGCGGACGGCGTCGGTTTCGAGCACCGCGTATACCTGCCGGGCATCGGCGGCCCGGACCGCGCGTTCGAGCTGCGCCGAGAGTTCGGCGTGCCCGAGTGTGAGGTCGTCGATCACGCCACGGTGTGCGAGCACCTCGGCGATGCGGTCGTCTGCGGGCATCGCGTGCCCGCCCAATGCGATGAGCACCACCCGGGCCGCGACGAACGGGTGCATCCCGTCGAGAGCATCGAGGTACTGGCGTGCCTCTCGTTTGGAGATCTCGCTGAGAGCCGCGAGGCTCAACGCGTGCTCACGCTCGAAAACCGCGTTGAGCGCCGCTACGAGCCGGGCCGCACGCTCTTCCCGCCTCGGCGTGCCGCGGGGCAGCATCGATGCCACCTCCTCCGCGTCGCAGACCCGCAACTCGTTGAGCCCGGTGATCTGCTCTCGCAACGACGCGAACGAGCCGGCGGCTGAGTCACGGTCCGACTCCCACAGCAAGAACGAGTAGACCAACTCCACGACGATCGGTTCGTCCTGTTCGCAACGGAACCCCGCCGACGGCTCGGGTGGGGGGTCGCCGTTGGCCGATCGGATCTGTTCGGTCGCGGCTTTGATCGCGTCGCTCAGCGAACTGCTCATCACCCCTTCTCCTCTTCGGACTCATCGCCCGGGATGCTTCGGTCCGCCCGCCGCTCTCCGCCACGCTCGATCTTGTCTTTGGTCAGCAGCGACATGACTTCCATCTGCTGCTTGAGCCCCTCGTCGTAGACAAAGTCGATGGCTGGCATGTCTTTGAGATGGATCTTGTCGGCAACGTCCCTGCGGATCTTTTTGGTCGCGGCCCGGAGCCCGTGCAGGGTGAGTTCCGCGTGTTCGCTCGGCATCACAGATACGAACGCTTTGGCACGTTTCATGTCGTTGCCCGTCTCAACGCGGGTGACCGTCACCAAGCCACGGATGCGTGGGTCGCTCAGGCCTCTGGCGAGACGCTCTTGCAGGGCGCGGAGCAGTATCGATTCGATCTGCTTTTTTCGGCGTTCACCGATCACGGGCGTCCTCCCCAAGGGTGAGGCTATCGGCTCGGTCGAGCATCTCCAGTCCGAGCTCGGCCTCGTCCATCTCTGAGAACGCGCCGCATGCCAGAGCCCCGGGCCAGCCGCGCATGATCTCACGCTGGCACGAGACGAGTTCCGCGTCCCCGAGGGAGCCGAGCTTGCGTTCGATCGTGTCGAGCACCGAAGCGACCTGGGCGCCCGAACTCCCGGCGCCGGCGACACCCAGCAGCAGCGCGTTGTGCACCTCCTGGGCGCCGACCTCCGCGACCGAGACCTGGTGGGACCGGTGGAGCCGGTCCTTGAGCGATCGCACGACTGTTCTCTTGTCCTTGAGCGACTTGGCCCAATCGATACGCAACTCGGCCTGGAGGACACCGACGACCATGAGCACGCCTCACACAAGGAACAACAACACGCCGGGGGACATCATCAGAGCGTCCGGGCTACCTCGACCTGCTTGTAGCACTCGAGAACATCGCCCTCCTTGATGTCGTCGTACCCCGCGATCTTCATGCCGCACTCGGTGTTGGCACGGACTTCTTTCGCGTCGTCCTTGACACGCTTGAGCTGCTCGAGCTTGCGGTCGTTCTCGATGACCACCCCGTCGCGTGTGACGCGGATGAGCGCATCTCGCTGCACCACACCGTCGGTGACGTAGCAACCGGCGATCATGCCGACCTTCGAGACACGGAACACCTTGCGGACCTCGGCGTGACCCAGGACCTCCTGGCGGAGCTCCGGGGCCAGCAGCCCCTCGGCGGCCTTCTTCAGGTCGTCCACGATGTCGTAGATCACCTGGTAGTTGCGGATCTCGACCCCCTTGCTCTCGGCGAGGGATCGCCCCTTGGCGTTGGCGATGACGTTGAAGCCGATGATCAGCCCGCCCGACGCGTTCGCGAGCAGGATGTCCGATTCGGTGATCCCGCCGACCGCGGCGTGGATGACGCGGACCTTGATCTCGGTCGATTCCTCGCCGACCTTCTCGATCTCGCTGCGGAGCACGTCCACCGAGCCCTGCACGTCCGCCTTGAGGACCACGAGGATCTCCTTGAGGTCCTTCTCGGCCATCTGGCTGAACATGCGATCCAGCGTGGCGGTCGGCTGGGCCAACTGCTCCTGACGCTCGCGGTCGCGGCGTTGCTCGGCGGCACGCTCGGCCTCTTTCAGCGAAGGCACGCAATAGAACTTGTCGCCCGCGTCGGGCAGCTCGTTGATGCCCGAGATCTGAACCGGCATCGGGGGCAGCGCCTCCTTGAGCTTCTTTCCGCGATCGTCGGTGATGTCGCGCACCCGACCGAACGCCCGCCCAAGCACGATGAAGTCGCCGACCTTCAGCTTGCCTTCCTGGACCAGGATGTTCGCGACATTGCCGCGTCCCTCTTCGGGGCGGGCCTCGATGACCGAGCCCTGCGCCTGCCCGCCGAAATCGGCCTTGAGCTCGAGCACTTCGGACTGCAGGTCGAGGATCTCCAGGAGTTCCTGGATGCCGGTGCCCTTGATCGCGCTGGTGCGGACGACTTCGGTGTCCCCACCCCATTCGGTCGGGTTCAGCCCCTGCTCGGCCAGCTGACCCAGGATCTTCTGGATGTTGCTATCGGTGGCCTGTTCCTTGTCGATCTTGTTGAGCGCCACGATGATGGGCACCCCCGCGGCTTGGGCGTGGCTGATCGATTCTTTGGTCTGCGGCATCACGCCGTCGTCGGCCGCGACGACCAGCACGACGATGTCGGTCACCTGGGCGCCGCGGGCACGCATGGCGGTGAACGCCTCGTGGCCCGGCGTGTCGATGAAGACGACCTGCTTGTCGGCGTCGCCCATGTGCACCGGCACGCGGAAGGCGCTGGTCGCCTGGGTGATGCCGCCGGCCTCGCCCTCGGCGACGTTGGCGTTGCGGATCCGATCGAGCAGCGATGTCTTGCCGTGGTCGACGTGCCCGAGGATCGTGACGACCGGGCCGCGGGCGCGTTCGTCCTTGCGCTCGCGGTCCTCGAACTGCGCCGCGACCGCCTGCTCGGCCGTCTTGGCCTCGGTGACCTCGAGTTCGATGTTCCAGTCCATCATGATCTCTTGGGCCTTCTCGGTCTCGATGCCCGAGTTGATGGTGGCCATCACGCCCTGCATGAAGAGCTTCTTGACGATGTCGGCGCCCTTGACGCCGGTCGCCGCGGACAGGTCCTTGATGCTGAAGGGCTCGGAGATCTGCACCTTGCCGCCCACCGCGGCCGGGGTGGCGGCCTGCTGGCCCGCGCCCCCGCGGAGCTGCTGGCGTTTCTGCTTGAGATAGCCCCCGGACCGCTGCAGGCGTGCTTCGCGTTCGGCGAGGTCCGCCTGAGACCAGCCCGCACCGCTGCCGCCCTGATCGCCGTCGCGGCGCCGATCGTTGCCACGCCGGCGTGTGCTGCCGCCGCGAGCCGGCGCACGACCCCCTGGCGGGAGATCGCCCATCGGGGCCATCGGTCCGGGGCCTCGTCCGCCGCCGCCCCCCCCGGGTCTTGGGCCGCGGGGACGCGGCGGCTCGATCCGCTCGGGGGCTTCCACCCGAACGACCTTCGGGCCGCTGAGCTTGATCTTGTCCTTCTGGATGTCCTCGAGCTTCGGCCCCACCGGTGAGATCACCTTGGGACGCGTGGGCACGTTCATCGTCGGCGGTTTCTCGGGCGACTTGATCGTCGGCTTCGGGGCTTTGATCACGCCGCGCGGCTGCTCGCCCCCCTCGTCTGCGTCCTTCGCAGGGGTCTTGCCTTCGGGCTCGGGCGCTTGCTCCGGGGGGCGGCTGTCGAGCCCCGCCGGCATCGACCCTTTGGTCTTGCCCGGCTGGGGCGCTTCGGCCGCGTCTCCG
>DIYM01000118.1:0-875 GCA_002429045.1 Phycisphaerales bacterium UBA6054
GTTCACGGGCTGCCGTTCCGCACCCGCCCGCCCGTCACGCGCCGTGACGACGGGCACCGCGTGGGGGCGTACCCGGACCCGCTGGACACCGAGCGGGCCCGCCCGAGCGAGTCGGTGTTCGGGGCGGTCTTCGATCTCGGGCGGGCTGTGTCCGATGCGGTGTTCTTGGGCGTGCGCTCTGTGACCACCGGCGTGCGGGGGGGCGAGCGTTGGGGCCTCTGGAGCCCGCGGACGATCTGGAAACGCACGCACGCCGACCGCTCGAGGGTCGGTACGATCCCGCCTGCACGCCGGGACGCGCCGGACCCCCAGCGGCACCAGGAGACGACCCCATGAGCGACGAGCGGTACCCGATCGATGAGCGCTACGAGATGACCGTGATCGACGCGGCCCGCATGCACGGGCGGCGTGATGACCCCGACGCTCAGGACGAACCGTCGTTCGTGCTCGTGGACATCCGGGAGGCGGACGAACTGGCCGTGGCGTCGATCGAGGGCGCGGTGTGGATCCCGATGGGGGACCTCGGCACGCGGATCAACGAGATCGACGCGGGCGAGGACGGCACCATCGGGCTGATCTGCCACTCGGGGCGGCGTTCGCTGTCGGCGGCCGTCGCGTTGCAGCGGGCGGGGTTCGAGGGCGTCCTCTCCGTCGCCGGAGGGATCGACGCGTGGTCCGTCCGTGTGGACGCGGGCGTGCCGCGGTACTGAACCGGAGAGACGGCTCGCCGGAAGAGACGGGCCGCCGGTTCTGTGGCGCGGGTCTGATCGGCGGTGTCAAAGCAAGACCGCCCGGAGCGGTGGGCTCCGGGCGGCGAGGGTCATATCAACCGATTTCGATTGCGGGTGCCGGGATTACGGGCAGCCGGCGTTGAA
>DIYM01000118.1:940-4269 GCA_002429045.1 Phycisphaerales bacterium UBA6054
TTACGGGCAGCCGGCGTTGAACTCGGCGAGGTACTGGTTGAGGTCGAAGAAGTTCAGCAGACCGTCGCCGGCGGCGGCCGGGAAGAAGTCCGCAGCCAGATCGCCCGCGTTGAAGAGCGCGAGGTACTGGTTGAGGTCGAAGAAGTTCAGCGAGCCATCGCCGGCGCCGACCGGGAAGAGGTCAGCCCCGCAGGGCGGGGGACCGCCCGGGCCGAGCAGCTGGAAGGCGTGCTGGGCGAAGGGGTTGCTGTTGTCGCCGGGCTCGAACGTGCCGTTCCCGTCGAGGTCGCAGCCGAAGCCGAGGTAGAAGAAGGTGCCGAGGTTCTCGAGCCCGCCCATGGTGTCGTCGATGAGGACATCGAAGGCGTCTTCCGCACCGGTGTCGCCCGGGCCGTTGGTGTAGGTGTTGCCGTCGGCGCTGACTTCGCCGTCACCGACCACGATGCCCCAGCCGGTGAGGGCCTGGGCGTTCTCATCGCCGTCGACGCCGGTGGAGGTGTCATCGTCGCCGTCGGCGTTATCGAAGTCGAAGGTGCCGGGCTGGATGAACTGGAGGGCGTAGCCGAAGTCGGCCAGCCCGTCGGTGTCGAGGTCAGCGCCCGAACCGGGGTTGAAGTTGCCGTTGCCCGAGCCGTCCACCGAGTCGGTGTCGCCGATCTCGAACTGGAAGGAATCCGGGACGAGGTCGAGGGTCAGCTCGTAGACGGCGAGCAGGTTGGGGTCGTTCGGGGGAACGTCGCCCGGGAGGGTGTCGACGATGAACGCCGCGAGGTCGAGGCGGGTCGCCGCGGAGTCGAAGCCGTTCTCGGCGTCGAACACGGCGTAGACCGCACCGAAGCCGACGACGCCGGCGCCGGCGCCCATGCCGGTGTCAACGTCTTCGATCTGCGTGGCGAAATCGGTGATGATGCAGTCGACGACGGTGTCGGGCGCGACGTCACCCCAGTCGAGGATGATCTGACCGGTCGCGGTCGAAGTGAACAGGTCGGGGTTGTTGGGGTCATCGATGATGCCCGCGGTGCCGCCGGTCTGGCCGAAGGCGGCGCAGGGGAGGTCGTTGTTGGCGGTCCACACGGGGGTGGACACGTCGTTGACCGGGCGGACCTGCGAGTTCAGCATGGTCGCGACCTTCTCACCGGTGGCCACGTTGTAGTAAATGTGCGCAACGCGCTCGGTCGCCATCGTGCCTTTGGGCGCGGGGGCGGGGGACAGGTCGGCGAGTGCGGGGGTGACCACACCGGCGGCGAGCACCAAGCTAAGGGCGTTCTTGGCCTTCATGGAACATGCTCCTCTATTCAAAACCAGGTTGATTGCCCAGACACAGGCAACTCAGAAACGAAAACACACAAAGCCACACCGGGGCGTTGGCACCGGACGGACGGAACAGACACACTCAGGATCGAAAGATCAGAATCGCTCTCATGCCGCCGACTCCAGTCTCCCCCACAAGGGATCCTGAGGATCGCGGACGCTCCACACTCTCCACCCCTTGTGTGAAGGGGCTTCTCTTCCTCGGGCGGCTCGAACGGACCACCGCCGACTCTTGAATATACCGCGACGCGCATATCTTGCAAGGGGGTGCAAGCGAAATGGCAACAAATCGGAGCAAATCGGACCCACAAACATCGCCCGAACACGCCGGCGTTCGGCCTAGTTCAGTGTGGGAGCCGCCGCACGAGACCGGGCGGCGTCGACGAACCGGTCGAACAGGTGACCGGCGTCGTGCGGCCCGGGGGAGGCCTCGGGGTGGAACTGGACCGAGAACACCGGGCGGCCCGGGATCTCGAGCCCGGCCAGTGTGCCGTCGTTGAGGTGCACGTGCGTGCCCACGGCGCCGGTCGCGTCCAGGGACTCCGGGTCGACCGCGAACCCGTGGTTCTGGGACGTGATCTCGACCCGCCCGGTGCGGTCATCACGGACGGGCTGGTTCGCGCCTCGGTGCCCGAACGCGAGCTTGAAGGTCCTGGCACCCAACGCCAGCGCGAGCAGCTGATGCCCGAGACAGATGCCGAACACCGGGAGCTCGGCGAGATCCGGGTCGTCGAGCACGGCTTTGAGCGTCTCAACGGTGGACCGGACGGCATCGGGATCGCCCGGGCCGTTGGAGATGAACAGCCCGTGGGCTTGGCCCGAGGAAACCAGGCCTTTGATCTCGGCGTGGCTCACGGTGTGGGGCACGACGTGCACCGAGCAGCCGCGATGGGCGAGGTTCCGGAGGATGTTCCGTTTGGCGCCGCAGTCGAGGGCGAGGACGACAGGCGCGTCGGGATTCGGCTCGGACCGCGGGCTCCAGTCGCCCAGGGTCTCGTCCCAGGAATAGGGCGCGGTGCAGGCGACCATCGAGGCGAGATCCTGCCCCTGCATCGGCGCGGCCCCCGAGGCGATCGCGACAAGCTCGGCGTCGGTCTTGGACGCGTCTGTTGAGATCACGCCCGAGGTCACACCCCCGGACCGAAGCGCCCGGGTGAGCGCCCGGGTGTCGATGCCGGCGATCCCGGGCACGCCGTGCCCGGCGAGCCAGTCCGAGAGCGACTGGGTCGCGCGGTAGTTGGAGTGCTCCGGGGTGTACTCGTGGACGACGAACCCCACGACCTGGGGCTTGGCGGATTCGTGGTCCTCCGGGTTGACGCCGGTGTTGCCGATCAGGGGGGTTGTCTGGACGAGGATCTGGCCGGAGTACGAGGGGTCGGTGAGGGATTCCTGGTACCCGGTCAGCGCCGTGTTGAACACGACCTCGCCCACGGCCGGGGATTCTGCGGCGGCCCCGAATGGGGCACCGACGAACACTGAACCGTCTGCGAGCGCGAGGCGGGCCTTGGCGGTGGCGTTGGTGTTGTGCATCGGGATGGAGTGTATCGTGGTTGGTGCCGATGCCGCCGATGGGAGACCAACAGAATCTGCTGCCGGGGATGGAGCCGGAGCCCAGGCCCGATGCCGGCGATGTCTTCGTTCGCGTGGCGGTCGAGCGCGGGATGGATCGGGGGGACGGCCTGACGTATTCGGTGCCGCCCGGTCTCGGGAGTCTTGGGGTCGGCGAGCGCGTGCGCGTGCCGGTGGGGCGCGGGAACCACGGAGTGGGCGGGGTCGTCATCGCATCGGGCGGATCGGAACTGCTGGAGGGGTTCGATCCCGGGAGGGTCAAGCCGGTGCTCGGGCTGGGCGGCGCCCGCATGCCCGGAACGCTGGTCGAGTTGGGGCGTTGGCTGGCGGGGTATTACTGCTCGCCGCTGGGCATGGTGCTGGCATCGATGGTGCCCGCGGCGGTGAAGGCGGGCACCGGGGTCCGCACGCTGAGCCTGGTGCGGCGGGTCGAGGGCGTCGAGCCCGCC
>DIYM01000116.1 GCA_002429045.1 Phycisphaerales bacterium UBA6054
CGGGCTCGGGCGGTCCTCGGCGGGAGCGGGCTGCTCTGTGCGCCCGATCTCGCCGGGCTGCCGGCGTGCGACACCGAGCAGTTCCTGCCGCGCCAGCGAAGCCAGATCGACACTGGCGGCGTTCTTGAGTTCTTGCCGGACCTGCGCTTCTCCGGTGACCGGGACCGCCCGCTCTGCCAACGGAACCACCTGGATCGGCTCGTTCGCCCCCTCCGGCTGGCTCGTCGCGCCGTCCGGCTCGCCGGTGTTGCTCTGGGCATCCGGGCGGGCATGGGCGGGCCTGCCCGCGCCCGTTTCGGGGGTCGCCGGCGCGGTGTCGGGCGCCGCGTCCGCGGGATCGGTCTCGGATTCGGCCGCCGGCCGTTCCGCGCCCGCGCTCGGCGCCTGGTCCTCATCGGACGCGTCGTCCGAGCCGTTGCCGCGCTCCTCTTTGTCATCGGAGTCCGCGTCCGAGTCCGATGAGGCGGGCTCGTCGGGTGACGCGTCGCGGGCGTCATCGAGCTCGCCCCCCGGGTCGAGATCGAGAGCGGTCTTCTCGGCGAACAGATTGTCGAAGGAGCTCGCGCTGTTCTCGCCGAGCGTGCGCAGGTTCGGCGCAACGATCGGCTGGTTCTGCGGGGTTCGGTCGAGTGGCTGATCGGTGCTGATCTGCGTCATGGGCCGTTCACTCCGGTATCCGCGGGGGTCAGCCCCCGGGTCCGGAGTGATTCAAGCAAACCGGCTGCCACTTCGACCTCGCCCGCTTTGATGAACTCCGAGACGACCTTGGAGCGCAGCCGGTCCTCGAACGCGGCGAGGTACGAGATGACTTCTTCTGACTTGCCCTCGGTCATCAGCTGTGTCAGCACTGGCTTGATGTCCGCGGGCTTCATCTGCGACATCGCCGCGAGCGCGCTGGCGAAGGAGTCGGCCCCCTCGATCTCGGTGAGCTGCTCGCGAAGCGCGGCGAAGTCCGCCTTCTCACCCTCGAACTTGTCCCGGTCGCGCTCGAGCAGTCTGCGTTCGAGCCTGAGCTGGGCCTGGAGGTCTCGGACCTCACGCCGCAGGCGCTCGAGGCGTTCGCGGTCCACCATCGTCATCTCGACGCGTGCGGCGATGCGCTGGTCCGTGTCGCTCAGGTCGCCCTCGGCGACAGAGTCATCGACCGGGGGCGGCTCGGCGGCGAGACGCTCGGCTTCGAGCCTCGCGTCTCGCTCGGCGGGGTCCTCGGCGATCAACGCCGTCGCCTCGGTCAGGCGATCGACCGTCACCCGACCGCTGGACGCGAGCCAGCCCGCCGCGCCGAGAACCGCCAGCAGGTTCAGGACCGCCACGATCACGACCGCTCGGATGATGTTCTTCATCGCATGCTCCCTATGCGCTCTTCGGACGGCGCATCACCATGAGATCGTCCATCTCTGCGCGCTCTCTCCGGTTCTCGGCTTCCCGGAACCGTTCCATGTCGCGATCTCTGAGGAGCTCGATCGCACGCCTGCGTGCCGCGGCCTGGACCAGTTCCGATCGTGCCCGCTCGAGGTGCTTGAGCACGCCCGCCATCTCGAGGACGCTCCGGCGTGCGTCCTGGTCGTGGCGCAAGGTCGCGGCGGATTGGAGCTTCGCAGCCCCCAGGTCGACCCGCCCTCCCGAGAGCGCCGCCGCCACCTCGCGGCGTCCCTGGACGATCCTCGCCTGGCACGCGCGGATTTCGGCCTCGATGCCCATGCGCCGTGACTCGAGCTCGGCGACGGCGCGCATGCGGTCCTTCTCCTCGCGGGCACGCTGCTCGAGGACCGGCTGCAGTCTGAACACGAACCTCGGCACCGGTCACCCTCCTATCGCCGCACTGCCTGGGGCTGGTCGGCCTGCTGCGTCTGCTGACGCATCAGCCGGCGTTGCTGGATCATCTCTCCCGACTGGAGCGCCATCTTGGTCATCAGTTCGAGCGACTTCTCGAACCGCCCGGGCTCGTCGGGCCGTTGGCGGAGCAGTTCGGTCAGGGGGTCGATCAGATCGATCGCGGTATCCGCCTCGGGGTCCGACCCGGACGCGTACGCGCCGATCTGCACGAGCTCTTCGATCTCTCGGTACTTGGCGAGCAGCTTGAGCGTCTGCATGCGTGCGGCCGCCTGCGACGAGCCCATCACGTGCGACGCGACGCGCGAGACCGAGTCGAGCACATCGATCGCAGGGAAGTGGCCCTTCTGGACGAGCTTGCGTGAGAGGATCACGTGCCCGTCGAGGATGCCCCGGGCCGCATCGGCGACCGGCTCGGTCATGTCGTCGCCCTCGACCAAGATGGTGTAGAGCCCGGTGATCGATCCTCCCTTGGAGGCGCCGTCGGACTCGAGTGCTCCCGCGCGTTCCAGCAGCGTGGCCATGTTGGTGAACACGCTCGGCGTATAGCCCTTGGACGCGGGGGGTTCGCCGACGCTCAGCCCGATCTGACGCTGGGCGTGGGCGTAGCGCGTGACCGAGTCCATCATGAGCATGACATCGCGTCCTTCGTCGCGGAAGTGCTCCGCCGCCGCGCACGCGAGGCGCGCCGCGCGCACCCGCATCAACGGGGACTCGTCGCCCGTTGACACGATGACGACCGAGCGCTTGAGCCCGTCTTCGCCCAGGGCTTCGTCGATGAACTCGCGGACCTCGCGGCCTCGCTCGCCGATCAGGGCGATGACCGACACGTCCGCGTCCGTTCCCCTGGCGATCTGCCCCAGGACGGTGCTCTTGCCCACGCCCGGACCCGCGAACACGCCCATGCGCTGCCCGCGCCCCATGGGGGTCATCAGATCGATCGCGCGGACACCCGTGCGCAGCGGTTCGCAGATCCGGCGCCGCTTCATCGCACCGGTCGGCTCCGGGTCGAGAGGGCGGAACACGAGGTCACGCACCGGGCCGAGCCCGTCGATCGGCAGCCCGAGCCCATCGACAACCCTTCCGAGCAGGGCGTTGCCGACGCCGGCGGACTGGTGCACGCGTGTGAGTTCCACCGGCGCTCCCGGCACGATCCCCGCCGTCCCGCCCAGGACCATCACCGCGGTGTGCTCGTCGTCGAAGCCGACCACTTCGCCCGGCACGGACCGCCCGGGCCCCTGACCGATCCGCACCAGCGAACCGATCGGCGCGGGCATCTCGGCGACGAGCACCGTCAGCCCCCGGACCACACGGACACGACCGAGCAGACCGAGCGGCTCGGCCCGGTTGACCGCGGCGAACTGTGGCCCCAGCCACGTCACGCCGCGTCGCTCCGCGGGTCGGTCGCGGGATCGGCGCTGCCCTGATCGCCCCAGAGACCGGGGTCGTCGGGGAGGATCTCGGCGATCATCCGATCGAGTTGCCTCGCGATGGCCGCATCGATCCGCCCGCCGCCCTCGGTCGTCGCGACAGCCGAGCCACGCCCGAGTGTCGCGTCCGCGACGACATCGGCGTGCCTGCACTGCTCGAAGCGATCGAGCAGCCCGGGCAGCGCCCGCTCGGCAGCGCCCAGATCGTCGGGGTGGACACGCAGCGTCAGCCGTGTGGGCCGGGCGATCGAGCCGAGCACGGCCTCGATCTGCGACTCGACGGCGCGCGGGTCGATGTCCACGCAGCGCCGCACCACCCGAGCGGCGATCTCGACCGCCAGGCGGACCACATCCGTCCGGGCCTCGCGGAGGACCTGCTCGCGTCTGCTCTCGAACGTGTCCAGCGCCTCGCTCCATCCGGAGACCAGCGTGGCGATCGCCTCGGACTCAGCGTCGCGGGCTTCGGACGCGCCCGACTCTGCGCCCTCCGCTCGGCCCGCGGCAAGCCCTTCGGCGTGCCCGCTGGCGAACCCCGCCTCGTGGGCGGTCGCGATCAGGCGTTCACGTTCCGCGTTCGCGTCGGCGATCACCCGCTGGGCGTGGGCGGTGGCCTCGGAGATGATCGCCTCGCCTCGTGAACGCATGTCGTCGAGGTCCATGACCAACGCGTCGCGCGTGAGTTGCTCGAGATCGGCCCGGCGGATCATGCCCATCGCGGTTCGTCCTTGCCCGGAGGGCTCTTACACCAGCATGTCCGAGTCGCCCCCGCGGCCCTCGATGATCACGTCGCCGGCCTCTTCGAGTCGGCGGACGATGTCCACGATCCGCTGCTGGGCCTGCTCGACGTCCGAGACCCGCACCGGGCCCATGAACTCCATGTCTTCTTTGATCATGCTCGCGGCACGCTCGGACATGTTCCCGAAGATCTTCTGCTGGAGTTCGTCGGACGCCGTCTTGAGTGCCAGCGACAGCTCGTCGTTCTCGACCTCCTTGAGCACCGCCTGGATGCCCTTGTCGTTGACCATCTTGATGTCCTCGAACACGAACATGAGCCTGCGGATCTCTTCGACCAGATCGGGGTCGTCGGACTCGAGCCCCTCCATGATGCCCTTCTCGGTCGCGCGGTCCGCGAGGTTGAGGATCTCCGCCACCGTTGGCACGCCGCCGGCTTTCTCGGTCGCCTGCATCAGCATCGAACTCAGGCGGCTCTCCAGGCCCTGCTCGACCTCGCGGATCACCTCCGGGTTGGTCTGCTCCATGTTCGCGACACGCTTGATCACCTCGAGTTGCTTCTGCATCGGCAGCCCCACGAGGATCTCAGAGGCCTTGTGGTGGGAGAGATGGCACAGGATCAGCGCGATCGTCTGCGGGTGCTCGTCCTGGATGAACGTCAGGAGGTTCTCGCTCTCGGCACGCTGGAGGAACGAGAAGGGGGTCTTCTGGACCTGCGTCTGGATCTGACCGAGCACACGCTCGGCGTCGCCGGGGTCCAGCGAGTTGAGCAGCAGTTCTTTCGCGAACGACAGGCTGCCCTCGTTGGCGTATTGCGTCGCGATCGAGACGTCGTAGAACTCGGAGATCACATCGTTCTGGAGCTTGTCGTTGACGCGCCCCAAGCTGGCGATCTCCCGGGTGACCTCCTCGACCTGGGCGGGGGAGAGCTTCTTGAGGATGCTCGCGGCGTCCTCGGCTCCCATGGCCAAGAGCAGCACAGCCGCCTTCTCGGTCCCGCCGAGATCTCGCGCGTTGTCCGGGAGTGGCTGGTTGGGCTTGCGTGGCATGGTCAGTCCTCATCCCCGATCCAGCGCCCGACCAGCGTTGCCGCACCGTCGGGGTTGGACGCGATCAACTCGGCGACCTGCTCACGCATCTTCTCGATCTTGACCTCATCGTCGCTGATCTCGATGCCGGCCATCGGGGCGTCGGACTCGTCCGCCTCGCCCACCATATCGCCCGCGATCTCCAGGGCCGGCGGGACCCCGACCAGTTCCTCGGCGGTGGGCAACTGGGGGCGCTTGCCCGCGCGTTTGACGAGCGTGAGCATCATGACCAACGCGACCAGCGAGAGCACGCCCAGCACGATGGTCTCGATCATGCTCGACGCGGACAGCAGGCCCGCCCCCCCGCCGCCGCTGCCGGCCACGTTCATCATGCCGCCCGCGCCCGACAGACCGTTCACCCCGGAGGGCATCGGCGCCATCGCGATGGAGACCTTGCCCTCGCGGATCTGGCCGTCCTCACCCGCGGTCTGCAGACGCATCAGGATCGTCTCTTCCATCGTCGGCTTGATGGCCTCGAAGTACGCGTCGGCCTCGGCCTGCGTCACCGGTTCATCGGCCTGCTCTTCCGCACGGCCCTTCTTGATCGTTCCCTCGACCCACTCCTGCGGGATGATCACCGACGCGCTCAGGTAGGTCGGCATGCCACGCGGGTCCACCGTCTCGGTGGTCTCCGAGCCGATGCGGACCTCGCTCTCGGTCTTGGTGGTCGACTCCTCGCTCTCCTGGCCGGTCGCGGCCCGTCCCGTGCTGATGTCGGCGGTCGAACTCGAGCGGAGCCCCGGCTCGGCGCCGCGCGAGCCCTGCGTGTTCGATCCCTCGGAGGTGGTTTCGCTCTTCAGCACCGACACGGTGCCGTTCTTGGGTTCGAGGTACTTCTCGGCACGCCTGGCGACACGGGTCACGTCCACCATCGCGTTGACCGTGACCACTGCGCCCGGCACGTACACGAGGATCCGCTCGATCTCGCGCTGCGTGTACAGCTCGACCTGCTGCTTGTGCTCCAGGTACATGCCCGTGGCCATCGATTCCTTGTTCGAGACCTCGCGGGGGCGCCCGGTCGAGCCATCGATCACGCTGACCCGCGACGGATCGAGCCCGGCGCGCGAGCCCGCGATCAGGCTGGCGATCGCGTCGACCGTCGGCTGGGGGATCGGCGCCGCGCCCGACCCGAACAGGGTCACCGACGCGCTGGGCTGCCTGACCGCCCGCCCCAGCCCCGCCGCCTCGGGCGCGTCGATGATCACGGTCGCCTCGCGGATCCCGCGGACCTGCGAGATCACCCGCGACAGCTCGTTCTGGAGCGCGATCACCGCCTGCTGACGGTGCTGCTCGCGCGACGCCTTCCAGTCCTGCGACTGGATGAGGTTGTTGAACAGGATGGTCGTGTCGTTGGGCAGCTGCCCGACCGCGGTCAGGTGCGCCAGGGCGGCGTACTGCGACCCCGACGGGACGAGGACCCTCCCGTCCTGCGACTCGGCCTGGATCCCAACGGACCGGAGGGTGCCGACCAGCTGCGGGTCGCCGCCCTGGGACATCAGATCGACCATGGTCGGCTTGGCGGCGTACTGCGAGACCAGGAACAGGGTCATCACCGCGATCACGGCCAGCGAGCCGAAGAGCAGCTTGTGCGTCGGGCCCAACTGCCCCAACCCATCCTGGATGTTCGCCAGTGAGCGGCGAATCTGTTGCATATCGACCCCGGCTTCCTGCCTCTGTCAGACGCGCAATCCTCGCGCGTCGCGGGCGCACGAATCGTCCCGCTGGGGCAAGATCGGCCCGGCGCACGCGATTCCTGCACAACAGACCGCAACAAGTTTGGCCCGAGCCGGAGTCGGCGTCGCCACGCCCGCAGACCTTGCGCACAAACGCGGCCGGGCAACGCGGCCGGGCAAGCAGAAGAGGCCCGCGCGATCGGGCGTGGGCCTCGGTGTCCGTGCCGCTCTCTCTGATGTGCGGGCGCGTGTGCGGTCAGACGCGCATCTGCTTGACTTCGTCGTACGCCTGCATGACCTGGTTCCGCATCGCCTGGAGCATCTTGAACGCGGTGTCGGCCTTTTCGGTCGCCAGCACGACACCCTCGATGTCGTTGCGCTGACCGGTCACGAGGTCCTCGGTCGCCCTGGTCGCGTCTTGCTGGAGGGCGTTGACCTCCGAGAGGTTCTTGATCAGCGACGCTTTGAAATCAGCGCCGGCGTTCGGTCCGGAGCCCTGCGCCGGCGCGGACGGACGCGGCGGGACCACGCCCTGCTTGCCCATCAACCCCGAAAGCCCGACCGGATCTGACATGACCAACTCCTTGCTGCACGGACGAGACGCGGACCGTGCTCATCCTACCTCCAAACCACAATCGGCGTGCCAGGCGATCACGCCAGCAGCCGGAGGGCCTGCGAGACCATCGACTTGGTGGTCTCCGCCGCCGCAACATTCGCTTCGTAGGCCCGCGAAGCCTCCATCGCGTTGACCCACTCGGTGGTCGTGTTGATGTTCGGGACCATCACGTAGCCCTCCCTGTCGGCGAACGGGCTCCCCGGGCGGTACGCGCGGCGCAGCGGCTCTTCACCGACCTCGATCGACGCGACATGCACGCCCATCGCCCGACCGGCATCGCTGCCCGCGGAGGGGTCGCCCGGCGCAAACATCGCCGCTTTCCGGAGATACGGATCGTACTCGCCCTTGTCATTCGCCAGAGAGTTGGCGTTGGCCAGGTTCGACGCGATGACGGTCATGCGGGTCCGCTGGGCGATCATGCCGCTGGTCGAGATGTCGAGGGCGCCGTACATGGCGGGTTCCTTTCGTCAGGGCTCTTCCCGGTCGATGCCGGTCCGCCCGGTCGGTCAGACTCGCTGGGAGATCGCCGAGACAAGGGTTGCTTTCTGGCGACGCATCAGATCGCTCGCCGCCCTGAAGACGGTCAGGTTCTCCACCATGTCCTGCATGACACGCTCGAGATCCATCGCGTTGCGATCGTGCCTGAGCACGCCCCCGTGGGGCGATGTGTCCCCGAGCCGCAGCGAACCGTCGCCCGGGGCCCTGCCGATCTGGGCGGTCTCACTCCATTCGAGCTTGCCGAAGCCCCCGCCGGTCTTGTCCCGGCGGTCCTGGACAGCCCGCGACAGCACGCTCTGGAATGCCTCGGGATCGACATCGCGTGCGATGAAGTTCGGGGTGTTGACGTTCGCGACGTTGTGGGCGAGCAGACGCTGACGCTGTGCGGCGAACCGCATCGTCATCTCGAGAGCGGGCATCGCCCCGGCCGTGTTCAGGTCGCTGATCTGCACGATGGATGCTCCGCAATCCGGGTGCCGGTCGTTTCCCAAGACGCTCCGAGACGGGCTCCGCCCGCTCGGCGTGACGGTCACAGGTTCGCCGAAACGAGTTGCATGTCCTTCCATTTCTTGAGTTTGAGCCCGAGCGTGCGGACACCGATCCCGAGCGCTTTGGCGGTGCGCTGGCGGTGCCCGTTGAACCGGTGCAGGGTCGCCACGATGGTGTCGCGTTCGATCTCTTCGAGCGTTCGATCTCCGGGCGACACGATGATCTTCGGTTCGGCGAACCCCTCGGCCGCCGCGTCGACGGGGCGCCCGTTCCCGTTGGTACCGCTGGGTAAGCCGATGCCGTTGAGGCGTCCGCCCATGACATCTCCCGCCCCAACAGGCGGGTGGTGCGCCGGCCGGGGCGCCGCGGCCTGCGCGACCGAT
>DIYM01000078.1 GCA_002429045.1 Phycisphaerales bacterium UBA6054
CGGCCGCCACCGCCGCCGCCGCCCGCACCACCGGCAACGCCGCGCTCAAAGCCAACCGCGCCGTCGATCACGCCAGCGAATCCTCCCGCGCCAAGTCAGGCGGGCTGCTCACCGGGCTCGCGTCGATCCTGAAGCGCACCAAGACCGTCCGCATCCGCCCCAACGACATCGACGGCGACATCATCGAGGTCAAGCCCGAACCCGCCAAGCAACCAAAGCCCAAACGCGTGGTCCGCCCCGTTCCCAAGCCCATCGACGAGGAAGAGGCCGACGAGCTCGACGGCGGGGCGGCCGACTACGACGAAGCTGGAGACGATGAGGAAGAGAGCCTGCCCGATGCGCCGCAGGTCTTCGACCGCGACAAGCTCCGCGAGAAGATCCAGTCCCTGCCCGTCCGCTTCGGACAGGCCAACAAGGCCATCGCCACCGACGAGGACCTCTCCGAGTTCCAGAACGCCCAGAACCTCGAGGGCTACAAGTTCCCGACCATGGAGCTGCTCGAAGAGCCCGAGATCGGGTTCAATGAGAAGCTCGAGGCGCTCGTCCGCGATCAGGCCGAGAATCTCGAAGCCGCCCTCCGTCAGTACAAGATCAACGGCGAGGTCGTCGACATCGAGTCCGGCCCCGCGATCACCCTCTACCACATCCGGCTCGCCCCGGGCACCAAGGTCAGCGCCATCAACGCGATCGAGTCCGACCTCGCGCGTTCGCTCAAAGCCGTCAACATCCGCGTCGTCGCCAACATGGAGGGACGCGACACCGTCGGCGTCGAGGTGCCCAACCCCACCAAGGAGCGCGTCCGCCTCAAGGAGCTCATGTCCAACCAGGACCGCTTCGCCAACATGAAACTGCCCATGTTCCTCGGCAAGGACGCGGGCGGCGAGCCCCTCATCGCAGACCTGACCAAGATGCCCCACATGCTCATCGCCGGCACGACCGGCTCGGGCAAATCGGTGTGCATGAACACCATCATCATGAGCTTCCTCTACACGAAGAAGCCCAACGAGCTCAAGCTCGTCCTCGTCGACCCCAAGATGGTCGAGATGTCCCAGTTCAAGGACATCCCCCACCTCATGTGCCCGGTCGTCACCGAGATGTCCAAAGCCGCGGCCATTCTCGAGTGGGCGGTCACCAAGATGGACGAACGCTACGAACTCCTCGCCGAAGCCGGCTGCCGCGACATCGCCGGCTACAACGAGATGGACTGGGAGGAGATCAAGGACGCTTTCGGCGCCGAGTCCGACGAAGACGCCGCCCGCATCCCCCGCAAGCTGCCGTACATGGTCTTCATCATCGACGAGCTCGCCGACCTCATGATGACCAACAAGGAGGTCGAGGGCGCGATCATCCGCATCGCCCAGAAGGCCCGCGCCGTGGGCATCCACCTCATCCTCGCAACGCAGCGTCCGCAGGCGAACGTCGTCACCGGGCTCATCAAGTCCAACATGCCTTGCCGGGTCGCGTTCAAGGTCGCGTCCGGCATGGACAGCCGCATCGTCCTCGACTCCAAGGGCGGCGAGCTTCTGCTCGGCCAGGGCGACATGCTCTTCCTCAGCCCCTCGAGCCACAAGCTCGACCGCTGCCAGGGCACCCTCGTCGACGACAAGGAGATCCGCAAGGTCGTCCGCCACCTCCGCGACGTCGCCGCCCCGTCCTTCGAGCGCTCGCTCATGCAGATGCGCGGCCCGGGCGGCTCGGACGAAGAACGCATCGCCGCCAGCGAGAACAACTCGTCGGCGTCGCTCGCCGCCGCCCAGGAGGACCCGATGTTCGACCGCGCCGTCGAGATCGTCCTCGAGACCGGGCGCGGCTCCGTGTCCCTCCTCCAGCGCCGCCTCGCGATCGGCTACACCCGCGCTTCGCGCCTCATCGACCTCATGGGCATCGCCAACATCATCGGCGAGCACAAGGGCTCGGTCGCCCGCGAGGTCCTCATCTCCGTCGAGGAGTGGCACGCGATCCAGGAGATGGCCGCCGAAGAAGCCCAACGACAGGGCCTGGCCCCCAAGGACCCGGCCGACCCCGACCAGAACCTCATGTTCGACGTCACTCCGGAACCCGGAGCGGGACCAGAGCCCGAACCGTCCGCTGCGGGCGTCGGCCAGCCCGAGGGCGGAGCCCCCGAGGACTACGAGGAAACGCCTCCCTTCGAGATCGACGAAGACGCGGCCGTCGAAGTCCATGCTTCCGTCATCGATGACGAAGCCGAGGACGAACTCGACGACGACGAACCGCTGATCACCGAAGACGAGGCCGACGAGTACGAAGAAGAAGACCCGCAGGACCCCGAATCCGAGGGAGCCCTCGAAGAAGACGAGACCGAAGAAGAGGAACTCGAAGGCGAGTACGAGGAAGACACAGAGCTAGATGAAGAAGAGGAAGACGACGACCTCGACACGGAACCCGAGGATGAAGAAGCCGAGGACGAGGAGGCCGAGGAGTACGAGTACGTCGATGAGGACGGCAACCCCCTGAGCCCCGAGGAACTCGCCGAGTACGACCTCGGGGAGGACGGGGACGACGAATCGGACGAGCAAGCCGAGTACGAGGACGGAGAAGAGATCGACGAAGACCAAGAAGAACCGGCCAACGGCTCGGCCGCCTGAGCCCCGCCCCAACGCCCGACCCCGCGGGCGCGGCCGACGTCCCGGAGCGGGCACACAGACACAGCCGGCAAGCCGCCGGGGCCCGGACGGCCCCCATCCCGGTATTTCACTGGGTTTCTTTCCGCAGCCGCTGAAAGTCGGGCCCGGCGAAACGGATATACCATCTGGAGCGATCGGTTCGCGGACGCCGCGGCGTGCCCGAGCCATCGCCCGGGACGCATCCACGACCGCGCCCGCACGCACCAACGCTGCACCAGCCCTCCGAAGGAGCCTCTATGCGAACCGCGAAGACGACCGAACTGACCGCCATGGCCGCGGTGGCGATCTCCACCGCCGCCCTGTCCGCCGCCGCCGGAGCACCCGGGGCCCTCGATCACCTCGCTCCCGAAACGGACGTCGTGATCGGGATCGCCGACATGGGGGATTTCCTGGCCGACATCGACCAGATCAATCGCGTCCTGGGGGACAGCGGCAGCGCCGAGTTGGTGTTTGTGACCGCGATGGCCCGCGGGCTCCCGGGCGTGAACCTCGACGGGTCGGCCGCGATCGCCCTGGAGTTCCCGGAGGACCCCGAAGCCGGTGGCGACCCGAGGGGCGTCGCGCTCATTCCCGTCACCGATTTCGCAGCGTTCTCGCAGCAGCGTGAGGCCCGCGACGGCGTCGTCCAGCTGCCCTTCCCCGACGCACAGGTCTTTGCGCGGGACGTCGGGCACGGCTTCGCCCTTGTGGGGGACGACGCCGACGCGCTCCGTGCCTTCGATATGTCCGACGGCAACATGAAGGATCACGCCGAACGACTCGGTGGGGCCGGCAACCGGCTTGTCGGCGCCTCGGAGGTCAGCATTGTCGTGAACGCCGACTCGATGCGTCCGTACCTGGACGCTCTCAAATCGGGCATGGATGAGCAGGGCCAGATGATCGGCATGATGGCGGGCGAACAAGCCGCGCAGGGCCTCGACCTGTTCAGCGCCTTCGCCTCCGACGTGCTCAACGACCTCCAGACCGGCGCGTTGGGCCTGACCATCACCGACGCGGGCATGTCCTACGACATGGCGATGCAGTTCTCCGAGGGCTCCGACTCGGCCGCCGGGTTCGCCAAAGGAGGCAACACCTCGGGCCTGACCGACCACCTGCCAAGCGGGCCCTACATGTTCGCGATGTCGCTCGACACCTCTTCGCCCGCGGTCAAGAAGCTCGCCGCGGCCTACGAGCAGATGACCGCGAATCTCCCAGAGGAGATGCAACAGTCCATGTCGATGGGCCAGCTCTCGCTGGAGCAGCTCACCGAACTCACCGAGGGCGTGTCCTTCGTCATGGGTTCGACCCCGGGCCTGATGGGCGGCGGGCTCTTCGCCAACACGACCCAGTACATCAAGACCAGCCGGCCCGGCGCATACCGCCAGGCGATGCTCGACATGATGAACGAGCTGGACGGGCAGTCCAGCCAGGGCATGACCATCGACACCAGCGTCTCGCCCGACGCGATCAGCATCGACGGCACCAGCCTGACCTCGTACGGCATGACGTTCCAGATGGACCCGGACGCGATGGGCGGAGGCATGGGCGGCGGGATGCCGGGCATGGACCCCTCGATGGTGATGGGCATGGTCTTCGGGCCCGCGGGCGGACCGGCCGGGTACATCGGCGAGGTCAAGCACGGCGTGATCCAGACGCTCACACAGGGGCCCGAGCTGACCAAGCGTGCCCTCGCCGCGGCTTCGTCCGGGGAGGGGCTCGGCACGGGTGAACGCATCAGCCGGGTCGCCAAGGCCCTCCATGATGACAGGGTGGCCGAGATCTACATCGGTGTCGACGAGATCCTCAACACCGTCGGGCCGATGCTGATGATGTTCGGCGCCATCCCCGAGTTCGAGCCCATGAACGCGATGGACCCCATCGCCCTCGGCATGACGTTCGACAACGGCGGGCTCGTGGGCCAGATCCACGTTCCCATGGAGACCTTCGAGACCCTGCTCACGCTCATCCCCCAGGACGGCATGGGCGCCGACGACGGGGACGACGGCTTCGACTTCTGACCCGGACCACTACCATCCCGCGTGGCCGATCACGCGTGCACATGGCGAATCTCACCGACACGGGCGATCCAGCTGGATCGCCCGTGTCTGTTCACGATCCTGAATCTCACGCCCGATTCGTTCGCCGACGGCGGACGACTGACCACGCCGGGGCACGCCCGCGACGCGGCGCTCCGCGCGTCGGACCAAGGCGCCGACGGGCTCGATCTGGGCGCCGAATCGACACGCCCCGGCGCGGCGCGTGTCGACCCCGACGAGCAACGCCGCCGACTGATCCCCGCGATCGAGGCGATCCGCGCCGCCGGGATCGGGCTCCCCATCACAGCCGACACCACCCGCTCCGAGGTGGCGCGGGCCGCGCTCGACGCGGGCGCTGACGCGATCAATGACGTCTCGGCGGGCACGGAGGACGACGGGATGCTCGCGCTCGCCGCGGAGCGATCCTGCGCGATCGTCCTGATGCACCGCCTCGCGCCGCCGACCGGCGACTCCTACTCGGACCGATACCGCACCGACCCGGACTACCCAGGAGGTGTGCAGAACGCGGTCCGATCGTTCCTCGCCAGGCGTCTGGCCGCCGCGCGGAGCGCGGGCGTTCCCGAGGAAGGCGTGCTGCTCGACCCCGGGCTGGGATTCGGGAAGTCCGTGCCACAGAACCTCGAGCTCATCCGCGCCACCGCCGGCTTGTGCAGCCTGGGACGCCCGGTCATGAGCGCGCTCTCGCGGAAGAGCTTCGTCGGGCGGATCGGGCTCGGGCGGGACTCGACCCCGGACGAACGCCTGCCCGCGACGCTCGCGCTCTCGGCCCTGCACCTCGGCGCGGGGGCGCGGGTGTTCCGCGTGCACGACACCGCGCCGCACCGCCAGGCCCTCGACGCCGCGTGGGCCTCGCTCGGTCCGGACGGCACGATCGACCGATCGGTGGGCTGATCGCAAAAATCGGGCCCTGGAGCGGTCAGATCCGCAATCCGCCCGCCTCCTACTATCCACACCGGCGGAGACCGCTGGGTTCACGACACGTCGAGAAAAGGAAGCCGTCCATGCCCACCGCGAATGTCAGGGAGTTCAACGCCGGATCGTTCGACGCCGAGGTGCTCTCGGCCGAGCATCCGGTCCTCGTCGACTTCTGGGCCGAATGGTGCATGCCGTGCAAGATCCTCGCCCCCACCATCGATGATGTCGCCGACCAGTTCGAGGGCAAAGCCATCGTCGGCAAGGTCGATATCGACGACAACCAAGAGATCGCCGTCAAGTACGGCATCTCGGCCATCCCGACCGTGATCATCTTTCACAAGGGCGAGATCGCCAAGAAGTTCGTCGGGCTGACCAACAAGGAAGACCTCGCCGCCGCGCTCGACGAACTCCTCTGAACCCGCCGCAGATCTCCAAGCCCGACCGCGCCGGCCCAGGCCCGGGCGAACCCAGAAGGGACACCAGCATGACCAACCCCAACCGCCCCATCCGCTGCGGAGCCGTCGGCGTCGGACGCATGGGCCGACATCACGCGCGCGTCTATGCCCAACTCGCCGAAGCCCACCCGGACCGCTACCAGATGATCGGAGTGGTCGACGCCAACCCGGAGACCGCGGCCCGGATTGCCGAGCAGCACAACACCCGCGCCTTCGCGACCGAACAAGAACTGCTCGAAGCGGGCGTGGACGCCGTCTCGATCGCGGTGCCCACGACCTATCACTACAAATCGGCCGAGCCGTTCCTCAGGGCGGGGGTCGGCTGCCTGATCGAGAAGCCCCTCGCCCCGAGCGCCGAAGAAGCCAACAACATCAAGACTCTCGCAGAGCAGACCGGCGCCTGCCTGATGGTCGGGCACATCGAACGGTTCAATCCCATCATGCGGGCGATGCAATCGGCCGCCGAGAAGCACGGCGAGCCGATCACGCCCCGTTTCATGGAGGTCCACCGCGTCTCGCCCATGACCTTCCGATCCATCGACATCGGCGTGGTCATGGACATGATGATCCACGATCTCGACGTCGTGCTGATGCTGATGGACAGCCGCGAACCCGACGACGTCCAGGCCTCGGGCGTCGCGGTCGTCTCCGAGTTCGAGGACCTGTGCAACGCCCGATTGGTCTGGAACCTCCCCGAGTCCCGCGGCGGGGGGCAGTGCGTCGCCAACATCACCGCGTCCCGACTGGCGCTCAAGACCGAGCGTGTCACCCGGATCACGGGGGACTCGGGCTACGTCAAGATCGACTACGCCGCCAAGACCGGGACGATGATCCGGCGCACCGCCAACGAACTCCAGATGCGCGAGGTCCGCGAACAGCTCAAGGAGGGGAAGGATCTCACGGACCTGAACTGGGCCGAGCTCGTCAACATCGAGCCGCTCGAGATCGATTCCGGCGAACCGATCGTCAAGGAGATCGAGGCCTTCCTCGAAGCCGTGGAGACCGGCAACCGTCCCGCGATCGACGCGACCGCGGGCTTTGTCAACGTCCGCACCGCGGAGCGGATCGTCAACGCGATCCGTCTGTCTCTCGGAGCCACCGCCGAGGGAGCCCTGGGCTGAACCGAGCCCCTCCCATGACTGTTCAGACTCCATTCCTTTCCGCATCCGCACTGGGATCGCGGCAACCCCGAGGTACACTCGGGTGGGGGCCACGCCCCCGCATCCATCCAACCGCCCGCACCGACGCCCGGGCACAACCCACCGAAGCGACATGACCGAACCGACGAACCAAACGCCCGCCGACCCCGACC
>DIYM01000032.1:0-2201 GCA_002429045.1 Phycisphaerales bacterium UBA6054
GGCCGCCGCCCCCGCGGCCCCGGCGGTGTCGGACGACCAGGCGACGGTGCTCGCCGACATCCGCGACTCGCTGCTGCGTATCGAGGCGAAGATCGGGGACCGGGTCTAGCACGCCGTTGTCGGCACGGCGGTGAGCGACAGGTCGTCGCGCCGCCCCTCGCCCAGCATCTTGGTGCCCAGCCCGGCGATCATCGCGCCGTTGTCCACGCAGTACTCCATCGGCGGCACCCGCACCGGCACGCCGAGCCGCTCGCCCAGATCCGTCAGCTCGCGCCGCAGCCGGCTGTTGGCCGAGACCCCGCCCCCGACGACCAGCGTGCTGAACGGGCCGTGCCGTGTCCACGCGGCCTCGGTCTTGCGGAGCAACGCGGCGCACACGCAACGCTGGAAACTCGCGGCGATGTCACGCTTGCGTTCTTCGGTCATCGGGGGGACCGGAGGGACCTCCAAAGCCGGCTTGCCCGGGATCATCGGCGGAGCAGGTCGCCCGCGGGCCTCGTAGAGCACCGCCGTCTTCACACCCGAGAAGCTGAAGTTCAGGTTGTCCTTCTTCATCAGCCCGATCGGGAAGCCGAACGCGCGGTCGTCGGCGCCCGGCTCGGACGCGAGCCGATCCACAACGGGCCCGCCGGGGTGCCCGAGCCCGAGGATCGCGGCCACCTTGTCGTACGCCTCGCCCGCCGCGTCGTCGATCGTCCCGCCCAGCCGAGTCAACGCGGTCGGCGAATCCATCCTGTACAGCGTCGTGTGCCCGCCCGAGACCACCAGCCCGATGGCGGGGAACTCGATCGGTTCGTCGTCGAGCGTGACGGCGTCCAGGTGCGCGTGCACGTGGTCCACGCCGATCAAGGGAACGCCGAGCGACCACGACAACGCCTTGGCGGCCGAGATCCCGACCAGCAGCGACCCGACCAAGCCCGGGCGGTGACCCACCGCGATCCCCGTCAGGTCGGACAGCCCGATCCCCGCTTTGTCGATCGCCCCGCGGACGACTGGAAGGATCAGCCTCTCGTGCGCCCGCGACGCGATCTCCGGCACCACGCCGCCAAACTCGGCGTGCAGGTCGTGCTGGGTCGCGACGACCGAGGACCGAACGCGCCGGTCGGCATCGACCACCGCGGCCGCGGTCTCGTCGCAGGATGACTCGATACCGAGGGTGAGCATGACGATCAGTGCCGTTCCGAGTCATCCTTCGGCGATAGCGGCCAGGCGTCGGCCTTCACGCCGTTGACCGTGGTCCCGTTCTGGATCGCCGGGTGGATCATGTCCAGGAAGTTGTGCGGGAAGTGCTTGTCGAAGACGCTCTTCTCGTGCAGGCGTCCGCGCTGCTCGGGGGACAGAGCGATGCCGAGCGCGCCGAGGTTGTCCTCGAGCTGGCTGAGACGCTTGGCCCCGATGATCGTGCTCGTGACGGCGCTCTGGCTCTGCACCCAGTTGAGCGCGACCTGCGCGGGCGTCGCGCCCAGTTCCTCGCCGATGGCGACGAGCTCGTCGATGAGCTCGTAGGTCCGTTCATTCAGGTGCTTGGAATCTTCGGCCACCCGCGTTTCGCCGTGCGGCGGTCGGCTGTCGCGCCGGAACTTCCCGCTCAGCACCCCGCCGCGCAAGGGCGACCAGGGCGTGACGCCCAGCCCGAAATCCTGCGCCATCGGCAGCAGGTCGTCCTCGGGCGTCCGCTGCAGCAGCGAGTACTCGATCTGCAACGCCACCAGCGGCTCCCAGTTGTGCAGGGCGGCCAGCCCGTTGGCCTTCGCGACCACCCACGACGGGTGATCGCTGAACCCGATGTGCCGCACCTTGCCCTGACGGACCAGATCGTCCATGGTGCGCATCGTCTCTTCGAGCGGTGTGTGCCGATCCCAGAAGTGAGCCCAGAGCAGGTCGATGTGGCCGGTCTGCAGGCGGCGAAGCGAATCCTCCACCTGATGGATGATCGCCTTGCGGCCGGCACCACCCCCGTTGGGGTCGTTCGGGTGCATGTTGCCGCAGAACTTGGTCGCGATCACCACGCGATCACGCTTGGAGGCGTGCTCTTTGAAGTAGTCCCCGATGATCTTCTCGGAGTGCCCCTTGGTGTAGATGTTGGCGGTATCGAGGAAGTTCCCCCCCCGGTCGAGATACGCCGAGAGAACATCGAGCGACTCGGCGATGGTGGTGGAGACGGCGCCCCATTCCTCGCCGAAGGTCATGGTCCCCAGGCA
>DIYM01000032.1:2262-4791 GCA_002429045.1 Phycisphaerales bacterium UBA6054
CCGAAGGTCATGGTCCCCAGGCAGAACGGCGAGACGCGGAGCCCGGATCGGCCGAGTGTGATGTAGTCTGTGAGCGACATGGTGTTCCTCCTGTTCCGTGGTTTATCTTAGTTGTCGGAGAACCAGGACAGGTTGGCACCGTCCTGGAGGGTCCATGAATCGCTACGAGGTCAAAGACGAACGGGGTCGGGCACGGCTCGTATGCTCGTTCGGTGCCGCCGTCGCTGAAACAGGATTGCCTCCCGAGCAGATCGCAAGACCCGAACGCCGGGCCTCGTTCTGGCGATCCACCCTCGACGCCGGCGTCCTGTTCACGATCATCATGACGCTCATTCTCGGCACCGTCATTGGAGCCATGCACGGCTGGAAAGTCTGGGGCCGGCTCATTCCCTGGACGCCCGTCATGTTCATCGGATACGGCGTGCCGATCGGCTACATCGCTGCCCGCTACGGCTGGCGCTCGGCCGAGGAAGGACGCGACGCGCTGCTCGAGGCGGGGCTCTGTCCGCACTGCGTCCACGGCATCGCCGGAGTACCGCCCCGATCCGACGGCTGCACCATCTGCCCGGAGTGTGCGGCGGCGTGGCGCGTGGAACCGCCGGAACCCGGTGCCGAACAGGATCAACGGGAGGCCCGATGATCGGATTCCTGCACCGCGCCAGATCACTGCGACTCCGCGACGACCGCGGGCGCCTGTTCTCCCTCGATTCGCCGCACCTGCGATTGGGGCTGTCGACCAACAAAGCCGCGGTCACCTGGTACCGGCTCGCACAGGTCAGGCGGGATTCGGATTCGGTGTTTTCACGAGTTGTCGGCTGGGGTGCGATCGGAGTCTTCTGTGCCGGGTTGCTCTGGTTCGGCGCGCTGGCCGGGCTCGGGGGCGAGATCGGGCGAGCCGTTGTGCTGCTCGCGTTCGTGCCGTTCCTGCTCGCCGTCGGTCTCGCCTGGAGACAGCAACTCCGTGCCGAGCTCCGGAAGCTCGAAGCCGAACGGCTGCGTCTGCCGGCGATCTGTCCCTCCTGCCGATACGACCTTGCCGGGCTGCCCGCTGATCCGGACGGATGCCTCGTCTGCGCAGAGTGCGGTGCGGCATGGAAGTTGCCCTATCAAAAATAAAACAAACTATTGATTCGCGGGCTTTGTTCGGTATTGTTTGGGTGTGGCAGGCACGGCTTCATCCCGCCAGACGGACCTGTCGGCACCCGAGTTCGACCGGCTCGACCGCCTGCGGGCGCTGTTCATCGACTTCGATTCGTTCTTTGCTTCATGCGAGCAGCAGCGTGATCCCGCGTTGCGTGGGCGCCCGCTCGGTGTGATCCCGGTCAAGACGGAGAACACCTGCTGTATCGCCGCCAGCGCCGAGGCCAAGGCGAAGGGCGTCCGCACCGGCACCCCCATCCGCGAGGCCCGGCGCTTGTGCCCGGGCATCCGCTTCGTGCTCGCCGAGCACCGGGTGTACATCGAGGCGCAGCGCCGTGCCCTTGAGGCGATCGATCGTTGTGCCCCGGTCTGGGCGGTCCATTCGATCGATGAACTCTCCATCAAGCTCTGCCCACGCACTCGGTCGCGGGACGGAGCGATCGGGCTGGCGCGCTCGATCAAAGCCAGCCTCCGTCGGCACGCGGGCGAGCACCTGCGGTGCACCATCGGGATCGCGTCCAACCGGTTCCTCGCCAAGACCGCCTCGAACCTTGGCAAGCCCGACGGGCTGCTCATCTTGGACCGGGAGGAGATCGCGGGGCGCATACTCGCGCTCGATGTCGAGAAGCTCACCGGCATCGGCCCAGGCATGGGGCGGCGCCTCCGTGCCCGCGGGCTCGCGCACGTCACCGATCTGTACGCGGCGTCGGAGAAGCACCTCCGCGGTGCGTGGGAGGGCGTGCTCGGATCCATGTGGTTCGATCAGCTCCGCGGCGGTCCCGATTGGTACGACCGCCCGACATCACGCAAAAGCATCAGTCACGGCCACATCATGGACCCGCAGCTGCGGACGCCCGACGGGGCCCGGGCCCTGGCGTTCCGCCTGCTGACCAAGGCGTGCGTGCGCCTGCGCGACGCCGACCATCACGCGACCCGCATCCACCTCTCGGTTCGGTTCGAGGACCGCACGAAGTGGGGGTGTGAGCGGCTCTTCGAGCCCACCCGCGACTCGCTGGCCCTCCAGCGGACGCTGGCGCAGGCCTGGTCGCCCCCGATGCCCGCCCCGCCCAAGCAGGTCGTCGTCGTCCTCGACGGGCTGATCCCGTCGTCGTCGATCGAGGCGTCGCTCTTCGAGCACGCCAACAGGTCCGAGCAACTCTCCGGCACGCTCGACCGCATCGCCCGGCGATACGGCTACGACGCGGTCTACCCCGCCGGCATGCACCAGGCTAAGAAAGCAGCCCCACGCCGCATCGCGTTCGGGAACATCCCCGACCTGCACATCCCCGATGCCGAGATCTAGCCCGTTGTCGACCCGGCACGCTCCTTGAGGGCACGCAGCGCATCGAACGCCTCCAGGGGCGTCATCGCGTCGAGCTTGATCTCCCG
>DIYM01000032.1:4853-9797 GCA_002429045.1 Phycisphaerales bacterium UBA6054
ATCGCGTCGAGCTTGATCTCCCGGAGCTCGTCGATCGCCGGGTGCGGCACGAACTCGGTGAACAGCCCCAGCTGCCCGTCTGACGCGGGCGGGCTCTTCGGGGGGGCGACACGATCGGTATCGAGCTTGGCGTGCTGGACCGACAGCGCGGAGAGCACCTCTCTGGCGCGGGCGGTCACGGGTTTCGGCACGCCCGCCAGCTCGGCGACGTGCACGCCGTACGACTGGTCGGCCCTGCCCGGGCGGATCGCGTGCAGGAACGCGATCTCCTGCTTGCCCTGCTCGGTCGTCCACGCTCGGACCGCGACATGCAGGTTGCGGACGCGGTCTCCGAGCCTGTCCCCGAGCTCCGTGATCTCGTGATAGTGCGTCGCGAACAGCGTGCGCGGACCGGGATTCGGGTCCCCGCCCGCCAGGCACTCGGTGATCGCCCACGCGAGCGACAGCCCGTCGAGCGTGGATGTGCCACGCCCGATCTCGTCGAGGATGACCAGCGAATCGCCCGTGGCGTTGTTGAGGATGTTCGCGGTCTCCGTCATCTCGACCATGAACGTGGATTGGCCGCGGTGCAGCGCGTCGTCGGCGCCCACGCGGGTGAACACGCGGTCGCACACACCGATCGTGGCGCGATCGGCGGGCACGAAACTCCCCGCCTGAGCCAGCACCACCAGCAACGCCGTCTGGCGGATGTACGTGCTCTTGCCCGCCATGTTCGGGCCGGTGATCAACGCCAGGCTCGCCGGCGAACCCTCGGACCCGAGCTCGCAGTCGTTGGGCACGAAGCTCTGCCCGATCGTCTCATCCAGCACCGGGTGCCGCCCGGCGTGCAACGCCAGCGAACGCTCCCCATCGATCTCCGGGCGCGTCCAGCCCCGATGGTGGGCCTTGTCGGCAAACCCGAGCAGCACGTCCAGCTCCGCGATCGTGTCGGCGTACTCGACCATGTCCGGCACACGCTGGCGCGCCCGCTCGCACAGCCCATCGAACAGCACCCGCTCGCGCTCGAGCGCGATGCCCGAGGCGTTCATAACCCTGTCCTCGAACTCCTTGAGCTCGGGCGTGATGTACCGCTCCGCGTTCTTGAGGGTCTGCTTGCGGGTGAACTCGGCCGGCGCACGCTTGGCCTGCCCGCTCGGCAACTCGATGTAGTAGCCGAACACCTTGTTGTAGCCGACCTTCATCCCGGGCAGATCGTGCGCTGCCATCATCTCGGACTGATACCCGGCCAGCCACGCGCTCGCGTCACGCTCAAGCCCGCGCGCCTCGTCCAGACGCGCATCCACGCCGTCGCGGATCACGCCCCCCTCACGGAGGTGCCCGGGCGGATCCTCCACGCATGTCTCGGCGATGGACTGGCCAAGGGCTTCCAGGGACCGCGTGTGCTCGCCGAGCCTGCCCCGAAGGACGCCGAGCGTCTCGGATCCCCCGAGCGCCACCTCCAGCTCTTTGGAGACCAGCACCGATCCCGCCAACGCCGCGAGGTCACGCGGCGTCGCACGCCCCAACGCCACCCGCCCGGCGATCCGCGCGACATCCGACACCCCGGAGAGCGCCTCGCCCGTCCGATCGCTCAACGCCCGATCGCTCACGAACGTGCCCACCGCGTCGTGGCGGGCACGGATCGTCCCCGGATCCCGCGACGGCGATGCCAGCCACGCACGGGTCAGCCGCTTGCCCATCGGGGTGCGCATCACGCACCGCTTGCCGACCGGGCTGGCCAGGAACACCCCCGCGAGCGAGCCCTCGAGCTTGCCATCGCGGATCGTCCGCTCGATCTCGAGGGCACGCAGGCTCGTCGAATCGACGCGGCAGACCCGCTCTCGCTCGATCACACGCGGCGGCCGCACATGGGCGAGTGTGACACGCTGGCGCTGGAACTCCCCGCCGCTGGTCGCCTCGGTCGGCTCACGGTCCACCGCCTGCGTCTCGCGGAGGTAGCGGATCACCGCGCCGGCCGCGAGCGTGCCGTTCGCGTCCGCGTCGATGCCGAACCCGTCCACGCCGCTCACACCGAACAGATCCGTGATCGCTTCGAGCGCTTCCTCGGGGCGGTACTGCCAGGCGGGACGCCCCGTCCCGGACGCGCCGAGCGCTGCCAGGAGCCCCCGGACCCGCGCCGGGGTCTCGCCGGCGCTCGGCTCGGCGTAGAGAACCTCCGTCACGCCCCGGCGGGCGAGTTCATCGGTGATCTCGCCCGGATTGCCGTCCAAGACCTCGAACAGACCGGTCGAGAGTTCGATCATCGCGGCACCGGCCGAGTCGTCGCTCTCGAACGCGACCGCCGCGAGCGTCACGGATTGCTCGTCGGGCAGCATCGATTCGTCGATGAGCGTGCCCGGCGTGATGACCTGGGTGACGCCACGGTCGACCACCCCCTTGGCGTCCTTGGGGTCCTGGAGTTGGTCGACGACGGCGACCCGGTACCCGTGCTCGATCGCACGCTGGAGATACGTCGACTTCTGGTGGTGCGGGACCCCGGCGACAGGGATGCCGTTGCCGCGATCGACCACCGCGAGCCCGAGCGCACGCCCCATCGACTCCGCGTCGGGCCCGAAGAGCTCGTAGAAATCGCCCATCCTGAAGAACAGCACGCAGTCGGGGTGCTGTTTCTTGCAGCGGGTCCACTGCTGCATCGCCGGCGTGCTGTACGGGTCCTTTCCCATCGGACGGACAGGATAGGGGATCGCCGGGCTCGGCAAGCCCCGAACAACAAAGCCCCCGGCGGTCCGGCCGGGGGCTTTGCGAGGAGCGTGAGCGGATGGGTTCGTGCGCTCAGCCCGCGAGCGCGTTCGCGTAGTCAGACTCCTGGCGGATTCCGACCATCTGCTCGACCGGCTGTCCGTCCTTGAACGCGATAACGGTGGGGATCGAGGAGATGCCGTACCGGGCGGCGATCTCGGCCGCCTCGTCAACGTTCACCTTGGCGACCCGTCCCGGGTTCGCGTCGGCGAGTTTCTCGATCGTGGGCGTGAGCGCCCGACACGGGCCGCACCAAGGCGCCCAGAAATCGACCAGCGTGGTCTCTTCCTGTCCGATAAAGGTGTCGAAGTCGTTGGTGGAAGTGATCTCAGCCAGGGTGTCACTGGGCATTTGCGTGTCCTTTCTGCCCACGAAGGGCGACGCGGGGGAGAACCGTGAGACCGATCAGTCTATTCCCGATCGGGCAACTCCCCGTCGCGGGTTCGGTCCGGATCGATCGTACACCGTCACGCGCACGCGTGTTCGAGGAGCACCGCCGCCGCTCGTTTGCCTTGCTCCGCTGGCGCCGAGCACCGCTGCACCCTGGCGGCGCACTGCGTGCCCGCGAGCAGCAGGGCGATCTGGGAGGCCAGCGAATCGGCGTCGCGGCACTCCGCGGCTGCGGTCAGTTCCACCAGCAGCGCCCGCACGCGGGCGTGATGGGCGTGGATCGCCAGTACCACCGGGGAGTCCGGGTCGGAGTATTCCGCCGCGGCGGCCTGGATCAGGCATCCGCACTGATCCGGGTTCTGGAACATGGCCCCCAGGCCGTCGAACAGCAGCATGATCTGCTCAAACGGGTCGTTCGAGTCGGCGATCCACCCCCGCATCGTCACCAGGAGCCCCTGGCTGGCGTGATCGAGCACCTGGGCGATCAACTGGTCCTTGCTCCCGAAGTTGTTGTAGAGCGTCATTTTGGCGACGCCCGCTTCATCGATAATGCGATCGATGCCCGTGGCGTGAAAGCCGTCGGACGCGAAAAGCCGGTATGCGCAATCGATCAGAAGATCGCGCTTAGACGCTCGGGCGGTTCTTTGGCTCGGGACATGGGCATTCTGGGTGGCTTCTGTGCTCATTCTGGAGGGCTCCGGGCGGATGATACGACTTTTTGTTCCTGCTCGGGAACAAGTAGACCGACCGTTCTATTCTCTCGTTGCCAACCCGATCAAACGGGCAGGGCAGCGGGCCGCGTGGTTCGCAGAACAGACACTACGGTCTAGCGTCGGATTATTCGTCCGATCCGCACGAATCTGGATCACACACCCCAAGGAGCCTCTCTCATGCCTCGCATCACCCCCGTCACGATCGAGACCGCCCCCGAGTCCACCAAGCCGCTGCTCGAAGCGATCAATGGCAAGCTGGGCAAGGTTCCGAACCTGCTGGGCACGCTCGGGCGCTCGCCGGCGGCGCTGAACACCTATCTGAACCTGGGCGACGCTCTCGGCAAAGGCAGCCTGGGCGCCAAGGTCCACGAGCAACTCGCGGTGGCGATCGCGAACCACTCCAAGTGCGAGTACTGCGCGTCGGCCCACACGGTCATCGGGAAGATGAACGGGGTGGACGGGGACGAGCTGGCGAAGAACCTGCACGGCGAATCGGGCAACCCCAAGGTGCAGGCGGCGATCAACTTCGCGTACGCCATCATCGACAGCCGCGGGTTCGTGAGCGACGCGGACTTCTCGGCCGCCCGAGACGGCGGGCTGAACGACGAGGAACTCCTCGAGGTTCTCTCTGTCACGGCCACCAACCTGTTCACGAACTACGCGAACCACATCCTCCAGACCGAGAACGACTTCCCGAAGGTCGACCTGGTCGAGACCGCCGGCGCGAGCTGAGCAGTTCCGGCTGAAATCCCGCGGCCGATATGCCCACTGATCTTCGGGCAACACGCCGGCCGCGGGGACGAGACATCATCTCCGCACGCCGGTCCGCGAGACCGGGTCGGCGTGTTTCACCCTATTTCCTGCGCAACGCCGCCCGGATGGTCCGGGCGGTGTTGTTTTTTTGGATCACACCCGAACGGAACGACTCCCTAGCGTTGGACATGGACGCCAAGCCGGTCACGCCGGGGGTCATCGTGATGGACAAGCCCGAGGGCCCGGGCTCGACGGGGATGGTCCGTCTGGTCAAGGGGCGGCTGCGCGCCGGCGGGGCACCCAAGAAGGTCAAGGTCGGGCACGGCGGCACGCTCGATCCGCTCGCGAC
>DIYM01000032.1:9854-12017 GCA_002429045.1 Phycisphaerales bacterium UBA6054
GGCACGCTCGATCCGCTCGCGACCGGGGTCGTCATCGTGCTCGTTGGCAAGGCGACCAAGATGTGCGACGAGGTGATGGCCGGGGACAAGCGGTACCTGGCGGGCGTTGACCTGTCGGCGTTCACGCCGTCGTTCGATCGGGAGACGGACCGTGAGCCGGTCGACGTGCAGGCACCGCCCCTGCGGGAGCAGGTCGAGGCGGCGGCGGCTGGGTTCGTGGGTGAGATCGAGCAGGTGCCGCCGGCGTATTCGGCGCTCTGGATCGATGGCAGGCGGGCATACGACCTGGCGCGGAAGGGCGATCTTCCCGAGATGAAGCCGCGGCCGGCGACGGTGCACGGGATCGAGGTGCTGGCGTATGACTGGCCGATGCTGACGCTCGACATCCGCTGCGGGAAGGGCGTGTACATCCGTTCGATCGCCCGGGATCTGGGCGTGGCGCTCGGTGCTGGGGGCACGCTCATGTGGCTGCGGCGCACGCAGCTCGGGCGGTGGACGATCCGGGACGCGGTCAGCCCGGACGGGCTCCCGAAGGCACTCGATCCGTTCGCCGATTACAACGAGCCGGGCGGGGTGCTTCGTCGCCCGCGCGGGTCGTGACCGGGGCTATGCGTCGGCGGGGTCCCACAGGTCGTTGACGTCTTGGCCGTCGCAGATGCGTCGGGCGACGAGATAGAGCACGGTCCCGGCGCAGAAGAAGTAGCTGATCGCGAAGCCGGAGATCGCGAGGTCGCTTAGGGAGCGGTAGAACGAGATGACGGCGTGGGCCGCCGGCTGGGTCGCGGTCAGCTCGCCCTGCCCGGTGAGGGTCTCGACGCCTGCTTCGGCGGTGAACCGGGACGCCGACCATTCGGCGAGCTGATCCCCGCCCTGCGCGACGAGCGCGAACAGCCCGATCGAGACCGCGCCGAGCACCATGAGCAGAACCCCATGCAGGAGCAGGTGGAGCGGGCGGGCGAGGACGTAGGCGTAGCAGCGCTGGATCGCGTCGTACGCGTCCGTGCCTTCGACCATCAGCGCGGGGAGCAGCATCGGGAACGCGAGGGTGTGGAGGATCAGGATGGCGACGACGAACAGGGACAGGACGATCGCGAGCAGATAGAGGACCCCGGTCACGATGTCGAGCACGGGGACGCCCAAGAGCACGCCGGTGATCGCGATGATCAGCACGATCGTGCCCGCGAGTGCGAGCGGGCCGAGCATCGCGCCGACCGAGGCGCCCAGCCAGCGGAGCGATGTGCGGAGGTCGGAGGGCCAATCGGAGAACCGGGCGCTGGTGAACTGGACGGCGGCGGCCCTGGAGATCGCTCCGCCGAACAACGCGATCGCGATGAGCATCGGGATCCCGAGCAGCACGGTCGCCCAGGGGCGCTCCTGCACGAGTGTGCCAGGGAACAGGGCCAAGTCGGTGACGGCCGCGGCGAACCCGGCGGGGTCGAACGCGAGGATGGACCCGACGGCGTCGTCGAAGACACCCGCGATCGCGCCCGAGACGCTCGACGCGACTGTTGGCTCCTCGGGACCGCCCAGCGGGATCGACCCGACGATCGTGGCCAGCAGGGCCCCCGCCATGCCGAACATGATGCGTGAAGGGCGGATCGCGAGGGCGGGTGTCCGGAGCGTCCGGGTCCAGAGCAGTTCACGGGTCATGTCTTCGAGCATCGGGGCCGATCCCGGGGTGGGGCGGGGCTGCTCGGAGGCGGGGGGCGTGGGCCGGGGCCTTGGGCCGGGTTGCGTGTGATCTGCTGGCATGCGCGTATGGTAGAGGAATCTGGGAGCCCGGCTCCTCGGTTTGCCGATTGCTGAGCGTCTGGGGCTCCGGGTGGCCCGAGCCGAGCTTGGAAGGGATCATGGTGCATGATTGAATCTGTCGCTCGCTGGCTGGTCCGCGGGATTTCGCTGTTGCTGATCGGCCCGGTAGCCGCCTGGGTCGCGGGCGGGGTCCGGTCGTCTGACGGGTCGCAGGCCGCCACGCTGCTCACGGGCGACGCGACGATCGCGGGCGTGTTCGCGTTGATCGGTGTGGGCGCGTGCGTGGTGGTCTCGTCGGGGCTCGCGTCCCGGCTGTGCGATCGGCATGAGGCGGTGCTCAACGCCGGGTTCGTGTTCGGCTGGGTCGCCTGGACGGGGGGGCGGTTGGGCGATGCCTACCGGCTCGCTCCG
>DIYM01000040.1:0-2810 GCA_002429045.1 Phycisphaerales bacterium UBA6054
GGCCGGTCGACCAGCACGGACGTGCTGGACGCGGACACGAACCTGGCGGACGCGAGGCTCGCGGAGATCCGTGCGGTGGTGGAGTATCAGATCGCGCAGATCGATCTGGCGGTGGCGACGGGGACGCTGATGGGGCAGGCGGGGGTGGACTGGACGCCGCGTGATCCGCGGGTGGGGGCGACGCGTGAGGAGCGGGAGCCTCGGCGTTATGACCCGTTGTCCGGGGTGTTCGGTCGGGAGTGATCGGATCGCGTGAAGTTGTGGATCTTGTCAACTCCCGGGGCGATCGGGCCGACAGTGGTGGCATGGAACCGCTGCCGCTGAACGATGCCCAGGACCGCGAGCAGACCGCCGACGCCGGCGTGGCCCGGGAGCCCAGGGCGGACCCGCTGTCATCGATCGCGGTGGACGCGAACGCGCTGGCGGGCGCGATCGGTGCCGGGCGGGGCGCGGATCTCGGGCGTCTGATCGAAGACCTGCTCGGCGAGCGCCCGGCGGCCTGAGCGCCCGGCCCGGGGCATCTCGCTGGGGAGATGCTGGGTTGCGGGTTCATGCGGGTTCATGGCCGATCGGTATCGGTTGCGGGGGGCGGTGCGGCGGATCGGGTAGGATCCGGCATGGCATCGGGCGGGCGGGCTTCCGGGAGAACGGCGGGCGATCTGTCGGCGTTGAGTGACGCTTCTCTGCTGTCGATGCGTCTGTGCGATCTCCGGGTTTCGGTCGACGGTTCCCGGTTGGGCGGGCGTGTCGAGCGCCTGCGCGAGGAGATGCGTTCGGTCGGGCTGATGCTGCGTCCGAAGGTCTGGTTGAGCGACGAGTGGTTCTCGCCGGACGCGTTCCCGGGGATCGCGATCCCGTTTTATCTGGCGCATCCTCGGCTGGCGCGTCTGGAGAAGAAGATGATGCTCCAGGTCGAAGGAGGGCCGGCCAAGGAGTGCATGAAGATCCTGCGTCATGAGGCGGGGCACTGCGTGCAGACGGCGTTCCGTTTGCATCGACGGAAGGGCTGGCGTGAGCACTTCGGCGATCCGTCGCAGGCGTACCCCGAGTCCTACACGCCCAAGCCGTACAGCAGGAAGTTTGTGCTTCACATCGACCCGCATTACGGGCAGGCGCACCCGGCCGAAGACTTCGCGGAGACGTTCGCGGTGTGGCTGACGCCGGGGTCGAAGTGGAGGACGCGTTACAAGGGATGGGGTGCGCTCAAGAAACTCGAGTACGTGGACCAGTTGATGGTTTCGCTGGCTGGGGAGCGTCCCCTGGTGCGCGCGCGGGCGGCGGTGGATCCGATCCGTTCGCTGACCCACACGCTGGCGGAGCATTACGAGCATCGGCAGGCGGTGTACGGCGCGGACGACCCGGACGTGTACGTGCGTGATCTCAGGCGCGTGTTCCGGGGGGATCCGGGCGAACCGGGCAGTGTTTCTGCGGCTTCGTACCTGCGCCGGGTCAAGCGGGACGTGCTCCCGGTGGTGTCGAGGTGGACGGGTGAGTACCGGTACACGGTCGGGTCGTTCTATCAGGAGATGATCGATCGGTGCGCCGACCGCGGGATCCGGGTCGGTCCAGAGCAGATGGGTGGGGCGGAGGGGGACCGGCTCCGTCGCGAGGTGGCGGTGATGCTGACGGTCATGGTGATGAACGGGCTGCGCGACGGCGGGCATCGGGTGGTGCTATGAGGAAGCGACGGGTGCTGCTGCTCGTGCGCGAGGACTTCGTGCCGCCCGAGTCGATCGATGGGCTCAGCGACAAGGAGATCAGGCCCTGGAAGGGCGAGTTCGACGTGCGCGAGGCGTTGCGCGAGCGTGGCCATTCGGCGGAGGTTCTGGGTGTTGATGCGGATCTCGATGCGGTGGACGATGCGATCCGCGGGTTCAGGCCGCATGTGGTGTTCAACATGCTCGAGGAGTTCGCGCGTGAGCCGTCGTTCGTGGCGTACCTGCTCGGGCATTTCGAGATGCGGGGGGTGGCGTACACGGGATGCAACCCGATGGGCGTTCTGTACGCCGCGGACAAGGCGCGTCAGCAGCGGGTGCTGCGCCAGCACCGCATCCAGACGCCCGGCTTCTTCGTGGTCGCTCGGTCGAAGGGCTGTGTCCGCCCGAAGCGGATGGGTTTCCCGCTGATCGTGAAGGGGCTGGCGACGCACGGCTCGCTGGGCATGGCGCAGGCGTCGGTGGTGTATGACGACGAGTCGCTCCGCGAGCGGGTGGGCTTCGTGCACGAGACGCTCGCGATGGACGCGATCGTGGAGCGGTACATCGATGGGCGCGAGTTGTATGTCGGCGTGATCGGCAACAGGCGGCTCGAGGTGCTCCCGATCTGGGAGTTGCGGATGGAGAACCTCCCCAGGGGGGCGCCGTTCGTTGCGACGGAGAAGGTCAAGTGGGACCTGGCGTACCAGGAGCGGGTGGGGCTGACGACGGGCCCGGTGTCCGGGCTCGGCGAGGGCGTCCTGGAGCGCGTGCGTCGGATGGCCAAGCGCGCCTACCGGGCGCTCGAGCAGTCCGGGTACGCGCGGATGGACTTCAGGGTCTCCGGGGACGGGAAGGTGTACCTGATGGAATCGAACCCGAACTGTGATCTGACGTACGGGGAGGACTTCGCCAGGTCGGCCGAATCGGCGGGTGTGGCGTACCCGGCGTTGATCGAGCGGATCGTTCGTCTGGGCGAGCGTTGGTCGAAGCACTCCCGCTAGTCATGCCCGGGCCAAAGAAGGGCCGGGCCAAAAAGAACACGCCGCCGGGCCTTTGGCCGGCGGTGTTCTGTTCGCGGAGTGGAGGCGACCGGGATCGAACCGACGACCTCTT
>DIYM01000040.1:2870-5356 GCA_002429045.1 Phycisphaerales bacterium UBA6054
GGGATCGAACCGACGACCTCTTCCATGCCATGGAAGCGCTCTACCAAAACTGAGCTACGCCCCCGCGTATCTGGTTGACGCCCGCGGTGCTTTGCGGCGTGGCGGGCAGGAGGTGATGGTAGGTGCCGGCCTGTGTTGGTCAAGCACCGAGGCGGTCATCGGCGTTTTCCCCGGGGCCGGGTGACCCGATGGTCGGTCTGGGCAAGTCTTTTGTGGGCACGGGGTTCAGGCGGGGCGTCCGGGTGCCGATTCGGATCTGAGACGGATATGCGGACCCACGCCGAGCATCCCGAGATCCGATCGCTGGACCAGCCCCTCCCTGGCGAGCGGTACTGGTGGGTCGACGGTCGGGGGCGGGTGCTGGTGGGTGATGTCCGGCCTCGGGTGGTCGGGGAGGCGCCGGCCGAGGGTCGGGTGTGCGAGGCGAGGGGCGTGGGCGTGATCGAGCGGATCCGCGGGCGGGACGCGGTGCTCGGGCGGTTGTGCGTTGGCACGCTCGGGTTGCTGTGCGACCGGTTCGTGGGCGTCCGCTGGGCGATCGCGGATCCCGGGCCGGTCAGGCGGGGCGGTTGTCCGGGGCGCCTGAGCGCCTGAGTTGATCGTCGGCGGCGTCGGCGACCCGATCCAAGCAGATGCGATCGATCCGGCAGCGTTCGGGGTGGTCGTTGGCCGATTCGCCCGGGGGCAGGGTTTCGTCGGCGACGAGGACGGTCTCGGTCGGTGTGCCGTCGGGGTGGGTGTGGACGGGGATGGTGGTCCAGCGCGGGTCGGTCGGGCCGAACAGCGTGACGAGCGGGGTGCCCATCGCGGCGGCGATGTGCCGGGGTCCGGTGTCGTTGGTGATCGTGATGGCGGCACGCTCGCACAGCGGCTTGAGCGAGCCCAGCGTGTTGCCGAGTTCGGGGAGCGAGCGGATCGCGGGGCGTGTCGCGTCCGAGGCGGACGCGGCGAGAATCCGGTCGCACAGTTCTGATTCGGAGGGCGAGCCGTTGAGCAGCACGCTGAGGTTGTGCGCACGGATCAGGTGGTCGGCGAGCGTGGCGTAGCGCTCGGCGGGCCATCGCTTGGCGGGGTTGTTGCCGCCCGGGTTGAGGATGGCGAAGGGGCGGTCGGCGATGCCGGTGCGGTTGAGGATGTCGTCGGCGCGTCGGCGGTTGTCGTTGCTGATCGGGAGTTCCATCCGGGTCTGGGCGGGCAGGGCGAGCGGGACGGCTTTGCAGTCGGCGGGCGTGTGGATGGACCAGTCGATCGGTTCGTCGCCCAGGAGATGGCCGGCGAGATTCCAGTAGTAGTCGACGGCGGGCGTGAGTTTCCAGGACCCGTCGGGGTTCCGGGGGGGCTGGACCGGATCGGTGAGCAGGACGCCGCGTGAGTCGCGGTTGTAGCCGATGCGTCTGGGGATGAACGCGAGCCTCGTGATGAGCGCGGTGGAGAAGGAGTTGGTGAGCAGGAGGGCGGTGTCGTAGGCGCGTCCGCGGACCTTGGACGCGGCGCGTTTGGGGGCCATGATGCCGTGCGGCTGGAAGGTGTGGATCTCGTCGATCAGGTCGGAGCCGTCGAGCAGTTGGTCGATGCCGGGGCGTGCCAGGGCGCCGATGTAGGCCCCCGGCAGTGCCAGGCGTAGGCGCCGGAGGGTCGGCGTTGCCATGACGGTGTCCCCCAGCCAGGACGGCAGGACGACGAGCAGGCGGAGGGGTGTCGGTCGGCTCGCTTTCATCCGTCGCGTTCTGGGAAGAGTGGGGTGTCTCGGGTCCGGGCGTGCCAGGCGTTGGTGGTGCGTCGCAGTTCGTTGAGGAACGCGACGGCCGCGAGCCGGTGGGTGGCGATGGTGGCGGTGACCGAGGCGTGATCGATCTCGAGTTCGAGGAGACGGATGCCGGTGCGTTCGGCGATGCCCCGCGCGGCGGCGGTGACGGTGTCGCGTGTGCGCCGGTCGGACAGGGCGTCGTTGCTCGCGGCGCGGAGCGTGACGCGTTCGGCCTGGACGGGCGATCTCGGTGCGAGCACCCGCTCGATGTGGTCGACTGCGGACTCCAGATCGGGGACGATCGCGCCCGGTTTGTTGAGGGGTGTTGCGGTTGGGGGGGCCGTGTCGATGCCGTCGGCGGTGACCTGGACGGTGTGGTCGGGGTGGAGACCGGCGGCGACGGCGGCGTCGAGGTCCCGCTGCTTGTCACCGATCATCCACGATGTCGCGAGGTCGAGCCCGAGTTCGCGGGCGGCGGACCGGACCATGCCCGGCCCGGGTTTGCGCCACGCGTGATCGGCCGCGAAGCGTTCCACGGTGCCAGCGGGGTGGTGGGGTGCGCTGTAGCACGCGTCGATGAGCGTGTGAGCGATCGGGTGGGGCACGTGCGGCGGGTCGGGGTGGTCCAGCGGGAGTTGGGCGCGGAGCGCGTCGTGGCAGGCGTCGATGTCGGCGATGCCGCCCCCCCCTCGGGCGATGCCGCCTTGGTTCGTGATGATGAGGATCGCGAAGCCCTTGG
>DIYM01000048.1:0-7139 GCA_002429045.1 Phycisphaerales bacterium UBA6054
GGGCTAGTATCTCGACCCCGCGACGGTCCGGGACCCGAGCCGGGCGTCCTCCGCCCGCCCCGAGCACCGTGCGGCAGCTGATCGGAGCACCACATATGTCCACCTACGCCATTATCGAAGAATCCGGCGGGCAGCGCAAGGTCCAGCAGGACGAGCCGATCCTGATCGACCTGGTCAACGGGGGCGAGTCGAAAGCCGGCGACACCATCGAGGTCGACAAGGTCCTCGTGGTCGGCGAGCCCGGAGGCTCGGCCAAGCTCGGCACGCCCTATGTGAGCGGTGCCAAGGTCACCCTCGAGATCACCGAGCCCGTGGTGATGGGCGACAAGCTCGTCATCCGCAAGTTCCGCACCAAGAACACCTACGAGCGCAAGACCGGCCACCGCCAGCGCTACACCGGCGCGGTCGTCAAAGCCATCGCCGGCTGAGCCCGGACCAAGCCCCCGGCGGGCTTGATCGCCCGACACCACGATCCGCACAAAGACCCGCCATGCGCGGGTCTTTCCTCATTTTGGAACGCCCATACCCCGCTCGATGCGATCTGACCGGTTGAGATTATGTCCGAAGAGATCGCCCGGGCGATACAGTTATCGGATGTCGGCACCCGATCTGTTCGCCCGTTGAAAGGGTCTCAGGCCGCACATTCGGCTCCAAACGCAGACCGAGAACATGCAAGTGAACCGATCACTATTTCTTTGCTTGAAAGGATATAGGGATCGACTATGCTCATGATCTTGGGGAGAGAGAGCCCTGGAGTTTGGTGCGGCAGACCGTCCGGCCCGCTCCGTGTTCACAGAGAGAGTGAGAGAGACATGAAGACTGCAATCAACGCCTTTGCCGCTGTTTCGCTGGCCGCCGGGTTCGCCCACGCCGTCCCAGGCGGGAATGACAACTGCGGCTTGCTCGTGGTGGACTCCACGCTGGACCGCGTGCTGCTGTTGAACTCCGACAACGGCGCGATCCTGAACGAGAACTGGATCGACATCGCCGCCGCGGCCGCCTCGGACGGCTACACGGGCGGGCTGACCCCGATCGAAGCGATCGAGGTTGGCAGCGAGATCTGGATCTCCGACCAGATCGCTGACCGGATCTGGCGTTTCGACACCGTGTCGCAGAGCTACATCGGCTCGATCGGCGCCGACACGGGCGACCTGAACAACATCCGCGGGATGCACCAGTTCGGCAACACCGTGTACGTGGCGATGGGCTCGGACTCGGACAACTTCGGGCGCGGCATCATCACGATCGATGCGGGTTCGGGCGCCATCACCGGCCAGTTCAACGGTCGTGACCCGGCGGACACGTCCTACTTCGACGTGACCTTCTACAACGGCAACCTGCTGATGTCGAACATCGACAGCGGCAACGACGGGCTGGAGATCTATTCGCTCGACGGGACCTACCAGGGCAACCTGGTCTCTTCGGACGGCGTGACCGGGATCGACTTCCCGCAACAGATCAACCGCACGATCGACGGCAACCTGCTGGTCGGCGGGTTCTCAACCCCCTCGGGTGTGTACATGTACGACATGTTCGGCAACGACATGGGCATCGTCGCGGGCCTCGACTTCGGCACCCGCGCCGGGTACGAACTCGGCAACGGCGACATCCTCTGGACCAACGGGACCTTCCTCCGCACCGACGACAACATCATCTTCGAGGGAAGCTCGTTCCGGTTCATCACGAAGGTCGAGGGCGAGTTCGTCCCGGCTCCGTCGGCCCTGGCCCTGCTGGGGCTGGGCGGCCTGGTCGCGGGCCGACGCCGCCGCTCGTAAGCGGCCTCGGCCCGGGCGTTGGGCTCGGAGCCTCCACAGAACGCACAGCTCTCTCGAAAACCGGCCCATCGGGCCGGTTTTTCTTGCAGGCGCAGATTCTCTCCGGAGATCCGTGGATCGCGGAAACGATGCATCCGTCCGCCCGATCGGCTGGTATGCTGTCTATGACCCCGCACGCCCCGATCCGGGCGCGTTGCCGAACCGAGCAGACTTGGAGGGCGCATGGAGCGAGCTCAAGAAGCCGATTTAATCGCGCGTGCGGCGGCGGGCGACCGCTCCGCTGCCGGTGAGCTGATCCGGGCCCATCAGCAGTCCGTGTACGCCTATCTGCTGCGGATGTGCGGCCGCCCCGATGTCGCCGAGGACATCGTCCAAGAAGCGTTCGTGCGGGTGCTCAACAACCTGCACCGGTTCGACTTCCGCTTCCGGTTCTCGACGTGGCTGTTCACGATCGCCCGCCGCCTGTACATGAACGCGATGGCGAAATCGAAGCCGGCGTACGACACCGACTTTGTCGGTTCTTTCGGGAACCAGACGACGGGTTGGGCGCCGGAGACGGGCGTGCACGACGAGGAACGCCAGGAGGTGCAGCGTGATGCGCTCCAGTCGTCGCTGATGCTGCTGAGCGAGGAGCAGCGTGAGGTGCTCGTGCTTTTCCATCAGTTGGATTGGCCGATCGCGTTGATCGCCGAGCATCTCGGCATGCCCGAGGGCACGGTCAAGAGCCATCTTCACCGTGGCCGGCGGAGACTCCGCCAGGTGTTCCAAGACCAGAAGAAGGTCAGTGCCAGGCTCGAGGAGGTCTGGCGGTGAACGCTCCGAAGCCCTTCCGAGAGGACGACGCTCCGGGGCGGATCCCGGATTCGTTGATCGACGCCGTTCTGGACGGCGCGGTCGATGATCAGACACGCCGGGAGGTCAACCGGGCGTTGCGTCACGACGCCTCCCGCCAGCGCGATGTAGCCGAGACAATGGAAGCGATCCGGGCCTTGCGTGATCCGATCGACTGCCCGGACCTGTCCGCGGATGTCCTCGCGGCTCTCGACCGCAAACACCGGTTCCTGCCGGCGCGGGCGCACCGGGCGGTGCGTCAGGCGAGATTGGGCATCGGGCTGGCCGCGTTGCTCGCGCTGGGAACGGTGGCGGTCACGCAGCGTGCCATGCCCCGCCTGGCGTCGCTGGGGACTCCCGAGACCCCGATCTCGGATGTCGCCCGTGCCATCCACGCCGACGCCGATGAGGCCGCGGGCGGGGTACGAGACAGCGCCAGACTCGTTCGCGCTTCGGTGCCGCTGATCCCCACACCGAGGCAGGGCGCAAGAGCGATCGCCCCCCTGGCGGCAGGTGTTCCCGGGAATCGCTCGGGACACCAATACCGGTTCGAGATCGATCGCGGTGATCTCGGCGGCTCGTTGGGCGGACACGATCTGAGCGGGTACCGCATGGTGACCATCGAGGGCGGCGGGCTCCTCCTGATCGAATCGCACGACAAAGCGCACGCGCACTTCGTGAGCGATCGGCGTGGCACGGTCTCGCTCGTCACCGCGTCGTTCGGCTGGCAGATCGAGGCGAGCCCGACCGAAGAACCGGATTCTTCGGAGACCGACGGCGCCTCCGAGTCACGCGGTGGCTGGGTCGCCGAAGAACTGCCGTGAATCCAAGCCGACGGAATCCGCACGCTCGGGGTCGGCGACGCGACCGGTTGGGGCCCGCGAGTGGCAGGCTGTGGGTCGCCCTGGTATCGATGGTGTTCGGCGTGGCGGGAGCGGGCCAGCCCAAGATGCCCGGGCCCGCCTCGGGCCCGGAGGGCGGCCCAACAGCACCACAGAACGGACTCGTCACGGGCGTTGACCCGTACGCGTTGATGGATCTCGTGCCTCCCGGGCTCGATCTGATCGCGGTGCTGAACGGGCCCGGACGCTCCTCGGGGTTGGTCGGGCCGATACCGGACGGCGACCACACCCCGGTGTCGGCGGAGGCCGCGACGATCTCTTGGGTGCGGGGGATGGGGTTGCTGGGCGAGACGGCGCGGTCGTGGACGGCGCTGGCCCAGCGCTTGGGGATGACAGAAACCGAGGCGGCGAACTCGCTGCTGGGCGGGCCGGTGGTCATCGGCTTGGAAGGGATGGGCAACGGCGGCGTGCTGGGCGTGATCGGGGCGGCCGATCGGGGCTGGCTCCTCGTAAGCACCGTGGCGGACTCGACAGCCCGCCGGTTGCGTGACAGGCTCGGTGCGGTGCCCAGGCGGATCGCCTCGGGATATGCCGTGTACACGGTCGACACCGGGCAGACGGGTATGGCGCTCGTGCGCGACGGCGAAGCCTGGCGGATCGTGCTGTCGCCTGTCCGGAACGCCACGCTCGTCGATCGGACGCTCGCACGATTCCGGGCCCGATTGGGCGGAGCCGATCAGGCAGCCGGCGTGCAACCGCCGGTGAACACCAACGCCTCGCGAGCGCGGTCGCTTGGCGTGCCGATAGACGATGACGGATGGTCGGCGATTGTCTCCGTGCGATCCGGTACAACGCGGGAGCAACCTCTCGTCGTCGTGACCCGCGGGGCTCCGGGAGCGCTCACCGCGAGGTTCGCCGCCCGGGGACGGTTCCGCCACGGCGCCCCCGTCGATCTTCTCGATTCGATCGGCGGCGACGCGTTGCTGGCGGTGGCGATGGCGGGCGAACCCTGGAACGGCTCGGACACGATCCTGCTCGGTCTCGGACCCGAGTCCGAGCCGATCGGCACGCCGCTCCGCTTCCCCAACGGGTACGCGATGGCCCTGCGCGAGCCCGGCACGGAGGGTTCCGGGCAGTTGACGGCGATGATCAACGGCTGCGCTGCCACCGACGGGCAGTTCCCCGAGCAGACCGATCTGATGATGAGCACGATGATCGGTGGCGACGAGCCGCCCGCCCATCGGGGCCTGTTCCCCGACGCGGTCCGCACGCACATCCTGCCGTCGGGGCGCGGCCCGCGGGCGGTCGGGTGGGCCTCGGGCAAAACCCGCGTCGCCTGGTGCTTCCGCGCCGGGGCGGACGACGGGTCGGGCGTCGTGTCGATCGCGATCGGTGACGGGGGCGCGGACGTCGCCGGCAACGCGAGGTTCGGGCGGGAGGCCTGGGAACGCGTGCTCGCGTCGCGAGATCGCGCCGATGGTTCGGACGTTGTGACGCAGGGGATCGCCCGACCCGACGCGTTGATCGACGCGATGGGCCTGGGCGCCGATCCGGTCCTCGGTCTGATCGGTCAGATCCGCTACGCATCCTGGGATCTTCGGCAGTCGGGCGACGTGCTCCGCGGCGAGGTGACGGTCCGGCTCAAGCCGGTGCGGGCCAAGCTCGGAGGACGCTGAGCCGGGGGAGGCCCGAGGGCCCCTGCTCACCAGCCCCAGAACGAGAGCCAGTTCGTTCGGCGGAGCTTCTCGAGATCGGCGTCCGCCCAGCCGCGTTGCGCGAGCACGCCGGTGATCGCTGGGAGATCGGACAGCGCGTCGATCCCCTCGGGCAGCCGATCGGCCCCGAACCCGCCATCGGCGTCGGAGCCGAGCCCGACATGGTCCGTGGAACCTGTCAGTTCGCAGACACGTTCGATATGATCGGCCACGCGATCGACCGGAGCACGCTGCCCACGCTGGACAGATGGGTCGAGAAAGTCGGAGAGCAGATTGATGCCCACCATGCCGCCGCGGCGGGCGACCTCCTTGATCGTGCGATCCGCGAGATGACGCTGGGCCCCTTGCGCGTCGTCGTCTCCCATCAGCGCCCGGCAGTTCGAATGCGAGGCGATCACGGATGCCTCGGTGCGTTCGAGCAGCTCGTCGCAGGCACGCTGGGACAGGTGCGAGAGGTCGTGCACGATCCCGAGCGCATCGATTCGCGGGATCAACTCATGGGCGAGCCCCGAGAGCCCGGCGTCGGGATCATCGATCGGGGTCGCGTTGCCCCCCGCGTAGCGCGATCGGCGCGCCCATGCCAGCCCGATCGCGATGACGCCGGCTCGGGCCCAGTCGTCGAGCTGCTCGGGTGTCTCGATCGGGTCGGCGCCTTCCATCAGCACCCCGACTCGGGCCGGCGCTTCGGAGTCAGGGGCCCTCATCCCGCGTGCGGGCATGAGCTGGATCAGCCCGGCGTCACGCCACGCGTGGTAGAGTTTGAGCTGACGCATGCCCGCTTTCCACGCGCCGAGTGCGTCGCCGTCGGCGTACGCGAACGGGGCGGTCTCCCGCTCGGGATCGTCGGGGTCGGTCGGCTCGGTGAAGATCGTGCCCAGGCAGTGGGTGACCCCGGCGGCGTGCATCGCCGGCAGCGTCACGCTGACGGGCTGGTGCCGCCCGCGTGCCTGGCCCGGATCGGCGTGCATATCCCGGCCCGTCTCGGCCAGATACGCGAGATCGAGGTGGGCGTCGAACCATTCGGGCCTGGTCATGTCGCGGTCTCGTCGGGGTCATGTCGGGAACACGCGTGTGCAACGCGGGGCGGGCTTTTCCGAATAAGATAGTACGTCGGGCAGATCGCCCGCCGGTGCATCAACATGCCAGAAGCGCAGGGGACACACCATGGGACTCGGATCAGCGGACAATATCTTGCACACCACCAGGCGGGGCAACTGGCTTGTGGGCTGCGGCGTCGTGCTGGCGATCCTCGTGCTGATCGTGGTCGGGCTCGGCATCTTCGTCGCGGTGAACGCGCGGGGCTGGGCAGCGACCGGCATCGAGAAGGGCATGACCGCGGCGATCGAGAACGCCCCGGTCGATGAGGCCGAGAAGGCCGAGTCGCTGGCGGTCGTAGAGTCGTTCGTCCAGCGGTTCCGCGACAAGGACGTCAGTTTCGAGCAACTCGGCAGCATCTTCGCGGCACTGGAGGACAGCCCGCTGATCCCCGCGGCGATGGCGATGGGCACCGGCCGATCCTACTTCCAAGACTCGGGCCTCACCGAAGAGCAGCAGGCCGATGGCATGAAGCAACTCGAACGCGTGACCTACGGCCTCACCGGGAATCGGATCGACGAGTCGGACCTGATCGAGGTCCTCCAGCCGCTCAAGGCGAACGCGACCGACAACGAGGTGATCACGCTGAACTTCCAATCGGGCGTCATCCGCGTCAAGGTGCCCAAGAACACCACCGACGAGGAAGTGCTCGCGTTCATCGAGGCGGCGCGGGCGAAGGCCGACGAGAAGGAACTGCCCGCCGAGCCTCCCGCGTTCGATCTCTCCGATGAGTTGCAGCGATTGATCGACACGGGGCTGGGCGAGTTGTCCGAGAGCGATCCCGGGGCGGGCGATGACACCGAGCCCGCGGGCGTTCCGGGCGAACCGGAGCCCTGAGCCGACCGGGAACTGATACGACAAGAACAAGAGCGGGCCGCCCT
>DIYM01000048.1:7190-50092 GCA_002429045.1 Phycisphaerales bacterium UBA6054
CGCCCTGTGGGGCGGCCCGCTCCGATGTCTGCCCCGGCTGGAAGCGTCTCAGTACTCGATCATGCGGTCGAGGGTCTTGGCGTGATCGATCCAGCCCGCGACCTCGTCCTCGGACGGGACGCGTCGGGTCAGGCTCTTGGCGTCGTTGACCTCGACCATCTTGGCGGCGAGGTTGTCGGCACGACGCTGGGCGAGTTCTGGCACGGTGTCGACGCCGGCGGCTTCGAGCAACTCGGAAAACTCGCTGCCGACGCCCTTGATGCGGTACAGATCGACCATGTTACCCCACTTGAGGATCTGCTTGGTGTCGAGGCCGGTCTTCTCGGCCAACGCGTTGCGATCGGATGGGGTTCGGACGGCCGCGAGCAGCGCGTCGGTGTTCGTGATCCCCGCTTGTTCGAGCTTGGCGCCGTACGTCGGCCCGATGCCCTCGACGTCCTGGATGGGATAGTTGGCCATGATGCAATCCTCTCTGTGAATCGGTGTGCGTTCCAACGGCGGATGCCCGCCGGTCCCCGCCGCAGTGTACCCTCTGGAGCGGGAAACACGCCGCGGGAGGCACCATGAACGAAGGACTGATTTCCTGCCCCAAAGACGGAGAGCCGATGAGCCGCATCGTGCTTGGCCCGGTTCCGATCGACCGCTGCCCCACCTGCGGCGGGGTCTGGCTCGACAAGGGCGAGTTGGAAGAGATCCGGCGAGCGATGCTCGACCACGGCGAGACGCTCGACGCCCTCGACGATCTGGGGACGAGCGAGCCCGACTCGCGCCCTCGGCCTCTGGAGTGCCCCCGAGATCGCAGCCGCCTCAGCGTGCACCGCGACCCGAAGCAGAGCCACATCGAGTACGACAGTTGCTCGAAGTGCGGCGGGCTGTTCTTCGATGCGGGGGAACTGAGCGACCTGACGGAGTTCACGCTGGCAGAGCGCCTGAGATCGCTGCTCGGGTGACGCGTTGCGAGCGTCGATGTACGACGCCGCCGCCCCCTCTCCGAGACGCGGGAGCGTGCGCGGTCATCGCCGATGCGACTCAGCGTCGTCGGCGGAACGTGAGCAGCATGCCGGCAAACCCGAGCCCGACGGCGCCCGGCGTGGGGATCGCGCCGGTGACGACGACGTTGTCGATGTCCGCGCCGAACACCCCGCCGCTGATGCCCGTAAACGTCAGCGTGCTCAGCGAGCCCGACGCGACGAACGTCCACGAGATACGTTCCCAGGCGGGATCGGAGGCGGTGGAACCGGCGGCGATGTAATCGAACTCGAACTCGGCACTCTGCCCGGCCGCGGCAACGGACATGACTTTCGGAGACGGCCCCCCGTACATGTTGGCGGAGAGATCGAACTCGACGGTGTAGATCCAACCGGCGTTGGTCGCGAACGTCTGGGCGATGCCGCCGCCCGAGGTGATGTTGTTGAGATCGATGCTGCGCTCGCCGTCTGACGCGGCGAGGATCGTTCGCATGTAGTCGACCCCGGCACCGACCGTGGTCCAGCCCGTGATCGAGGTATCTCCCGCACCCATCGGGATCCAGGTCGCCCCGGGGTCCAGAGACGAGTCCTCGAACGAACCGTTGGCGATGAGGTTCGCCGACGCGGGCACAACGACAGCGGGCACCGTCGCGATGACGGCATAGAACACAACTCGGGATGGCATGGGATCTCCTCTGAAGCCCGGATCGGGCTCGCTCTGACTGCGGAACAGAAACAATCGCTCCCATCAGCGAGAAGCGGCCGGCCCGGTCACGCGGATCGAACCAAAAATCCGAAGAATGTGCGAGTTGCGAAGATAGAGAAAACCGCTCGATCTCGATGCGATGGGCACCCAGCGCCCGGCCCAAGCGGCAGGACACCGTACGCAGGGTCCGAGTCCATCGATGACCCCGGCCGTGCCGGTGATCACCGAAACGCTGTGAAGCCAAGCTCCGCCAGCAAGCCCGTCTGACGGACGGGATCCGGGACCGTTTCGATCTGATGGAGCAGCACGAGACGAGCGTCCCGGTCCTTCCAGTACCGAGCATCGGGCGCATCTGAATAGAGTTGCTGCCGATCCGCACGAAGCCCGCTGTAGATCACGAATAAACCGCAGTGGTGTTCGCGGGCCTTGTACCACCGACCGTCGCTGGTGCGGGCAATCGCGACGGAGGGGTAGCCAAAGCTGTGCGCGTCCTTGTAGGTGATGGCCGTCCACGAACCGTCCGGATGATCGAGGACCACACCGAGCGCCCCGACCGCGCGCTCGGCCGATTGCCGATCATCGATCGATCGAAGACGACCGACGAGTTGGCGGTCATAGCGGTACGGCGCGGTGATGTCATACACACCGAGCACCGCCAGCAATGCCAGCAGGCACAGCGCCGTTGCCGAGCCAATCGCTGCGGATCTCTTCAGGCGACCCCGGAGCGGCACGCTCTTCGATGAATCGATCTCAGACCCGCGACCGCTCATCCCAAGCCGGTTCGATCGGAGCGGCTCCAGGGTTCCCAGATCACACCCCCACCACCGCCGGCTCGTCTTCGGCGATGATCTCGGCCTCGGTCTTGGCGCGGACGTCGTCGACGGTCACGCCGGGAGCCAGTTCGGTCAGGCGGAAGCGCCGCCGCTGCTCGTCCATCACGAGCACGCAGAGATCCGTGATAATCATGTCGATGCAGCGCTTGCCGGTCAGGGGCAGCGTGCACTCCTTGAGGATCTTGGCGTCGCCCTTTTTGGAGTTATGCTCCATGGTCACGATGACGCGCTTGACGCCGGCCACGAGATCCATCGCGCCCCCCATGCCCTTGATCATCTTCCCGGGGATCATCCAGTTGGCGATATCGCCCTCCTGGGAGATCTGCATGGCGCCGAGGATGCAGGCGTCGATGTGCCCGCCGCGGATCATGGCGAAGGACTGGGATGACGAGAAAGACGCGGCGCCTTCCCGGGCGGTGATGGTCTGCTTGCCGGCGTTGATCAGGTCGGCGTCGACGTTGTCGTCGGTCGGGAAGGGCCCGATGCCGAGCAAACCGTTCTCGGACTGCAGCCAGACGTCGATGCCGTCGGGGATGTGGTTGGCGACGAGGGTCGGCATGCCGATGCCGAGGTTCACGACGTAGCCGTCCCCGAGTTCCTGGGCGGCACGGGCGGCGATCTGGTCACGGGTCAATGGCATGATGGTCTCCGTCCGACAGTATATTGTCTCTGGCGGAGGATCGGATGCGAGTCCTGCTTTCGATCGTGTTCGTCGGGTTTCTCGCGGCGCTCGCGCCGCTGATGCCCGCATGGACCCCGAGCGCCGCGTCGGTCTACGCGGGGCTCTGCGTGGTGTGCCTCGGCGTGGTCGCCGCCATGTGGCTGCCCCGGCGGTGCAACGCGATTCTCCGCGTCGTCGCGGCGGTCGTCGGGCTGGCGTTCGTGCTCAGCGCCATCGACTTTGTCACGCAGCAGATCCGGTCCGGCGGGCACCTCCTGGGAGGGCGCAACCCGGTCGCCGGGCTGGTTGTCATCGGCCTGCCTGCGTTGGCGTACGCGATCACCGGTCGCCCGAGACTCGACGGGCTGTTCATACCCTGCGAGTTGGACGAGCAAGAACCCCACTCAGTTGAAGAGATAGACTCAGAAGATGAACGATGAGCAGAGGCCGGTGAGATCATCGCGCGTGCCGGAGGCCTATCACAACACCAGCCAGAAGGCTATACCCAGACCGACCACGGTCAGGATGGCGGGGACGAGAGCCAACAGCATCTTGCGTTCCCTGGCCGCGTCGAGGGCGGTGTGGTCGCCGCGGGCCGCCGCGCGGTGCGCGGCGACGACCTGCTCGTTGCGAGCACGGCGCATCTCGGCGTAGTGGTAGTCCGCCCGCCGACACATCAGGGCGACCGAGACGACAAACCCCCCGGCGAGTGCAGCGAACGTCAACCAATCCCATCTCGACAGCCCCCCACTCCGCCCCGGCTTGGCGACGAACACCCACACCAGCAACACCCCTACGAAGAACGGCGCGGGCAGGAACGATCCGAACGAGAACAGCATCCAGCGCAGAGCATGCCGGCGCTCCCGGATATGCGCGGGTTTGTCGTCCTGACCCGACACGCCTCAGCCCGGAGACGCGCTCACCGTCCGCTGTTCGATCCGCTTCTCGGACACCGTCACGACGAACCGGTCGACGTAGTTGCCCGGCGTGTGGACCTCGTCGGGGTCGAACGCGCCGTCGATGACTTCCTCGACTTCGGCGATCGTGAACGCGGCGGCGGTCGCCATCTCTGGATTGAAGTTGCGGGCGGTGCGCCGGTACATCAGGTTGCCGAACCGGTCCGCCTTCCAGGCTTTGACCAGCGCGAGGTCGCCGAAGATCCCGGTCTCCATGACGAACTCGCGCTCCTTGCCCCCGTTGGGGCTGGCGAACGTGCGGGTCTCCTTGCCCTCGGCGACCTGGGTGCCGACACCGGTCGCGGTGAAGAACGCGGGGATCCCCGCGCCGCCCGCGCGGACACGCTCGGCCAGCGTCCCCTGGGGGTTGAACTCGACCTCGAGCTCACCGGCGAGGAACTGGCGGGCGAACTCGTCGTTCTCGCCGACGTAGCTGGACACCATCTTTCTGATCTGCTTGGTCGCCAGGAGCAGCCCGAGGCCCCAGTCATCCACCCCGGCGTTGTTGGAGACGCACGTGATGCCCTTCACGCCCGACTCGCGGAGCGCGATGATGAGCTGCTCTGGGATACCGCAGAGACCGAAACCCCCGACCATGCAGGTCATGCCATCCCGGACGATGCCGCGGTCGGCGAGGTCGGAGAAACAGTCGGCGGCGGTGTGATGCTGTTTGGTGGGCATGGGAGTACCTGGGACAAAGACGGTGGTGAGGATCTGGGAACGGGCGTCAGGGCTTCTTGTGCGAACGCTTCGGGCCGGCAAACAGGTTGGTCTGCTCGGGGCTCTCCATCGGGCGTGACGCGAGATCATCGAGCTCACGCTGGATCTCTTCGAGCGTGGAGAGCTGGAGGTGCTCGGTCGCGAAGCGGATGTACGCGACGCGGTCGATGTGGCGGAGCCTGGACATCACACGCTCGCCGATGACCTCACTGGCGACCTCCCGCTCGAACTCGGTGTGGAGCTCTTCCTCGACCTGTTCGGCGAGTTGCCGCTTGATGTCTTCGGGGATCGGGCGCTTGCCGCAGGCGTTGGAGACCCCCCGAACGATGCTGTCCGTGTTGAACGGCACACGGGAGCCGTCCTTCTTGACAACCATCAGGCGGCTCGCCTGCTCGACCCGTTCGTAGGTGGAAAAGCGGCGATCGCACCTGAGGCACGCCCGCCGCCTTCGGATGACCGCCCCGCCCTCGGTCGGGCGGGAGTCGATGACCTTGTCGTCGTTGGCGTTGCAGAACGGGCAGATCATGGCGGCGGGGGTCTCCGCCTCAAGGATATCGGGGAAGCCGCCGCCCTGCCCGCGACGCCGGGGACGCCGCCTGGCCGCCCGGATCACATCAGCTCGGCGTACTCCGCCTCTATCAGCCGAGACTGCAGGAACCCGACCCGCCCTTCGATCTCGCCGAGATCGAACGAGATCCGCTCCATCTCCAACACGATCGCGTCGCTCCGCTTTCTGATCCCGGCCAGTTCGTCTTCGCCGAGGTCCTTCCCCATGTTCAACTGGAACTGGAGCCGGGAATGCTCGGTCTCCATGCTCCTGAGCTGTTCGGCCAACACGTAGCGCCTCTGAACGACCCGCTCGTACTCCTCCCGGACCTTGGCAGCCAGACGCCGGGTGACCTCCGCTTCGCGGGCCTGCTGGGCGTCCCTTTCCTGGTGCAACTCTTCGAGCAGCGATCCGGTGTCCTCGTGCATGCGCTCCGGCGCGGTCACGATCAGCGATGTGCCGACCACGGTCATGGTCGCCAGGTCACCCCCTTCGCTGGACCAATCGACAGGCGAGACGTGGCTTGTGATCGCCTGCATGACGTCGTACACGCCCGAACCGGTCGGCTGGGCCGGCGATCGTCCTCGGGCTGACTGCGCGCTGAGGCGTGCGGGGCTCGACGCGAAGGCCGACAGGTCATACGTCCGCCGCTCGGTCGATCGGCGGTCGAAATGCGAGCGCGTGCTGATCTCGAACAGGTCCTCCGAGGTGTGGGCGGCCAGCGTGTCATCGCCCAACTCACGCAGGAAGTACTCGGTCAGCAGATCGTGCACGAGGTAGTGCGGCAGCGGATCCACGTCGAAGTCGATCGGGTGATCAGGCTCGATACCGCTTCCCGCCAGAACGTCCCAATGCACCAGCACGGGGCGGTCGGCGTGGGTGGTCGCGGCTCCGATCACCGCCCCGAGCGTTGTGTCGCGCAGGCTCACGCGAACCTCTCGGTCGAGAGGCTGCACGCCCCGGGCCGCCATCCCGACGATCGGCACATCCGAAACCACCGGGATGCCATTGACGGTGTTCGGGGCCGATCCTCCGCCCGAGAGCGAGATGCCGACCGCGGCGATCGAACCGGCGAGTGCGAAGAGTGCTGCGTGCATGGCGTATGTCCTTTTCCTTGGGGGTCCGTGTGCGTGAGAGATCTGTCTGGCCAGGTCGGCGGTCTCGCCGAGTTCGCTGGCCGCCTGTTTCAACGCTTCGGGCTCGGTCAGCCCGGTGATCAGCAGGTCGTCGATGCGGGATCGGAGATGGTCTTCGAGCTCGTCGCGGACGCGTTCACGCTCCTGCTTCGGAAGCGCCAGCATGGATACCAGCATGTCGAGCCAGGATTCGACCGAGTCGGGAGCGGACGGCTTGACGTCCGCTCCCCTTCTCGGCCGCGTGCGTGTCCGGGTGGGTTGGTCGCCGGTCTCTCCATTCATGCCAGCGCCCCGCTGTTCTGAACGAACGAGTCCAGGATGTCCTGCATACGCCGCATGGACTCGACATGCTGGGCGAGACGCTTCTTGCCCTTGGCGCTCAAACGGTACCACTTGCGCTTCCGCCCGCCCGCATCGGGGTCGGAGGTGCCCGCCTTCACCTCTTCCCAAGCCGTGGTGACCAGGCCCTGCTTCTCCAGCTTGGTCAGCAGTGGGTAGAGGTTCGAGGGCGCCAGCTTGAGGTCACCGTCCGACCGGGCGGCGATCGCCTTGGAGATCGAATAGCCGTACGAGGGAGCCTGCCCGAGGATGGCGAGCACAACGAGTTCAGAGTGATCGGGCTTGAGGCTGAGCATGGTGGTCTCCGTCGGGTTCCGACACAGTATATATCGAAGATGGATATATATTGATCCATGATATTCAAAGTTTTTTTCGGATCCCCGGCCGATGGCAGGACAGGGCCCGCGCGCCCACACGCCCCGGCGCGTCTCCTACGATGGCGGCTTGGGGCCGGCGATCGGACACGCCGGCGGGCCTAGTCTGGCTTTGTTCGGGTCTCCCGACACCGGGCACGCACGAGAGGACGACGATGCCGCGGATCACGCTGCCGGATGGATCGGTCAAACAGTTCGAGAGCGCGGTCTCCGCGTTCGATGTCGCGATGTCGATCGGCGAGCGCCTGGCGCGCGCCTGCGTCGGCTGCAAGGTCGACGGCGAGGTCCGCGACCTGCACGCGCCCATCGACACCGACTGCCAACTCGTCCTGCTGACCCCGAAGACCCGCGACGGTGAGCACGATCCCGATGCCCTCAACCTGCTGCGTCACTCGACCGCCCACGTCATGGCCGAGGCGATCCAGCGGATCGTGCCCGGCGCCCAGCTCGTCTACGGCCCGCCCCTCGACACCGGCTTCTACTACGACATCGCCTTCCCCGAGGACCGCCCGCTCAAGGAGGGCGACTTCGAGGCGATCGAGTCGGAGATGAAGAAGATCGTCAAAGACAACCGGCGGTTCACACGCTACGACCTCTCCCTCGACGAGGGCCTGGCCAAGCTGAAGGGCGAGGGCAGCAAATACAAGATCGACAACGCCGAGCAAGCGATCAAGGCCGGCGCGGACTCGCTGTCCTTCTACGCGACCGGTGAGCCCGGGAAGGACTGGGAGGATCTCTGCCGCGGACCGCACATCCCGAGCACCGGCAAGATCGGCGGATTCAAGATCATGTCGCTCGCGTCGTCCTACTGGCACGGCGATGAGAACTCCGACCGCCTGACCCGCGTCTACGGCACCGCGTTCTACGACAAGAAGGACCTCAAGGCACACCTCGAACGCCTGGAAGAAGCCAAGAAGCGCGACCACCGCGTGCTCGGCAAGAAGCTGCAGCTCTTCCACATCGACGAGACCGTCGGGCAGGGGCTGATCCTGTGGACGCCACGCGGGTCGGTGATCCGCAAGGAGTTGCAGGACTGGATCGGGGGCGAGCTGCGCAAGATGGGCTACTCCGACGTGTTCTGCCCCCACATCGGCAAGCTGGACCTCTACAAGACCTCCGGGCACTTCCCCTACTACGCCGACAGCCAGTTCGTGCCGGTGATGGAGCGGGATTTCCTCAAGGGCGTCAGCGAGGACGGCTGCTCGTGCGCCGATCTCTCGAACATGATGGCCGACGGCGACATCGAGGGGTACCTCCTCAAGCCGATGAACTGCCCGCACCACATCAAGATCTACGACAGCCAGCCGCGGAGCTACCGCGACCTGCCGATCCGGCTCAGCGAGTTCGGGACCGTCTATAGATGGGAGCAGTCGGGCGAGCTCAGCGGCATGACCCGCGTGCGTTGCTTCACCGTGGACGACGCCCACCTGTTCTGCCGCGAGGATCAGGTCGGCGACGAGGTGCGGGGCTGCCTCAAGCTCGTGAAGATCGCGTTCGAGACGCTGGGTCTCAAGGACTTCCGCGTCCGCGTCGGGCTGCGCGACCCCGACAGCACGAAGTACGTCGGAGACCCCGCTGTCTGGGACAAGGCCGAGGCGGCGTGCAAGGAGGCCGCCGAGGAGCTCGGCGCAAAGGTCAGCCTCGAACCCGGCGAGGCCGCGTTCTACGGCCCAAAGATCGACTTCGTCGTCAAAGACGTCATCGGGCGCGAGTGGCAGCTCGGCACCGTCCAGGTCGACTACAACCTGCCCGAACGGTTCGATCTGAGCTACAACGGCGCGGACAACCAGAAACACCGCCCGGTCATGGTCCACCGCGCCCCGTTCGGGAGTCTCGAACGTTTCGTCGGGGTGCTGATCGAGCACTTCGCGGGGGTGTTCCCGCTCTGGCTGGCGCCCGAGCAGATCCGCGTGCTGCCCATCAGCGAGAAAACCAACGACTACGCCCAAGAAGTCGTGGCCCGGCTGACCGACGCGGGGCTCCGCGCGTCGATCGACACCTCGGACAGCCGCGTGCAGGGCAAGATCAAGGCGGGCGCGGAGATGAAGATCCCGTACCTGCTGGTGGTCGGCCCGCGCGACGCGGAGAACCGGGCCGTCTCGGTCCGCGCGTTCGGCGAAGAGAAAGACCTCGGGCAGATCGGGCTGGACGAGTTCATCGACGCCGTAAGCGAGGAGCACACCTCGAAGGGCGTGACCACCGTCCGCGATCGCATGCCCGCGGGCGTCTAACTCCGTTCAATCCGGCCCGGTTCAGTCGGGCCCGGTTCAGTCCGGCTCAGTTCAGTCCGGCTCAGTTCAGATGATCGGCGAACCACGCCGCGAGCGCGGGATCGCCAAACGCGTTGTCCCATGAGTTGTGATCGACTCCTGGGTACTCCGTGTATCTGACTTCCGCGCCGAGCGATTCGAGACCCGCGTGGAGTGCCCTGGACTCCGCCGCCGGGATGACGCTGTCATCAGACCCATGGAAGAGCCAGACGGGCATGCCCTTGAGCCGATCGACGGCGGCGATCACGCTCGGGTCCGTGACCTCCGCCCCGAACTCGCCCAGCAACTCGCGTCCCGGGCTGAAACGCCGGTCGACATAGCCGCACACCGGTGCGGCAGCCCGGAACCGTTCCGCGTGGTATCCGCCCAGCATGATCGTGCCGTGCCCGCCCTGGCTGAGCCCGGTGATCGCCAGCCGATCCGGGTCGTACAGCCCGTCACGGGCCGCCTCGTCGAGCATCGCGAGCACGGCCCGCTCGTGGTCCTCCCACTCGGACTGATGCACCGGCTTCTGGGGCACGACGATGACGAACGGCCAGCGTCCGGGGTTGGCCTGGACCGCGGGCGGGAGCCCGACGGCCAGGTTGAGCTCACCGTCGGTGCCGCACTCCCCGTAGCCGTGCAGGAACAAAATCGCCGATCCCCCAGGCTCGACGTTGGCCGGGACCATCACCGACCAGGCATACTCCTGACCATCAACAGTCATACGGCGACCGATGATCTGGTGCGGGGGCGTGAGGCCGTTCTCAGCGGTCATGCTCTGTTCGGTCATCCGGAAAAAGGGGAGACACAGCAGGGCGGCGGGTATAGACAACATCCCCGAAGTTTGTACCCTGTCTGCCCGTGCCGAACAACCCCGATCCAACCGAGTTCGAACCGATCCGCATCGCGATGTGGTCCGGGCCGCGAAACATCTCGACCGCGCTGATGCGATCGTGGGGTTCGCGCCCCGACACCGCGGTTATCGACGAGCCGCTGTACGGGCACTACCTCCGCTGGCTTCCCGATTACGCCCGGCGCGAGCACCCAGGATCAGACGAGACGATCGCGGGGATGGATTGCGACTGGCGATCGGTGACGAACAACCTGCTCGCCCCCGTTCCTGGCGGGAAACCCGTCTGGTACCAAAAGCACATGGCCCATCATCTCACGCCCGACATGGACCACGGCTGGATCTCGGGGCTGACCAACTGTTTCTTGATCCGCGATCCCGCAGCGATGATCGCGAGCTTCGCGAAGGTCATCCCCAACCCGACCGCAGACGACCTCGGCCTGCCTCAGCAAGCCGAACTGTTCGAGCGAGAGCGTGAACGCACGGGAGCAGTGCCCGCGGTGATCGACTCGGGCGATGTCCTCCGCGATCCCGAACGCGTGCTCTCGGCACTCTGCGAACGGATCGGCGTCGAGTTTGATGCCGCCATGCTCGAGTGGCAACCCGGCAAACGACCCACCGACGGCGTCTGGGCTCCGCACTGGTACGCACGCGTTGAACAGTCCACCGGATTCGCCCCGCCGCGAAACGAGACGGCAGTAGTTCCGCATCGCTTGAGCGGCGTGCTCGACCGATGCCAACCGCTGTATGACCTGCTCGCACAACACCGAATCAGAGGCTGACCCATGCTCCAAACCTTCAACGAAGCCAACCGCGATCTGCTCGTGAACATCAACGGCGACCTGGTCCACCGGGACCAGGCCGGCATCAGCCCGTTCGACTCGGCCGTGCAGGGCGGCGACGCGGTCTGGGAGGGACTCCGGCTCTACAACGGCAAGATCTTCACGCTCGACGAGCACCTCGAGCGACTGCGTCGCTCGGCTCGGGCCCTCGCGTTCACGCAGATCCCCACGCGTGACGAGATCGTCGCGGAGATCAAGAAGACCCTGGCCGCCAACAGCATGACCGACGGCGTGCACATCCGCCTGACGCTCACACGCGGCGTCAAGGTCACCAGCGGCATGGACCCGCGCCTGAACCAGTCCGGCCCGACGCTCATCGTGCTCGCCGAGCACAAACGCCCGGTGTACGACGACGCCCAGGGCGGCGAGGGCCTCAGCCTGATCACCAGCAGTGTCCGCCGGTTCCCGCCGGACTGCATGGACCCCAACATCCATCACAACAACCTGATCCAGTCGATCATGGCCAAGGTCGAAGCCAACGCCGCCGGCGCCGACGACGCGCTGATGCTCGACCAACGCGGCTTCGTCGCCGAGACCAACGCGACGCACGTGTTCATCGTGAGCGAGCACCCCGCCCACGCCGGCAAGCCCGAGATGGTCGTCCAGACCCCCCGCACCGTCGCATGCCCGGAGGGCATCACCCGCCAGTGCGTGCTCGACCTGTGCGCCGACAACAGCATCCCCTGCGTCGAGCGCGACATCAGCCTGACGCACGTCTACAACGCGGCCGAGTGCTTCACGACCGGCACGATGGGCGAGCTGAGCTGGGTCGGGCGCGTGGACGGGCGGCCCATCGGCGACGCGGCACCCGCGATGGGCCCGGTGACCCAACGACTCCGCGGGTTGTTTCGAGAACTGACCGATCGTGCCGGCGTTCAGGTTGTCTGATCTGGTTCGCTCGCTCCAGACTCACCGAGCACCCTGGCGGGCTTCATCGGCGTGCCCTTCGTGCCCGAGGACGCGATCCATCCGACCGCTTCGTCGATGTCATCGGTCATGCGGATCAGATCCGGATCGCCCGGCGAGATCACGCCCTCTTCGACCATCCGCGTGCGCACGAAGTTCATCGGGCGCTCCCAGAAGTCGCTGCCCATCACGATCATCGGGAATCGTTCGATCTTGCCGGTCTGGATCAGCACCGCCGTCTCGAAGATCTCGTCCAGCGTGCCGAACCCGCCCGGCATCGCGATGAACGCGTCGGAGTACTTCACCAGCATCACCTTGCGGACGAAGAAGTACCGGAACTCGACGAACTTGTCGAGGTACGGGTTGGGTTCCTGCTCCATCGGCAGTTGGATGTTGCAGCCGACGCTGAGCCCCCCCGCTTCCTTCGCGCCGCGGTTGGCGGCTTCCATGATGCCCGGCCCGCCGCCGGTCATGGTCGCCAGCCCCGCGTCGGCGAGCGCCGCCCCCATGTCGCGGGCGAGTTGGTAGTAGCGATGGTCCTCACCGAACCGCGCCGAGCCGAACACCGTGACCGTCGGCCCGAGGAAGTGCAACTGGCGGAACCCCCTGATGAACTCGGCGAAGATCCGCCACGACCGGAACAGTTCTTCTCGGCGGAGCCTGGGGCCCTCCAGGAGGCGGTGCTCGTCCCCGCGGGGCGGGCGCTTGCCCCACGAATGGTGGGCGTTGCTCGTGCTCTCCCGATGGCGTTCCGTCATCGGGGGTCTATCGGCACACACACCGCGGCCGCTCGAAACGCCCGCCCGGGGGGCGGATCGGGCCCATTGCTCCCCAAACCCCAGATGCGGGTATTCAGGGCCCTCATCTGGACACGGGCCCCGGGCCGATAAAGACTTGCGATGCCGATGCTCGCCTGTGTTCTGATCACGACGCTCGCCGCCGCACCCTGGCCCGCCGAACCGCTCCGCCCGGCCGACGACGCCGCGCTGTCACCCCCGGCACAGACCGATCTGATCGAACCCATGCGGACCGGGCGGGCCAGGCTCTCGCTGATGCGCGCCGACGGCGCCGAACTCGCGTGGGTCGAGGGCGACGTGAGCCTGCCCGAGTACCGCCACGACTGGGTCCTGCCCGGGACGATCGAGTTCGCTCCGCGGGCGATCGACGCCGAAGCAGTCGACCCGTCCCTCCTCCCGCTGATTGAAGCCCCCGCGGATCCCCGGGACGGGCTGCGCCTCGTGATCGACCGGAGCACGTCGCTGAGCGACGGCGGCATCTCGGGCGCGCGCGGGGCGATCGGCAACGACGGCATCATGCGCCTCTCCTCCATTGCCTCCGGCGAGGGCGAGTACGACTTCTACGACCTCAAGTTCGCGTGGGACGCGCTCGCCCCCGGGCCGCTGACGATCTCGCTGACCGGCGGGCTGAAAGCGATCGATGCGCGGATCGGCAAGGTCGTCGATCGGGGAGGCATCTCGACCTTCGAGGACGCGCGCGGCGTCGTCGCGGTCCCCATCATCGGCGGGGGCGTGTCCTGGCAGATCGATGACCACATCGCTCTCACCGGGAACGCCGTCACCCAGTCGTTCGGCGGGCAGGGCTCGGTCCTCGACATGTCCGCCGAGACAAGCATCCGCCTCTCGCCCAACATCGGGATCAGCGCCGGCTACCAGTTCATCCGGAGCGCCATCGAGGTCCAATCGCTCGGCGCCGAACTCGAACGAGACGGCGTGTACGCCCGGATCCGGATCGTCTTCTGAACCGCCCCGGCAGGCTCAGACCGCGGCGCGCTGCGACATCAATCCGACCAGCGTGTCCAACCCCTGCGCGAGCTTGGCCGGATCGGTCGCGTAGCTGATCCGGAAATGCGTGTCCTTGCTCGAGAACACCCCGCCGTTGACGACGAGCACGCCGTGCCCCGCCGCGAGCTCGGTGAACTGCTCACCGGTCATCCCGAGATGCTCGGGGACCTTGACCCACGCGTAGAACGCACCGCCCGGCGGCGCGATGTGCGTCAGCCCCCCCAGCCTCTCCACGATCATGTCGCGCCGCTTCTGGTACTCGAGCACGACCGGGTCCATGTCCGCGTCGAAGCACGCGGCCGCCCCGTGCTGGAGCGGCGTCGGTGCGCACACGAACGTGTACTGATGGAACTTGACCATCGCCTCGACGAGCCATCCCGGCCCCGCCGCATAGCCCAGCCGCCAACCGGTGCATCCGAACGTCTTGCCGAACCCGCGGATCAGCAGCACCGTGTCCTCCGCCCCCGGCAACCGCGCCGGGCTCGGACACCGCCTGATCGCCGGGTCGCCCGCACAAGCGTCCGTGCGAGATTCCGGGAACGCGAACGCGTCGTAGATCTCGTCGCTGAGCAGGACCACGCCCCTGGACCGGCACAGATCGAGCAGATCGGCGCACGTCCGCTTGCTCGCGACGACCCCGTTGGGGTTCGCCGGGGTGTTGAACAGAACGAACCGGGTCCTCGATGTGATCAGCGGCTCGACACGCTCGGCGGTCATCTCCCCGTCCTCGCCCGTATCGCACAGGACCGCGCTCGCCCCGCACATCGTCGCCAGTTCGGGATAGCTCACGAAGTACGGATCCGGGATGATGCACTCATCGCCGGGGTCCAGCAACGCCAGATACGCCAGCGTCAACGCCCCGCTTGTTCCCGTTGTCGCAAGGACACCGGGCCCATCGGGATCTCCGAACGACCAGCCAAGGTCCCGGGCCAGATCTTGCCGGATGCGATCGAGCAGGTGGGGGTCGCCCGCGTTTGGGCTGTACCCATTGCGTCCGCTCTGGATGGCATCGACCGCCGCCCGCTGCACGTTCTCAGGAACCGCGAAGTCGGGCTGCCCGATGGTCAGATTCACGGCGTCGGGCATCGTCGCCGCCCGCTGAAGGATCCGGCGGATGCCGGAGGCGCGCAACGAGCCGGCGCGTCGGGAAGGGCCTGACGCGCCGCGGCGGGGTTCATCGCTCATGGTGATCTCCGGACGACCTTCCGAACGCTGCCCGTCTCAGGACTCGCGGACCTTGGTCTTGGGCAGCCCCAGCGCGCCCTTCTCGCCGCCGTCGTGACGCTTCTCTTCTTTCAGAGCCTCCACACGCTCGTGACGCTTCATCACGGTGCGCTTGGTGGTCAGGCTGCCTTCGGTCTTCAGCGAACGGTCGATGCTCATGTCCGGCTCCGGGTCGAAGCGGGCATCGCCCGCGGGTGCTGTCGGGTCTCACTGTCGAACGGGACGCTCTGGCGCCCGATCAGGGGTCATAACGCCGCCACAGGGTCTGGGAGAAGTTCGATCCTCCCCGGCGGTCCCGCATCCAGTCGGCACCGATCGAAGCGACCAACCGCTCGTGGTCGCGCCGCTCGGCCGTCGTAGAGCTGTACTGCCCGCTGGGCACCGCAAGCCCAAGGGAGATCAGCGTGTAGCGGGAAGGATTGTTGCCCGCCCGACCGCGCGAGTCCACCGGCACGCCGATCGCCCGAACACCCCGCGCCGCGAGAAAGTTCAACGCGTCCTCGGCCTGCTCACGGGGCAGGGTGGCCAGCTCCAGGTAGTTCGTTCCAGGCACACGCGGATCGCCCGCCCGGAGCCCGTCGGCGAGCAGAACCCAGTTCGCGGGCAGCGGGGGCGATCTCGTTGGGGGGGTCTCCGCCGCCCGCTCGGTGCGGGCCCCGACGCCGGACCCTCCCGCGCTGCCCGCGGGCGCCTCACCCTGCTCGCCCGGGGGGGCCTCGGACTCGCCGACCGCCCGCGGCGGGACCACGATCGATTCGTCTCGGACCGAGGCGGCGAGCTGCTTGGTGGCCTCACGCTGCCCGAGTTGGTACCCGGCGGCCCATGCCCCGACAATCAGCACCAGGGCGATCGCGACGCCGAGATACAGCTTGGTCGACGAAATCCGCACCTCGCCTTGCGGCGCAGGCTCGTCCTCGAACGTGGCGGCGGACCGCTCGGCGCGGGTCACCCCGCCCGTTGACCACGGGATGCCAGAGTCCGTTTCTGGCGACGCCTTTCCGCCGGACCGGGGTGGCATCCCCGGATCGGTCGCCTCAGAACGCGCCCCACCGGCAGGCTCGGATCCGGGGTTGCGCGCGCCCGGCTCAACGTTGATCGGAGACTCGCCGCGCTCGCGGAGCAGCTCGAACAAGGGTGGGCCGGCGCGTTTGGACATGCCCGATGGTATCCGCTTTCGGGACCGGGAGAACCCCCCCAGATGCGCTATACTGGTGCCTATGCCGATCCGTGACGACGAAGTCCTGAAGGTTGCCCCGCCCGCGATGACGGCCTCCGAGGCGGTCTATCTGCCCGAGATCATCAAAGGTTTCGGCACGACGCTCCGTCACATGTTCACCAGCTGGGGACAGGGCAAAACCAGCCGCACCCTCCAGTACCCCGAGCAGCGCCGGGAAGATATCCCAGTGGAAGAAGGCGGGCTGGAAGCATCCAACTTCAGAGGTTTCCACCGCCTCAACAAGGACGAAGAAGGGCGCGTCAAGTGCGTCGCCTGCATGATGTGTCCGACGATCTGCCCGGCCAACTGCATCCACATCGAAGCGGCCGAGTCCCCCTGGGACGACCGCGAGAAGTATCCCGCCAAGTTCGAGATCGACGAACTCCGCTGCATCTTCTGCGGCATGTGCGAAGAGGCCTGCCCCGTCGACGCGATCGAGCTGACCCCCGTCTACGACATCGTCGGTCAGAGCCGCCAGGAGATGGTGTTCGACAAGAACAAGCTCCTGCATATCTACGACATCACGATCGATCAGAAGCCCATGTGACCCCCGAACCGGTGTACGCCCGGCGGCACCGGGCCACGCGCGACGCAACCCCGATAATTTCCAGAATCGCTCGCCCCAGACCGGAATCTGTGGTCTTATCTCGGAGCGAAGGAGTCGCAGAGATCACTCCGTTCCTGACCACCACGGGGTGCCGTGGACCGACGAACGAACCGCACGGACCCCACCGGTCCGTGCGGTTTTTTTCCTGACCGGAGGCGCGCTCAGCGGCCCACGAGGGTGCCCAGCGACCGCGCGAACGCCTCGGCGGCAGCCCGCACGTCGCCCTGCCAAGACGTCCCGCGCGCCGCGTCCGGGTACAGCACGGACCGCGAAGCGTTCACCACCACGCCGAGGGTCGCGATCGACGTCGCCCCAGGGCGTGCGAGCGGGCGGACCTGCTCGGCCGTCCCGCCCTGGGCCCCGACGCCCGGAACCAGCAACAACTGCTCGGGCATACGCCCGCGGAGATTCTCACCGTCCTCGGCGGACTTGGTCGCGCCCACCACCGCCCCGAGGTCGCTGAGACCCCGCACGCCCAGACGATCCGAGCCCATCTCGGACAGCATCGAGGCGGTGTGCTGGGCCAGCGTGCCCCCCCCCGCATCGAGCGACTGCAGCCGATCCGAATCGGGATTGCTCGTCCGGCACAGCGCGAACACACCGAGACCCGCGTCGAGGAACGGCTCGATCGACGACGGGCCCATGTACGGGCTGACCGTGATCCAATCGGCGCCCATCGACTTCGCGCCGGCGGCGTAGTGCTCGGCGGAACTCCCGATATCGCCCCGCTTGGCGTCGAGGACAACCACAAAGCCCAGCTCCTTCGCGTGCGCCACGGTCCGTTCGAGCGCCGCGTACCCCGCGGAGCCGAACCGCTCGAAGCAGGCCGACTGCGGCTTGACAACCCCCACCACCCCGGCGATCGACTCGAGCACACCGACACAGAAACGCCCGATGGCGTCGGCTTCGCCCGCGGCGGCCCGGCGCACGGGCTCGGGGATGCGAGCGAGCACGGGGTCGAGCCCCACGCATCCGGGCGTGCCCGCCGAATCGAGCGCCCGGCAGAGTTCGTCGGAACGTGACGCGGTCGCGGGGTTCTGGGTCAAAGCGCGGTTCCCTAGAATGCCTCGATGCAAGACGTGACGCCTATCGAGCTGGATCTGAAAAAGGACGAGGGGCTGACCATCGTGTGGTCCGACGGCGTGCGATCCTACTACCCCATCGCCCACCTCCGCCGGCTCTCTCCGTCCGCCGACGCCCGGGAACTCCGCAAACAGATCAAAGCCAACCCCCTCACCGTGCTCCCCGCGGGGTCCGGGTCGTCGGGCCCGCTGGTCGCGACCGACGCCGAACTGGTCGGCAACTACGCGATCAAGATCGCGTTTTCCGACGGGCACAACACCGGGATCTACTCCTGGACCTATCTCCGCGAGATCGACCCGTCCAGCAACCCCGACGGGGCCACCCGCTCCGACAACGCCCCGCCCCACAACGACCCGCTGGGGCTCGGATCCAAGCGGTGAACGCCGGACCGGACACCCCGATATCGCTGACCACGCCGATCGGCGCGATCCCCGGGGTGAAGAAGGACCACGCCGAGAAGCTGGCGCGGCTCGGGGTGCCCAACGTCGGGCACCTGCTCGCCCACCTGCCGCACCGGCACGAATGGGTGCGGGCGGAGGCGGGGATCGCCGATCTCGCCGCCGATTCGATCGCGTCGGTCAGGGGCGAGGTCACCGCGACCCGCATGACGGGGTACGGTCGCAAAGCCAGGTTCCAAGCGGTGCTGATGGACGACACCGGGCGCCTGGATCTGGTGTTCTTCAACCAGCCCTATCTGCGCGACAAGATCAAGCCGGGCATGCGGCTCCGGGTGCAGGGCAAAGCCGCCCGCTACGGGCCAGGTCTGCAGATGACCAACCCGAAGTTCGAGACCCTCGAGATCGACGCGCCCGAGCCCGGCGCGACCGAGGACGACCAGCTCCGCCCTGTGTATCCCGTCACCGAGGGCATCACCAGCGATCAGGCCGAGGCGATCGTCGCCAAGGTCCTGGGCACGGCGCTCGGGCACATCGAAGACCACCTGCCCGAGGAGCTCCGCAAGAACAGGACCATGCCCGCGCTCCGTGACGCGTACCGGATGATGCACGCGCCCGACTCCGAGGACGAGGTCGACGCGGCCCGGAGACGGCTCGCGTACGACGAACTCTTGCTCTTCCAGCTGGGCGTGCACATGAAACGCGCCCACCTCCGCCAGACCATGAAAGCCCCGCCCCTGGAGCGGACCGACGCGGTCGAGAAGTCGATCCGTGAACGGATCCCGTTCGAGCTGACCGACGCCCAGCGGCGCGTGGTCCGCGAGATCGCCGCCGACCTCGCCCTCGATGTCCCGATGAACCGGCTGGTGCAGGGCGATGTCGGCAGCGGGAAGACCGTCGTCGCACTCGACGCCATGCTGCGGGCGATCGGGCACGGGCACCAGGCGTCGCTCATGGCCCCGACCGAGATCCTGGCCGAGCAGCACTACCTCTCGATGTCGGACATGCTCGCCGGATCGAACGTCCGGATCGCGTTGCTGACGGGGGCCATGCCCGCCGGCGAGAAAGCGTCGACGCTCGCGGGGATCGCGGACGGCACGATCGACCTCGTCGTCGGCACCCACGCACTGATCAGCGACCGTGTGGCGTTCAGGTCCCTGGCGGTGGTCGTGATCGATGAGCAGCACCGCTTCGGCGTCGAGCAGCGGGCCAAGCTGCGGGTGAAGGGGTCCGTCGGGGACGCGGGCGCGGGCGAGTTCGACACGCCGCACGTGCTGGTCATGACCGCCACCCCCATCCCGCGCACGATCGGGCTGACGCTGTTCGGCGATCTGGACATCTCAACGATCGACGCCCTCCCGCCGGGACGCCTGCCTGTGAAAACACGGACGGTGACCTCCGACCGACGCGACGAGGTCTACGCCTGGGTGCGCTCGAAACTCGAGAAGGGCGAGCAAGCGTACATCGTGGTCCCCGCGATCGATTCGGGGGCCTCGTCGGGCGCCGCGCAGCCCGACACCCTCCGCGACCTGCGGACCGTGCATAAGGAACTCGAGGACGCGGAGCTCGGCGGGCTGCGGATCGCCGCGCTGCACGGCAGGCTCAAACGCGACACCAGGGAACACGTGATGGCCCGCTTCCGCGCCGGGAAGATCGACGCGCTCGTCGCGACCACCGTGATCGAGGTCGGGGTCGATGTGCCGAACGCGACCGTGATCGTGATCGAACACGCGGACCGGTTCGGGCTGGCCCAACTGCACCAGCTGCGCGGGCGGGTCGGCCGCGGGGGCAAACCCGGGGCGTGCGTGCTGATCGCGGATCCGAAGACGCCCGACGGGAGCGAGCGGATCAAGGTGATGTGCGAGACCACCGACGGTTTCAGCCTCGCCGAGCGCGACTTCGAGATCCGGGGCCCGGGCGACGTGTTCGGGACGCGCCAGTCCGGGGTGCCGCCCTTCAAGGTCGCCGATCCGATCCGGGACTCGAAGCTGCTCGAACTGGCGCGGCGTGACGCCGCCGCCTGGATCGGCCTGTCCCCGAACCTCGCCGGACCGGGCGACGCGCTCGCCAGACGCCGGCTCCTCCGCCTCCACGGGCCCTGGCTCGGGCTGGGGGACGTCGGGTAGCCCGCCCGACGATCGGATAGCCTTGGGCCCCACGGACGAGCGGCCCGATGACAGCAACGGAGCGAGCCAGTGACACCCAACGCAGACCACGCATCCCACCCACGCGCCCCGCTCGCGTTGGTCACCTGCGCCGGGCGGAGCGGGAGCAAGTGGGTGATGCGTCTGCTCGACCTCAGCCCGGTCACGCTGTGCCGGAACGAGCCGCACAGGATCGACCCCGGGCTCGCCGACCCCGAATGCGAAGACTGGATGGACCGGGCGATGCGGGCGGGCGCACAGATCGGCGTGCACGATCTCAAGCCCGAAGGGATCAAGGACATCGGGCGACCCTGGACCAACGCCCTCCGCCTGGACCGGGCGCTCCGCTCGGGGACCGGGCGTCGGCTCTGGGGCCGACACGGGGTGATCCCCTACCCGAACCTGCTGTACAGGGCCCGCGCGATCAGAGACACGACCCGCGTCCTGAAGATCATCAACGCCCGCCACCTGGTCTGCAGGCTCCTCGCCGAGCACCCGGAGATCCCCGTCATCCACGTCGTCCGCCATCCGGGCGGGATGCTCAAGTCCTGGACGACCCGTTTCGCGCCGCGGTTCGGCGACGACGAGATCCTCGAAACACAACGCGCGATCGTCCGGAAGATCCACGCCCTCGACCCCCCCTTCGAGTCCGTCTCCGGTCCCGCCGACGCGATGTCGCTCGAGCAGGCCAAGCTCTGGAGTTGGATGCACGCCCAAGAACATCTCCTGCGTGCGGGCGCCAACTCGGATCGCTACCGGACGGTCGTCTTCGAGCGGCTGGCGAACAACCCCATCGCGGAGGTCCGCCCGATCTATCACGCGGTGGGTCTGCCCATGACGCCCGCGATCGAACGCGGCGTGGAGCGTCTCACGCGGGATTCCGATCGGATCGCCTCGGCGTGGCGTGACACACTGACGACCCCGCAGGTCGAAGCGGTCGATCGCGTGCTCGGGGCGTCGAACGCGTTGCAAGGCTTGTGGCCGAACGGGTGATCGCACACCGCTCCCCTGGATCCCCCGGCGCGAACCGCCCGTGCGGACACCCCATACTGTGCCGACCCCGCCATAACCAGGCATCAAACATACAAAAATGTGCCGTTACGGTCTTCCTGCCACGCCGCTCGAAACTTTTTTTCCGCACGCTGCTGGGGCACAAATACCCAATCAGGGGATTCCTGCATGCCCATTGCACCCATATGTGTGTTTCCAGCGTGCTGTAATCCTGTCTGGACCCGTTTGTTATCGCTGTGTTTGGACAAAGATCGTCCGAAGATAGGGTATATTTCAGCCTGGAGACACAGACATGAGTGACCTTCACGACCGTTTGGCCTCGGCGATCGGGAAAACAACCTATCGGCGGCTCGGGGAACTGACGGAAACCCACCCGGAGACCGTTCGCAGATACATGCAGGGGCAGTCACCCAGCGCGACGTTTCTGGCACATGTTTGCGCTTCGTTCGGAATCTGTGGCGAGTGGCTCCTGACCGGGAAGGGGCCGATGCGGATCGAAGAGGTCCGCTCCCATGCACTCAAGCAGGCCGACGCTTCGGAACTGCTCGGCGCGATCGCGAACACCCTGAATGATCTGGACGAGCGGATGGGGCGGCTCGAGCGATATGTGCAGGGGCTGGAGACGCGGCTGCGTGCCACCAGCCGTACGATGGGGACCGATGACCGATCCAGTCCCCAACCCGCCCAGGGCCCAACGAGAGAGATCGACCGATCCAACCGGGACGGCCGGCTCCCCGGGGGCGGAGACGACCCCGGGCCAGCCGATCCGGAACGATCCGTGCTGGAGCCTGGGAACGCGATCGGGCGGATCCGGGACGCTGTTGCCAAACGAGCATCTGAGCATGCTGATCGAGTTGCTCAAGCCGAGCGGGCCTGAACTGGCCCGACGCTGGCTGGCGGCGCTGATGCTGGTGCCCGAGGACGTCCGCGGGCAGGTGGTCGACGCGGTGGAAGCACAGATCGTCGCCGACTACGTCGAGGATGATTGATCCGCCCGAGGTCGGCGCGAGATCGGGCCCCCACTACGATGGGCTATGAGTTTCAACGCGGACGTTTCGAGGATCTTCGAGCGGATGAGCGCGATGCTGGAGTTGACCGGTGCCGACCGCTTCCGCGTCAACGCCCACGCCAAGGCCGCCCGGGTCATCAAGGACCACCCCAGAGACCTCGGGCCCATCGCGCACGACCAGAAGAGCCTGACCGCGCTCGAGGGGATCGGCAAGGCGACGGGCGCGAAGATCGCGGAGTTTGCCGAGACGGGCGCGATCGCGGAGCACGATGCGCTCGCCGAGAAGGTGCCCGAAGGGGTCGTCCGGATGCTCGATGTGCAGGGGCTCGGCCCGAAGACCGTCAAGCTGCTGTGGCACGAGAAGGGTGTGGATTCGATCGCCGCGCTCAAGGGCGTGATCGAGGACGGCAGCATCCTGGACCTGCCGCGGATGGGCGCCAAGACGGTCGAGAACATCAAGGAATCGATCGCGTTCATGGAGTCCTCGGGCTCGCGTCTGCCGCTCGGTATCGCGATGCCGATCGCCGAGGCGCTGGTCGATCGGATGTCATCGGTTCCGGGCGTGGTGGATTGCGCGTTCGCCGGCTCGCTGCGTCGCGGGCGGGACACGATCGGCGACATCGACGTCCTGATCGTCACCGAGGATCCCGAGCGTGCGCGGGAGGCGTTCTGCGGGCATCAGTCGGTCGTCAAGGTCCTGGCGCGGGGCGAGACCAAGTGCTCGGTCCGCCTCGGGCTCGACGGGCCGGGGGGGCGGTTCGGTTCGCAGGCGGACCAGGCGGTGCAGGCGGACCTGCGCATCGTGCCCGCGGCGTCCTGGGGCGCGGCGTTGATGTACTTCACGGGATCGAAGGAGCACAACGTGCGGCTGCGCGAACGGGCGCTCTCCGAGGGGCTCACGCTGAACGAGTACGGGCTGTTCCCGGATGACCGGGGCGCGGAGCCCCCCCCGCAGCAGCGCGGCGTGAAGCCGGAGGCCGCGAAGACCGAGGCCTCGATCTACCAGGCGCTCGGCATGCCGATGATCGAACCGACGCTGCGGGAGGACCGCGGGGAGATGTCGATCGCGGACGATCCCGGGCTGATCACGGCTGATGACATCCGCGCGGAGCTGCACTCGCACACGGTCGCGTCGGACGGGGAGATGGAGATCCACGAGTCAGCCGGCATCGCCGAGAAGCGTGGATTCCACACGCTGGCGATCACGGACCACTCGCAGTCGTCCGCGGTCGCGAACGGGCTCAAGCCCGATCGGCTCCGGGCGCACATCGGACGGATTCGCGAGATCGACCGCGAGACCCCGGGCATCCGCATCCTGGCGGGCAGCGAGGTGGACATCCTCGTGGACGGTTCTCTGGATTACGACGATGATCTGCTCGCGGCGTTGGATGTCGTCGTGGCCTCGCCGCACGCGGGCCTCAAAGCCAAGCCCGCTCAGGCGACCAAGCGCCTGCTGAAAGCGATCGAGCATCCCTTGGTGCACATCATCGGGCACCCCACGGGACGCCTGATCGAGCGTCGCCCGGGTCTGGAACCGGCGATGGACGAGTTGATCGCGGCCGCCGTCGAGCACGATGTCGCGCTGGAGATCAACGCGCACTGGATGCGGCTCGACCTCCGGGACACCCATGTCCGGGCGGCGGTGGAAGCGGGGTGCAAGATCGCGATCGACTGCGATGTGCACGGGCCCGACGACTATGACAACCTCCGTTTCGGGATCCTCACCGGGCAGCGGGGCTGGCTGACTCCCGAGTTGTGCGTGAACACATGGGACCGAGACAGGCTGCACGGGTGGTTGCGTTCCAAGCGGTGACTCTCGCGGTCGGCGTCGGTATCCGTTTGGGTTCCTCGAGGGGCTGCCTGTTCTCGCCCGTAGCAGCGCATAGGATGACCCGACTGGTGGGCTGCTCGCGCTCGCTTGAGCCGCCCTGAATCGCTCCGCCCGGCGTGCGAGAACGCGCGATGGGCAGATCCAACCGAGAGAACCCCCATGCATCAGGCTGAGACGGCTCCGCGCTATCGCGCCATCACACGCTCCAACATCGCGAAGCGCCCGGAGTGGGAGGCGCTCGATCCGGGGCTGCGTGAAGCGATCGAGGCGGTGTCGCTGGTGCTCCCGTTCCGGACGAACGACTACCTGGTCGAACAGCTGATCGATTGGGCCGACCCGGTCGCGGATCCGATCTTCCAGCTGACCTTCCCGCAGCGGGGCATGCTCGACGATCGCCAGTACATCAGGGTCCGCGACGCGATCCGGCGGGACGCGCCCAAGCAGGAACTCGAACAGATCGCCGGCGAGATCCGCGCCGAGCTGAACCCGCACCCGGCCGGGCAGATGACCCACAACGTGCCGCACGTCGACGGCGAACCCATCCCGGGCATGCAGCACAAATACCGCGAGACAACGCTGTTCTTCCCCAGCCACGGGCAGACGTGCCACGCCTACTGCACGTTCTGTTTCCGCTGGGCGCAGTTCGTGGGCGATGAGGACCTGAAGTTCGCGAACAAGGAGGCCGATCAGCTCGCCCGCTACCTGCGCAAGCATCCCGAGGTCTCCGACGTTCTGTTCACGGGGGGCGACCCGATGATCATGAAGACCAAGGTCTTCCGCCGGTACGTCGAGCAGATCCTGAGCATCGACAGCGTGCGCACGATCCGGATCGGGACCAAGAGCCTGGCGTACTGGCCGCAACGGTTCGTGACCGACGCCGACGCGGACGACATGCTGCGGTTGTTCGAGGAGATCGTCGGCTCGGGCAAGCACCTGGCGATCATGGCGCACACATCGCACCCGGTGGAGCTCTCGACCGGCATCGCGGGCGAGGCGGTCAAACGCGTGCGATCGACCGGCGCGAACATCCGGATGCAGTCGCCCGTGATCCGGCATGTGAACGACGACGCCGCGACCTGGTCCGACATGTGGGCGACGGGCGTGCAGATGGGCATGATCCCGTACTACATGTTCGTCGAGCGTGACACGGGCGCGAAGGCGTACTTCGAGATGCCGCTGGTCCGCTGTTGGAACCTGTTCCGCAACGCGTACCAGCACGTCTCGGGCATGGCACGGACCGTGCGTGGCCCTTCGATGAGCTGCTTCCCGGGCAAGTGCCACGTCCTGGGCATCACCGAGATCGGGAACGAGCAGGCGTTCGTGCTCGAGTTCCTCCAGGCCCGCCAGCCCGACCTGGTCCGGCGCCCGTTCTTTGCCAAGTACGACCCGAAAGCGACGTGGTACGACCAGCTCGAGCCGTTCGGCAAGGCGGACGAGCCCTTCTTCGTCAAACCCGACGACCGCCCGACCGCCGATCTGACGATCGAGGGGTTCGGGAGCAACTGAGGACTCACGCACGACCTACGCTTGTCCGGCTGCGGTCACGGCCCGACGACATCCGTTTCCCTCTAGCCACCGGTGCATCACGCCCGGCGGGAGTTGTCCATGTTCGACCGCATCTCCGATTCATTCTCCGGCGCGCTCCGCAAGCTCTCGGGCAGCGGGACGATCACCGAATCCAACGTGCGCGATGCCATGGACGAGGTCCGATCGGCCCTGCTGGAGGCCGACGTGCAGTTCGATGTCGCCGAGGCGTTCTGCGCCAAGGTCCTCGAAGACGCGCAGGGGCGGCAGGTCACCAAGTCGGTCAAGCCCGGGCAGGAGATGATCGCGATCGTGCACCGCCGGCTCGTTGAGCTGTTCGGCGGCGACCCCGATGCGGAGCAGCAGCCCGCGCCGCCCGGCATCATGAAGATGTCGCCCGGGCCCACGGTGATCATGATGTGCGGCTTGCAGGGCTCGGGGAAGACCACCACCTGCGGCAAGCTGGCCGGGATGCTCAAGAAGCAGGGCCGGTCCGTGATGCTCGCGGCGGCGGACCTGCAACGCCCCGCGGCGGTCGAGCAGCTCGAGACCGTCGCCGATCAGGCCAACACCGAACTGCCCGGCGGCTCGCAGGTCCACTTCTACGGCGAGCCGGACAAGTGCGACGAGTACGGCAAAGCGGTCGGCGTGGCGGTCAAGGTCTGCCAGAATGCCCTCAAGCACGCCAAAGCCAAGAACGTCGATGTGCTGATCCTCGACACCGCCGGGCGCCTCCACGTCAACGACGAGCTGATGGGCGAACTGACGCAGGTCAAGTCCATGCTCAACCCGCATCACATCTTCCTCGTCGTCGACGCGATGACCGGGCAGGACGCGGTCCAGAGCAGCAAATCGTTCCACGACCGCCTGAGCGTCGACGGCGTGATCCTGACCAAGTTCGACAGCGACACGCGCGGCGGCGCGGCGCTCTCGGTCAAGCAGGTCACCGGCGCACCGATCCGGTACATCGGCGTGGGCGAGAAGCTCGACGCGCTCGAGGCCTTCCACCCCGAGCGGATGGCAGGCCGCATCCTGGGCATGGGCGACGTGGTGTCGCTGGTCGAGAAGGCCCAGCAGGAGGTCAGCGAAGAGGAAGCCCAGGCGCTCGAGGCCAAGATGGCCAGGGGCGAGATGACGATGGACGATTTCCTCAAGCAGATGAAGGCGCTGCGTCGGATGGGATCGATGAAGAGCCTGATGGGCATGCTCCCCGGGATCGGGCAGATGCTCAAGGGCATCGACATCGACGAGAAGCAGCTCGATCGCACCGAGGCGATGATCCAGTCGATGACGCCCGATGAGCGCGCAAACCCCGGCAGGATCAACAACGCCCGCAAGCGGCGGATCGCCGGCGGGTCGGGGACCAAGACCGATCAGGTCGGGGCGCTCACCAAACAGTTCGGGATGCTCAACAAGCTGACCAAGCAGATGGGCACGATGGGCCCCGGCGCGAAGGCGGCGGCCGCCAAGTCGCTCGCCGGAAGCGGGATGCTCAGCGGGATGCCCGGCCTGGGCGGAGGCAAAAAATCCACCGCGACCAAGTCCCGGGGTGTCAAAAAACGCAAACCCAAGAAGCGTCGGTGATCGCCGCTATTCGTCGAACTGCCGGTGGTTGGCGAGTTGGACGATGCCGCACACCATCGAGGGCAGGTTCAGCAGAAGGATCGAACAGACATCGAGGATGGCGTAGGTTTTCGCCTTGCCCCGGGCGATGTCCTGTTCCTCGCGCGAGCCCGCCAGCTTGCCGAACATGACCAGCTCGAAGATCCCGAGAACGAGAAGCGGGATGCCCAGCGGGAACGTGATGCACATGCTGAACCAACCCAGCGCGGTCAGGCATTGGAAGATGCCAGAGATCAGCATCGGGATCCGGACGCCCGACAGATCCCGCCCGGGGGTTCCTGGCCCGCTGGGCGGGCTCGTGACTGAACCGAACTCTTGCATGCGACACCGCTCCTTTCCGACTCTGCCGGGCGTGACCCCCGCGCTTCCTTGATGACGATCAGTCCTCGATCGGGAGCGGGTCGTCGGCCCGCCCTTCGGCCCACTCCTTGAAGCTCGGCCAGAAGATCTCCTGGATCAGGATCTTCACGCACGCCGCGATGGGGATCGCGATCAGCAGGCCGAACACCCCGAACAGAGCCCCGCCCGCGATGGACGCGAACAGGATCGTCGGGGTGTCCATCCCCGTGCTCTTGCCCTGGATGACCGGGGTCCACACGTAATCGTCGAGCGCCTGCCCGATGAAGTACACCGCGGTTGGCGCGCCGAGCACCCACCACCACTGCCCGCGGAACCCGGTGTGCCCCTCCAGCGCGAGCAGCGTGACCGAGAGCGGGAGCCCCACGAGCGCGAGGTAGGGCACGACCGAGAGGATCGCGACGATCGGCCCGAGGATGAACGAACCGGGGACCCCGATCGCGAAATACGCCAGCGAAAACACGATCGCTTGAAGAAAAGCGATGGTCAGACGCCCGCGGATGAAGCCGGAGATCACCGCGTCAAACTTGATCAGCAGATCGATGATCTTGTCGCGGTTCCTGTCGGGCAGCAGGCTCGACCCGAACCCCTTGACCTTCACCCACTCGGTGGACATGAAGTAGAAGAAGAACAGGGTCAGGAATCCCATGAACCCGAGCCCGAACGCGGCACCGATCCACCCGAGCACGCGGCTGACGGTCTCGACCCCGACGTTCGCCGCCGTTTGGGCGACCTGCTCGCTGTTCTCCCCGATCCAGTCGATGCCGGCCTGCAGCCCGTCACGGAGCGGGGACTCGATGTCCTCGGGCGTGGTGAGCTGCTCGTAGACCCAGTTCCAAGTCGGGCTGAACGTGTCGGCGTTGTTGCGGGCTTTCCACTCGGCGAAGACCGGCTCGGCGGCTTCGGGCGAGCCCGCGGCTTTCGCGGCGCTGACCGTCTGGATGTTGTCGATGGTCCGCGAGCCGAACAGCGCCAGCTGGGCCACACCGACCGACGCGGCCAGCACCGCCGGGATCACCACGAACAACGCGCCCAACGCGATGATGCCGCCCACCGCGAACGGGCGGGAGACCTTGAGCTTCCGCGTGCCCCACTCGATGATCGGCTCGAACAGGTACGCCAGCAGCACGGCCAGCAGCAGCGGCACCGTGACCACCGAGATCTTCTGCCCGAGCCAGAACAGCCCCAGGATGCCCAGCCCCAAGAGCACATCCCGGACCGGCTGCATCTGCCATAGGTGCAGCTTCGACCAGTTGACCTTTGTTCTGGGTTCGCCCGGGGGCGTTGAGGGGTCCGCTTCGCTCATGGCACGAGCATACCGCGAAAACGCCGCGCGACGCGGGGCTCATGCCGGTGCATCTGCGGGGGCGCCGGTCAGGCCTCGGGGGAGGGGGCGCTGCAGGCGAGGGGACGGGGCTCAGCGAACGCCTCCGCGAACTCGAAGACGCCATCGAAGTCATCGATCGTGTCGTCGTCGGTCTTGCGCATCAGTTCGGCGTCCACCATCGCGAAGATGATGTGCCCGATGTCGCGCGTGCTGTGGATGCCCCACTTGTTCAGGACCGACTTGGCCATCAGACCGTACTGCTGGATCGCGTAATCACGCAGCCCGATGCACAACTGGTGCCCCGATACGTGGCGGCTCTCGTCCTCGAGTTCCATCAGTTCGCTCTCGGGGCGCCCGTGCACCATCTCGACCGTGTGGGCCAGCCCGTCTCGGATGAACGGGAGGCACGCGGTCGAGTATCCCCCGGCCCGTTCGAAGATCGTCCTGATGTCAACGTCTTGATCGGTCATGTTCCGTCCAGCATCCGCCCGACGCGCGGCACGCTCGCCGCCGGTCGGGGGTACAACTCTATGTCCACCGAGTCGGTTCGGTGCGGGAGGGGCCGCCGCTTCATCTTTTTCAAAAACTCGGCCCGATCACTCGGTGCCGGCCCTATTCCGGACCACGCGGTACACGACCACCGAGCCGCTCACCTCGTACGCCCCGACGAGCAGCGGGCGACCGTCGGGGCTCTCGGCCGGCGGGATGAACAGCAGGCTCTCGGGGGCGATATCGATGCCCGGGTCGCCGGGCCGACCGTCGGGGAACGCGTTGCCCGGGTCGTAGCCGATCGCGGCGGGCGCGAGCGGATCGGTGATATCGAAGATCGCGATCCCGCTGGTCCGTTCGAGCCCGCAAAACGCGTAGGTCCGATCGCCCAGGGGAGCGATCGCGAGTGCTTCGGGCTCGGGCCCCCGGTCATCCGAACGTGCATCGAGTCGCGGGTTCATGACCTCGGCGGGACCGGCGCCGAGCAGAGCCCGGGCGACGAGCGACTCGAGATCGCTGCCGCTATCCCAGACCAGCTTGCCTTCCTGGTCCCAGATCGCGACAGACCGTGCGCCGAAGGAGTAGATCTCGTCGTAGTCGCCGTCACCGTCGGTGTCTCCGTGCACCCGCGACACCTTCAGACGCCCCAGCCGGTCCGGTGCTCTGAGCACCGCCCAGTCGTGTCGCCCGCCCCGATCGAACTCGAGTTCCGATACGCGGGCGACCTCGGAGAACCCGGTGTAGTCGCGGGTGTCTCCCTCGTTGGCCGTCACGATGTATGTGCGGCCGTCCACGCTGTACGACGCGATGGTGTCGGGCTGATAGAACCCGCGGACCGGTACGTTCGAGATGCCGAAGCCGCCGTCTCGGTCGGACGCGTCTATCGCGTTCCGGGCGAGAGAATGGTCCTTGGCGCCGAGCGGGACCAGGCGGGTGATCTGGGCGGTCCGGACGTCCACGATCGCGAACGCGTTGTTCTCCTGGCAGACCACGTACGCGGTGGATGAGTCGGCGCTGAAGGCGATGTACTCGGGCTCGAGGTCCTGGCTGGGCGTCGCGCCCGGGCCGAAGATGCGGACGCCGTCCGGAACACCCAGCAGATCGAAACGCTCGAAGGTCGCGGTGCGAACACGGGCGAACCGGAGTTCTCCCGGATCGCGAGGGATCGTGATCACGGAGACCGACCCCGGAGGGTCGACGGTGTAGGCGTCGTTGGGTTCGCCCTCGTTTGCCGTCAGCAGGTGACGCCCGTCGGGCGTGAACGCGAGCGAGTCGGGCAGCGCCCCCACTGCGATCCGGTGCAGGTGGTTCCCGTCCAGATCGAAGAAGACGACCGAGCCGGGGTCCTGCTTGATCGGCGCCTCGACGGCGACGGCGACGAGTCCGTCGTTGACCGCGACCGAGTTCACCCCACCGCCGTAGGGCGCCAGGTCGATCGTGAACACGAGCGACGGGGCGGTCGGATCCTCGAGCGAGAGGGCATCGACCGCGTTGTTGGCCGCGTTGGTCACGTAGAGGCGCCGGGTCGACGCGTCGTATGCCAGGATCTCGGCGGCGCTCTCGAGCGTGATCCCGGTGTCGTAGCGCCCGACCAACTCCAGCGCGATCTGGGCATCCGCCGACGCCGCGCCGCTCATCGCCCACCCCACCGCCAAGGCTTCCAAACGCATGGGGTAGGGTAGTGGCGGTCCGATCAGGTCATCACAAAGCGGAGCGGGGTTTGCTTCCAATCCCCCACTTCGCCCAGCCCGATGCGCGGGGTGGCTCGGATGCGATCCGGATCCGCCGAGCCGAACGGGCCGGAGATGGCAAGATGGGGAGATTGGAGAAGATCGATCCCATCGAGTGCGAGGTCGATCGCGAGAGCCTGGCAGAGCTTGCCCGGGCCGTTGGTCAGGTCGCGGTCTCTCAGCGGGTGCTTCCGAGGCTTGTTGCCGGCCCGGTTCGCGCGCATGGCATCGATGCCCTGGGTCGGCCGGATCGCGCGGATCAGCACGGCCGCGGGGTGGTCGGTTCGGTAGCACGACACGTTGAGGCAGTGGTGCATGCCGTAGGTGAAGTAGACGTACGCGGTGCCGGGCGTGGCCCACATGGACCCGTTGCGCGCCGTGCGTCGCCCGCCCGCGGCGTGTGACGCGAGGTCCTCGGGCCCGACGTAGGCCTCGGTCTCGGTGATGATCCCGGCGAGACGCTCGCCGGTGGGGAGGGTCCGGGTGAGCAACGAGCCGAGCAACACCCGGGCGGTTTCCTCGGCGGGCGACCGGAACAGGCTGGGATCGATCGGAGTCACCAGCAAGTGTTGGCGCGGTCGGGCCGACGCGGGATCAGGAACCCGGATCCTGCTCCGACGGCTGGAAAACGATCACGCGATTGATCTGGTCGAACGTGACACGGAACGGCTTCATCCACGCCGTGCCGAGAATCCTCGATCTGCCTCCGATGTAGACACTGGCGTCGTCGATGCTGCGCCCTGCGAACTCGAACGCGCGGTCGAGTTCGACGAGTTCGCGTGAGACCGACGAACGGAGCGTCCGTGCGGACTGCGCACCAACGGCGGTGTACAAGTCGGGGGCTAGGTCCTTTCGGCGTAGGTCAAGGGTGGTGTTCGCTCCGGTGTCGACGAGCACGCGGAACGACCGCCCGAACAGCGGGAGATCGATCCTTGCCCGTTTGCCAGACATCCGGAACGCGCCGGGCCCGGGCGGCGGCTCTGCGGGCGGCGGGACGACTCGGACCGACGCGGCACGTTGATCGAACACCAGGGCGACCTCTGAAAAGACGGGGAACCCGACGACGCCGTCGATGGGTGCATCGAACAACTCCTGGAGACTCGAAAACCCGTGCACGATGGCGTCGAGGCCGCGCACCTCGAACGCGCCGAGCTTGAGCGAGTCGATCCGCACAGCACCGGCGGTCACGCCGTGCGACCCGGCACCGTCCGTGATGATCGATCGCCCTGCGGGCTCGATATCAAGACGCTCGACCGCTTCCGGGCGGAGGGCGACGGCATCGGAACCGGTGTCCACGACGAGCCGGAAGGGGCCGACGCCGTCGATCATGGCTTCGGCAATGAACAATCCGTGCTCGAACGAGCCGGGGATCTCCGCGCCCGACACGCCCAGGCTGGTCGATGCCGGCACCGGCTCGATGGACGAGCACCCACCCAGCAGGGCGGCCAGCCCGATGGTCATCACCGCAAACGCACACCGACCCGGGTATCGCCCGATCATGAAACGCCTCCTGTGGTCTTGGTGTTAACAAGACCGGGCGAGCGGGTTGCAGCGGGCCCGGGACGCCGGGCGGTCGATCGCGGTCCCGCGAGGCACAGCCGTCGGGTCCCTTGGGCAAAGGCACCGCCGCGAGAAAAGAAAACGATCGGTTTACGCGTACGCGTGCAGGCCCGGCAGCAGCAGGTTGACCCCGAAGTAGGTCCAGAGCATCACCACGAAGCCGACGACCGAGAGCCAGGCGGTGGTCTTGCCGCGGTCTTTGAGCCCGGTCATGCGGAGGTGGATGACGATCAGGTAGACGATCCACGTGACCAGGGCCCAGGTCTCCTTGGGATCGAACGCCCACCAGCGTCCCCAGCTGTGGTCGGCCCACCAGGCGCCCAGCAGGATGCCCACGCCGAGCGTCCAGAACGCGAGTTGGAGCACGGTCATCGTCGCGATATCGAGGTCCTTGAGCGTGCGCCGCACGCCCGCGGGCTTGTCGGTCTCGACGGTCTCCTTGACGGCTTCGTTCACATCGGAGCTGAGCGCCCCGGCGGCCACGATCTGGGCCTCGGACTTGCCGAAGTATTTGTGCCCGTAATGGGTCGCCAAGTAGAACAGCGATGTGATGAAGCCCAACGCGATCAGCCCGTAGCTGGTCAGCACGATCGTGACGTGGTACTTGAGCAGGACCGAGGTGTTGAGGATCGCGGCCTCGCGCTCGATGACCTGCCCCGGGATGCCGGTCTGCGTGGCGGTGACGAGGATCAGGAACCCGGTCGCGGCGGCGGCGGCGCCGAAGAGCCACTGTTTCTTCACGAGCATGACAACGAAGCCGACGATGGCCGCGAAGAGCGAGACGCCGGTCATCGACTCGAACTGGTTCTGGATGGGGAAGCGTTCGGCGATCGCCCAGCGCAGCCCGAAGCCCAGCCCGTGCAGCGACATCGCGACGATCAGCGTGCTCACACCCAGCGCCACGAGCCACTTGCGCCCGGTGCCGAACGCGAGGACGAGCGACACGAGCGAGAACAGGTAGATCCAGTAGCCCCACTCGAACGCTTTCGAGTTGTTGTACATCCGCTCGAGGGCCCGCTTGCGCTGGGGGTAGACCTCGGGGTTGATGGTCGGGAGGACCTGGGCGAGTTCGGCGATCGCGCTGTTCACCTTGTCGGCGTCGCCCGCGCGCCAGCCGTTGGCGATGGTCAACATCGCCAGACGGGCCGGGTGATCGCCGGGCAGGCGGCCGACATGGACCCAGGGCTGGTCGGCGGCTTGGGGCGCGACCATCTCGAGGTTCTGCCAGGAGTTGAGGAAGACGCCGAGCGAGCGGTCGATCTTGCCGGCCGATCGCTGGTACTCGTCCTCTCCGGCGTGGGCGTCGAGGACGGGGATGACCTGCGCGTCGGCCATGCGCGGGGAGATCATGCCGGTCTTGAGCCAGGCGTCGCGGAGCGCCTGATCCTCGAGCGCGTTCTGGAGGATCTGGCGGCGCATCGGCAGGTAGCCGACCCCGATCGTCGGGCGATCGACGTAATGGGCCGGGTCGATCATCGCATCGAGCAGCGTGAACATGGGATCGAAGCTGATCTTCTCGACGTTGCCCCCGGCCCGGCTGAGATCGAAGTGCTTGCGACGCCCCGTCATGGTGAACACCGAGTCCTGCGCCAGCGTGTCCATGATCTTGACGCGCCCGTTGTGGAACACCGCGAGGTCGCGCAGCGGGTCCAGGTCGAGCGCTCCCGCGAACGCGCGTTTGTCCTCGACGGTCATCTCGGTGCGGATGGGCTCGCCGAACGGGTTCTGGACCTCCTCGGCGACCTCGGCGACGAGTTGGGACTCCGGATGGGCGTTGCCGTCGGGTGCGCCGTACTGAGCGGCCGCGACGGGTGCGAACCATGCCAACACCGACAGAACGGCTGTCCTGAACTGGGTCATGCGGAGGGCTCCGGGGTGGGGTCGGATGCGGTCGGACGCGGGCGCGTGCCGGATGGCTTGAGTTGGCCCGATTTGGCCAGTTCGGCGAGCCGTTGCTTCTCCCGACGGACCAGCCAAGGTTTGACGTAGAACGCCCAGGGGATGCCGGCGCCCATCAGGATGCCGCCGAACGCGACAACATGGATGCCGGGATTGTTGCCGACGCCCAGGATGGTGAAGTTGACACGGGGCTCGGGGATCTCCCCGCGGTCGACCATCTCCTGGGTCTGGTTCCACCCGGCGCGGTCCCAGCCGGCCTGGCTGAACTTGAACTGGTCGGGGTTCATGCCCGCGCCCAGACGCCGGGCGATGTTGCTGAGGATATTGCCGTCTGGATTCCAGTGGAACGGCGCCCGCAGCGGGGCGTTGAGCTTGATGAGGTGCTCGTAGGGCGTGAAGTCGCCAGCGGGGTCGTCGGGGCGGAGGGTGGGCGCCACGCGGACCACGCTCTGGTAGTCGCGCGGCGCCCCGCGGTGGTCGTAGGAGATCATCTCGAAGTCGACCAGCGAGACGCTGAAGCCCGGGAGTTGGCGTTGCATGCGTCCGAACGCCAGCTTGATCTCGCGCCCCTCGGGCCCGCCGCCGGGGATGCGCACGGTGCGGATCTTCTCCGCCTCGACTTCCATGTACTTGGTGAAAGGCAGCCAGACGATCTCCGACCACGGGCCGAAGGGCGACGACTCCGACAGCGACACCTCGACCGCGAGGAACGCGAAGGTGTGCGAGCCGACGAGCGAGATGTCCCGCTCCTGCACCGGCGTGGGCACCGGGATGTCGACCCTGCGTGCGTGCTCCCAGCGCTCGCCCAAGCGGAGACTGACCTCGGCGCCATCGTCGTTGGGCACGATGTCCCGGATCCATTCGCCGTCGATCGAATCGGTGATGCGCACGGCGCCGCCGGGCTGGCGGACGATGGCCCTGACCGATCCGTCGGCACGCTCGTCCAAGTAGACCTGCAGGCGGGTCATGTCGAGGTACGCCACCCTGACGCGCGGATCGGGCGCCCCGCGCATCGGGCGTCCGGTCGCCGGGTCGGGCGAGGTCCCGAGGTCCTGGTTGATCTCGGGGAAGCGGTGGTAGATCCAGCGTTCGATCGTCTCGGGCTGGGAGCCGTCCGCCGCGGCGGGCGGCGTGAGTTCCACGATCGCCAGCGAACTGGTCGCGCCCTCGTACCCGCTGGTGATGATCGGGAACGGCGGTTCGTCGGCGAACTCCCTGATGTGCAGCCTCCAGCCGGTATCGCCCAGCTCGAGCCGCTCGCCCCCGCGTGCGGGGAGCACCACCCGGAACGGATCTTGGTCGCCTTCTCCGGGGATCTCGACGACCAGCGCGTGGCGGGCCGCGACCGGGACGGCGGACGAGAGCCCATCCCACCGCTCTTGGTCCATCTCCCTCGTGAACTCGATCGCGACGATGTCGTTGAACCGGACACGCTGGGTGGGGTCACGCAGAAAGAACGGGAACTCGAAGATCGGGGAATCTGTCGGCAGGTCGGCGCCTGGGATCTGCGCGAACAGCTCGACCACACGCATGGGGGCGGCCGGTTCGCCCGGGGGCGGCTCGGCGTTGATCCAGTCCGGGCTCAGCTCCGCGTAAGACGCGTAGCCGACCACACGGAAGGCGATGTCCGGATCGAGGAACTGGGTCTGCCCGTCGGGCACGGGCGGCATCGGGACCGGGAGGTCGAGCGTCCGCCCGCTGTCGGTCATCGCGGCGCGGTCGGCGGGGCTGAGCACGACGTCCGAATGGCCCGGGCTCGGTCGTTCCGAGAACAGCTCCCCGTCGCCGATCCCGGCTCGGAGGTTGTAGTTGTTGTACCGCGGCACATCGAGCTGACGCTGCTGGTACCGCAGGCTGCCGATGATGTCGCGGTGCTGCGCGATGTAGAGGACCACGTCCTCCCGGTCGTAGAACGATCGCTGGGAGGGGCCGACCGCGTCGGTGCTGGCCGCCGCTCGGAGCAGCGTGTCGCCCTCCTCCTTGAACCGCTGGTAAAACACGGATCCGACGGCGATGAGCACGATGCCGGTGTGCACGCTGAGCACGCCGATGTTCTTGAACGTGAACTCGATACGCCGCACGGTCGTGACGATCATGTTCATCACGAACAGCCACAACGCGAGCTTCATGGGCCACCACGCGTAGAACTGGGTCTCGGTCATCTCCATGATCGGCAAGCGACGGAGGGTGACGGCCTTGTAGGTCTCCACGAAGTCCGCGAAGAACTCGAGCCCCTCGCCGGTCGCCGGGTCATAATGCAGCGCGGGCCACGCGAACCGGTGCCAGGCACCGACGCCCGCGACCCCGATCCCGATCGCGCCGAGCAGCGACAACGCGAACCGCGTGCCCCGGGCGTCGCGGGGGATGAGCGAACGCACGATCAGAACGAGCAGCACCGCCGGGATCAGCGCCGAAAGGGCGGCTGTCAGCACGTATACCGCCCAGGTTGGGATCAACGCGATCAGCCCGATCGGGATCGACGCCAGGGTCGAATACACGGAGATGAACACCAGCAGCACGACCGCGAGGGGGATGGTGCTGAAGGCACGGAGAACCCACCGCACCGGCGACAAATAGCCGACGAGGTGCTCGTCTTCCCACGCCTTGTTTCGTTGCCATTTCCTGCTCATGTGTGCATTCTTCGGGCTCGCAGGAACCGTAGGACGGATCCGGCTGATTTAGAAGCGTTCTCGGCTGAGAATCGGCGGTTCCGGTGCCGATTTTTGCATCATCGCGTCATTCCAAGGCTCGCGGGTCCCGGGCGGGACGGGGACGGGGATCAACGCCAGCACCGGCCCGGGTTCGAGCGTCACGAGTTGGCGGTCGACACCCAGCGCGTCCGCCCCGTTCACGGTCGCCATCGCGAGCAGCGTGCGGGCATCGACGCCGTCGCGTCGGTGGAGGAGGCGCATCTCGTCGAGCACGCTGATCCGGTCGGGCGTGTCCAGATTCACGATCGAGTCGGTCCCGAGGCACACGGGCACGCCCGCGGCGAGCATGTCGCGGTACCGGTGCGATCCGAAGTGCTCGGCCGCGCCGAAGTACTCGGACGCGCGGGGGCAATACACGACCGGCGTCCCGGACCCGGCGAGCGTGCGGATCGCTCCGTCCGGCGCATCGTTCACGTGTGCGCACAGGACGGGTTGCGTCTCGAGAATCGGCAGGAGGTGCGCAACCGGGTGCTTGCCCTTGCCGATGTGATCGAGGATCGAGTCGTGCCATACGCCGAGACGCTCGAGGAGTTCGCGCTGCGGGCCGGCCGCGTCGGACACGAACGATCGCTCTTCTGGTGTCTCGGAGAGGTGTGTGGAGAGCGGGAGCCCGTGCGTGCGGGCCAGACTCGCGGCCCACCGGTACACGCCGAGGTCGACGGTGTTGGGGGCGTGGGGCTGGAGCCCGAGGCGCACGCCGGATCCGTCGAGTTGCCGCCGGGTTGCGGGCATCAACTCGCGCGTGAACTCGGTCAGGCGGCGCGTCGCGTCCGCAGCCGACCCGCCGATTCCAAAGAACTCCAGGTACGACACGCCGATCAGCGGCGAGCACGCGAGTGCTCGGGCGGGGGCGACGGTCATCCTCCCAGCGGGGGCCCCCGCGATGTCCCCCACCACCGCGGTGCCGCCGGCGATCGAGCGGGCGATGCCCAGGCGGACCGCGTCGTCGATCGCGTCGTCATCGGAGCGGCGGTTGGCGCGGATGTGGTCCACCCACTTCACGAAGCCGTCCCCCGGTTCGTGGTGGACCGGCCCGATGTGGGTCAGATCGAGATGGGTGTGGGCGTTGACGAGCCCGGGCATGAGCAGCCGGTCCGGGAGGTCCAGCGTGCGATCGGGCGGGCGGGCGGGATCCGGGCAGCGAGCCCTGGGGCCGGCGTAGATGATCGAGAGCGCGCCGGGGGAGGAGCGGGCGAGGACGGCCGCATCGGGCACGACCCCGGAGACGGCATCGGCGATCGCGGCCGCGTTGATGCGGATGGTCCGGGTCTGATCGGCTGGGCTTGGCGGATTCAAAGCTGATTTCACGCATCCGACGGCGGTCGGCCGATCAGAAGAGGGCAGGCGGGAGCGGTTGCCGCTTGGTTGCGCCGTGCGCGGCGAGCTAGCCCGGACAAAGACCGCCGTCACGCCCGGGAGAAGCATCGTAGGATGACACGCACGCCCCTGTGAACAGGGCGGCATCGAGGAGCGGACCCATGGACCGGAAGACGAAGAAGATGATGAACACGACCGCCGCCCGTCGGCTGACCCGCGTCGCCGCGCTGCTCGCGTTTGGCGGCACGCTGACCGGGTGCGTGAGCCAGGCCGAGTACGACAAACTCTGGGAAACGAACCGCAGCCTGACCGACCGCCTGCGCGCGATCCAGGGCGACCTGGACAACCTGCAGCAGCAGAACGCGTCGCTCACCGGCTCGGCCGGCGGAGCGTCCTCCACGATCGCCAGCCTGACCAGCGAGAACGAGCGTCTCCGCCAGCAACTCAACGAGTCGCTCCGGGCGATGCAGGACCTCGAGTCCCGCCTGGGCACTCTGGAACTCAACCGGCTCGACCCCAGCACCGATCGGGCTCTGGCGGGCCTGGCGGCTCAGTACCCGGATCTGGTCGAGTACGACGCGGACCGCGGGATGCTGCGGTTCGCCAGCGACCTGACGTTCGGCTCGGGATCGGACCAACTGCAGGCCGGCGGGGCCGAAGCGCTGAACACGCTGGCGTCGGTCCTCAGTTCGAGCGAGGCGGCGAACTACGACGTCGTGGTCGTGGGGCACACCGACAGCCAGCGGATCTCGGCGAACACCGCGCGTCGTCACCCGACCAACATGCACCTCTCGGCGCACCGGGCGATCTCGGTCCGGCGCGCGTTGGGTGAGCAGGGCGTGGCGTGGGAGCGGATCCAGGCCGCGGGCTGGGGGCAGTACCGCCCCACGGTCGCCAACAACCCCAGCGGGGGGACGGCGGCGAACCGACGCGTCGAGATCTTCCTCGTGCCCTCAACCTGGAGCGGGACGCCCCAGCCCGAGCCGGCGCCATCGGCACCGAGCGGCGACAGCGGGGCCCGGCAGGTGGACATCGATCCCACGAAGTAACTCGGGCGGGCGCCCCCCGGACCGATTGCCAGAGAACGAACCAGAGAACCGAAGCCCGGCACGCCGGGCTTTCTTTGTGCCGGCGTGAGAGGCTGCCCCTGGCCGTCGGGCTCAAGCGTCGCGTGCGACCCTCGGCGGCGCGATCCCGAAGAACACGCCGAACACCAGCCCGAGCACCGACGCCGAAGCGGCGGGCAGCGTCCATCCGGCGGCCCGGAGGGCCTGGTTCTCGAATGTGATGGCGGGAGCCCTGGGCATGACCTTCAACGCCGCCCCGTACTGCCAAGTGCGCTCCTGCAGTTCCCCGGCTTCTCGCTGCGGGATCGGCTCGCCCTTGAGCTTGGCGTTGTTCTGGCGTCGGAGCAGGCTCTTGCCCGACTCGGGGAACCGCAGGGGTTGGTGGACGATGAAGCCGCCCTCGTCGGAGAGCTCATAGAAATCGAACAGCCAGCGGTCCCGGCGGACATCGGCGGTGGACTCGTTCTGGTCCTGCTCGAGCCCGAACACGCCCTGGTTGTTCGCGTCGATGCCGAACGGGGTGCGCGTGACGATGATCAGGCGTGTGTCGATCTCGTCCCGGGCGATGCGGGCCTCGAACTCTTCCATCGACATGCCGGCCCGGTCGGCACAGAACAGCATCCGCATCCAATCGGTGTGCTTGTTGAACAGCCCGGGCAGGTTCTGGCGTGGCTCGACGGCGACCGGCAGCGTGAGCACGTCATCGCCGTACTCGACCCGGAGCACGTGCCCGAGCCCGTCGGAGTCCTCGGCCTGCACATCGGTGACCGCGACGCGCCGATCGAAATAGTCGAACTCGGGGTTGACCACCTCTACGTACGCGAACAGGGCATTGACCGATGACTCGTTGTACGCGCGGACGCGTTTGGCGAGAAGGTACGTGGACCCGATCAGCGTGACCAAGGAGACCGCCGCGACGGTCCATGGGAGGGTGCGGCGGCGGGGTCTGTCGGGCATCGATTCCTCTCGGGGTGGATGCTGATCGGCGTCGGGTCAGTGGTCTGATCCGTGCGCCGCGGAGTGCGCTTGTTCGTGACCGGCGTGCTCGTCGAGTTCCAGAGCGTTGGTGCGGCCGGTGCGTACAACGCGCTTGTCGGCGGTCGAGAGCTCGTCGCCATGCGAATCGAACCCGAGTTGCGCGAAGTAGTTCTCGGTGTCGTCGCTCATCTTCTGGGGATGCTTCACGTGGCCGTAGTAGTACGCCCACCAGTCCTTCTCGGTGGCGCCTTCGTGGCTCTTCATCCACTTGGCCTGGTATTCGGCGCGTCGGGTGTCGATGAGGTTCTGCCCGCCGGTCGAGACCTTGGGCGAGATGCGGATCCCGAATCGGGCGTCGCGCGGGTCGGCGTCGAGCGCGACCCCAGTGCCGCCGTCCTGCGCTTCGCCGTACTTGTACTCCGTGACCCAGCCGCGGGTGGAGAGATCGATCATGGAGAAAAAGAGGAACAGGCCGACCGCGAAGAGGCAGAACAGCAGGGCGAACGTGTTCAGGGGTTTGTCGTAGCGGAGCTGCATGAAGTACATGCAGACGAGCGTGGCCTTGATCGACGCGATGGACATCGCGCCGACGATGTTGACCCAGTTTGGCAGGTCGATGAGGAACGCGACCTCGGCCCACTTCTCGAGGCTGTAGAACCCCACCGTCAGGGCGGTGAAGAACAGCAGCGCGGCGAGCACGCCGAGTTGGAGTCTCCAGCCGACGACGACGTGGCCGTGGGCGTGGGTGTTGGTGCCGTGCGGGTCCTCGGGGTTCCATCCGAGTTCGGCGTTGTGTTCGGCGGCGTGGCTCATGGCGGTTGATCCGTGCTGCGGTGTGTGTCGGTCGGTGCGTGACTTCGATCGCTTGGGAGGTCAGTGGATGAGATAGAGGAGCGGGAAGAGGAAGATCCAGACGAGGTCCACGAGGTGCCAGTAGAGGGCCGAGTTCTCGACCATGGTGTACTCGGTGGGGCCGTAGGCTTCGTACTTCCAGGAGCGGTAGAGCACCCAGCCGAGCAGGCCGGCGCCGATGAAGACGTGCAGGGCGTGGATGCCGGTGCCGACGTAGTAGAGCGACCACCACAGCGGCTCGTGGGCGTCCTGCGCGAAGGGGTAGGAGAAGAAGGTGCCGGGCGCTTTCCCCTCTCCGAGCTTGGGCATGTACTCGAACTGGAGCTTGATCCAGACAAAGAGGGCGGCGCAGATCAGCGTGATGATCAGGTTGATCCGCAGCCATTTCTGGTTGTTGAGCTGGGCACAGCGGACGGCGTTGGCAACCGTCCAGGACGAGATCAGCAGGATGACGGTGTTGAGCCCGCCGAAACGCCAGTCGAGGTAGTGGCTGCCGTTGGCCCAGGCTTCGGGGTAGAGCAGGCGGAAGACCGCGTAGCCGCAGAAGATGCCGGCGAACAGCAGGACCTCCGTGGTGAGGAACAGCCACATGCCGAGCTTCGACGCGTCGAACTCCTCGTCGTGGGTGCGCCAGTGGTGCCCGGCCTTGCGGTTGCGCCAGTGCTTGGGGTGGTCCCGGAGATGGTCCGGTGCCGGGGTGTCGTAGGCGTCGAGGGTCGTCTGCATGCGCGAACTCCGTGTTTCGCTTGGGCCTGTCTCTGCGCGGTGCCGATCGGGCCATCTGATCGTGTGCGTGTTGCGTCGCGAGGCAACGGGCACACCCGGCTTCTCGCCGGGCGGGCCCATGAGGAGAGTCTGGTTAGCCCTTGGGCTCGGGCTTGTGGATCGGGAAGTCCTTCTCGTCGCAGTGCGGCGGGACGACCGATTCGAAGTCGTACGGCCCGTGCTTGACGATCGGCTCGTGGTGGAAGTTGTGCTCGATCGGGGGCGATTCGGTCTCCCACTCGAGCGTCAGCCCGCCCCAGGGGTTCGGCGGGGCCTTGGGCCCGGCGAGCA
>DIYM01000102.1 GCA_002429045.1 Phycisphaerales bacterium UBA6054
GCTCGACGAGACCGGCGGCTCGGTCGGCGCCATCTCGGGCGTCGCGGCGCCCACCGGTACCACCCCCATCGGTGGCGCCGGCAACCCCTCCGGCACGGGCTTCCTGGGCTCGGCGGATGACGGCGAGTTCTACGGCTCGATCCGCGCCACCTTCCAGTTCTGATCGCTTCGGCGACCCGAACCAGTCGCACTGTTGTGACTCCGCCGGCCGACCCGCTTCGGGTCGGCCGGTTCTTTTTTTGGGCGCGCACCCGCCGCGAAGGGCCATCAATCGGGATGTGCGTGTCCGCAAAAACGTCCTGTAGCCACCCCGGCGCTTTAAACATTAATGGGTGGAACGATTGCGGATAGGCGACTCCTCTGTGGAATGATCACGGGTTGCATGCGCCCTGGGCTCGCCGTCGACTTGTTTCTGTGTGTTTCCAGATCTCACCTCAACACACGGAGCCGCAAGATGACACACAGACACCTCTGCCTCGCCCTGACCTCCCTGGCGCTCGCTTCGGGCGGGGCGGTCGGTGGCGACGATGTGCGGGAGTACACGCTCTCGTCCGCCGACTACCGCTCACTCTCGCTTGCCGACGCCAAGAAGCCGAAGGTCAAGATCGGCTTCCAGAGCCAGACGCGGTATCAGTTCAACCAGCGCGACAGCGACTCGACCACGCTTGCGAGCCCCGATGATGACCTCACGATCGGATTCGTCCAGCGCCGGACCAAGCTGAAACTCGCGGGCGATGTCAGCGACAGCATCAAGGGCCGTGCGATCATCAGCATCGACCGGGACGGGGGCAAAGCCAAGCTCGACACCATGGCGATCATCTGGAAGGTGAACGAATCGTTCACGCTGACGTTCGGCCAGTTCAAGACCCACGTGCTGTGGGAGGAGAACGTGGCGTGGTCTCGCCAGCTGCTGCAGGAGCGCTCGGCAACCAACGAGACCTTCAATCAGGACCGCTCCCAGGCGGTCGAGGCGACCTTCCTGGGTGATCGCTGGCGTTTCAGAACGTCCGTGTCCGACGGGTTCAACACCGGCAACACGCCGTTCAACAGCTCGAGCGAGGCCGATGTCGCGCTCGCGGGACGCTTCGAGTACCGGTTCGGTGACGCGGGATTCGATGCGTACGACACGTTCAGCTCGTTCCGAGGGGCCCGGGCAGGCTGGCGTGTCGGCGGGGCGTTGCACTGGCAGACGATGGGCGAGACGAACCCGTCGAGCCCGATGAGCGCTGACATGCTGACCGCGACCGGCGACCTGCAGCTCGTCGGTGACGGTTGGAACGCGTTCGGCGCGTTCGTCTTCCGCAGCGCCGACAGCGGGACAGCCGATTTCGATGATTACGGCGCGGTCGTGCAGGGCGGCGTGTTCTTGTCCGACCAGTTTGAAGCCTTCGGGCGTTGGGACGCGGTCTTCGCGGATGACGACCGCGGAGCGACCGGTGGCGATTTCCATTCGGTCGCGGCGGGCGTGAACTACTACCTGATACCCGAGTCGCTCGCGGCCCGATTCACGCTCGCGCTCTCGGCCACACTCGATCCCACGACCGGATCGATCGTCTCGACGTCCGATGGGCACAACCTGCTGGCCGATTCTGAGAGCGCCCAGATCGGCGTCATCCTGCAGGCCCAGTTCCTTTTCTGAGCGCACCGCAAGTGCGTTCTTGACCCGAAGTTAACCCCCGGGTTAAGACAATCGAGCGTCTTTGAACGCCCTCTGGGTCGCCCAGGGGGCGTTCTTCTTGGGTCGAACGGCCCACCCGCCGGGCGCGCTTTGTAAAGGTATCGCTAACTGATGTGTTTGTCCGCTGCAACACAGCAGCCGCGGGACAGCGGTGGTTAGCATGGGCCCGCCGCCCGATTGACCGGGCAACTCATCGGCACCCGATACACCAACATGGAGATCCGAATGCACTCCCGAATGACTGCCGCCTCCGCGGCTTTGGCGATCGCCGCCTCGGGCGTCGCGCACGCCGGCAACGATCGGCTTCGCTATGAACTGTCGAACGCGGAGGCCGAGGCCCTCTCGCTCTCGCTCAACAAAGGGTCGGCGCTCGACCTGGGCGTGCAGATCCAGTTCCGCTACATGACCAACAGCCGCGACGACTCCGCGGGCGCACTCGGCGACAGCGACACCACCATCGGGTTCAATGTGCGTCGCGCCCAGGTCGAACTCAAGGGCGACGTCACCGAGGACATCTCCGGCAAGGTCGTCTTCCAGTTCAACCGCTCGACCGGCAACGCGCTGATCCGCGATGCGTTCGTCGACTGGGACATCTCGGAAGACGTGACGCTGCGCATCGGCCAGTTCCGTCTGCCCGCGCTGCGTGAAGAGATGATCTCCTCGAAGCGTCAGCTCGCGTTCGAGCGGTCGGCGACGAACGAGACCTACAACCAGGACCGCTCGCACGCGGTGCAGGCGACCTTCGGCGGCGACACGTGGCGTACGTATCTCGCTTTCTCCGACGGTTTCAACAGCGATAACAGCCCGTTCAACAGCGCGGCGAAAGCCGACTACGGCTTCACAGGTCGCTTCGAGCTCAAGTTCGGCGAAGCCGCCTGGGGCCAGTTCAACCAGTTCACCTCGTTCCGAGGCGCGAACCAAGGCCTCATGATCGGTGCGGTCGCCCACTACGAGAACCGGGGGGACACCAACCCGGCGACGAACCCTTCGACCGACATGTTCCTGTTCACCGGGGACGCGTCGTTTGTCAGCGACGGATGGAACCTCTTCGGCGCGTACATCTTCCGCAACATGGACGGCGGGCCCGGCGCCGACTTCGACGACGGCGGCGCGGTCCTCCAGGGCGGCGTGTTCGTGAGCGATCAGACCGAGCTCTACGCCCGCTGGGACGCGGTCTACTCGGACTCGGCTCGCGGCGCCACCGGGGATGACTTCAACACCATCACCTTCGGCTTCAACCACTACTTCACGCCCGAGTCGCACGCGGGCAAGTTCACGCTGGGTGTGGGCTTCACGCTCGATCCCACGACCACCTCGATCGTGCGGACCTCGGACGGGCACAACCTGCTGGTCGATGCCGACGACGGGCAGTTCAGCGTCACGGCGCAGATGCAGTTCATGTTCTGACCCTGCCCGGCCGCGGCGGCGTGGCCGAGTCTCGGGCTCACCGGGCCTGCCATATGGCATACCCCGGCCCCCAGCCTCCAGCATCGCGGTTTCCCGGCCGAGAGGCGGACACCCCGCCGCCCCGGGCCCGGATGACACACGCCCGCCCCGGTTGACAGACCGGGG
>DIYM01000007.1 GCA_002429045.1 Phycisphaerales bacterium UBA6054
CCGAGATCGACCGAGTTGTTGAGCACCTCCGCGATGGGTTCGGCGGGGCCTTCGATACCACACGCATCGGGATCGGCGGGATGTCCGCGGGCGGGATGGCGACGCTGCGCCGCCTCTGCGAGCCCCACCCCTTCGTCGCCGCCGCGATCGAGGGCACGACCGGAGACCTGCTCGGGCTCTACTTCCCGAACGACGGCGACCCGGGCGAGCACGTCGCGGCCGACCACGACCGGGCGGCCGTTGAGCGGATCGACACGCTCACCCACCTGGGCGGATTCGACCCCCTGCCGCTGCTGGCTCTGCATATCGACGGCGACCAACTGGTGCCGCTGGATGTCCAGCGGGGATTCCTCGGTCGACTCGCGGACCACTACGACGCACGCGGCGCGAGCCGGGATCTCATCCGGCTCGAGACGTTCCGCGACACCGGAGCCCCGTACGAGCACGCCGGCTTCGGGAGGTACGGCAACGACGCGAAGAACATCCAACTCGGGTTCCTGACGCGCGTGCTGCTGGGCGAGCGGGCGTGAGCGGGGCGGGGTAGGCTGCACGCCGATGCGCTGGCCGCCCCCATTCCGCTCGCTGCCGAACCCCGCCGCGGTGTTCGCGTGGTCGATCTACGACCTGGCGAACCAATCGTTCCAACTGCTGATCAACACGCTGCTGTTCAGCATTTTCGTCAAGTCGGTGCTTGTGCTCGGCGAAGACGGCCGGCCCGACCCGGACCTGGGCACGAAGGTCTGGGGCGACATGCTCGCCGTCTCGCTGATCGGGATCATCCTGCTCAGCCCGGTGCTCGGCGCGCTGGCCGACGAGCGGGCGTGGAAGCGGGAACTCCTGATCGCGTCGGGCATCGTCTGCTCGCTGCTGACATGCCTGCTCGCGGTGCTCGAGCCCGGGCAGGTCTATCTGGGGTTCGCGATCTACGTGGTCGCTGCCATCGCGTGCGGGCTGGGCGAGAACTTTCTCGGGTCGTTCCTGCCCGAGATCTCCACCCCCGAGAGCGTGGGGCGGGTCTCGGCGATCGGCTGGACCACGAGCTATCTCGGCGCCGTGCTGCTGCTGGGCGCCACCTCGATCCATTGCTTCGCGCTGGCCCGCCCGGACATCGCCCAGGCCCGCCCGATGTTCGTGTTCTCCGGGCTGTGGTTCTTCGCCGGAATGATCCCGGCGATGATCTGGCTGCGCGAACGCGCGGTGCCGCCCGAGCGGAACCCGTCCCTCGGCAGGATCGTGTCACGGTCGTTCAAGCGCCTCAGCGAGAGCGCGAGGGCGTCGGGCGCGTACCGCCAACTGGTGCGGTTCTACGCCGCGTTCTTCGTGTACAGCATCGGAACCATGACCGTGATCTACTTCCTGGGGATCATCGGGGACAGCTTCGGTTTCGAGATCCCCCAACTGATCGCGATGGCGCTCGTGGTCGCGGCGTCCGCCGGCGCCAGCGCCGCGATCGTCGGGCGTGTGCAGGACAAGGTCGGGCACAAGCGGACCATCTCGGGCATGCTGATCATCTGGGTGATCGCGACGCTGACCATGGCCGCGGGGAGCGGGCTCGGCATCGCGCCGGGGTTCTTCTGGCTGATCTCGGGCATGATCGGGTTCGCGCTCGGGGGCATCGGGACGTCGAGCCGGGCGATGGTCGGGGCGTTCACCCCGGAAGCCCGGGCGGGGGAGTTCTTCGGCGTGTGGGGGATGGTCTACAAGCTCTCGGGCGTGGTCGGGGTGCTGGTGTTCGGGCGGGTGTCCTCCGCGTTCGGGATGCCCGTCGCCCTCGCGGTGCTGGCCGGTTTCTTCACGATCGGGCTGCTCCTGCTCATGCGTATCGATGAGCATGAGGGGGTCCGCTCGGCGCACGGCGACCGGGGCATCCCCCCCGAGCCCGATGCCGAATAGGCTTGCCCATGATCCAACCCGCCCCAAGCTCCGAGGAATCCCAGAACGCCCAGATCCGCCTCTCCGATGTCCCGGACGGGGGAGGCCGGTTCGGGTCATTCGGCGGCATGTACGTCCCCGAGACCCTGATCGACGCGCTCTACCAACTGGAATCGCTGTACCTCAAGGTCCGCGAGGACAAGCAGTTCTGGGATCGGCTCAGCGATCTGAACCGCTCGTTCGTGGGCCGCCCCGTCCCCCTGTACGAAGCCCGGGGGCTCACCCGGCGCGCCCGACGGATCAACCAGGACCGAGAACTCGGCGCCGCCATCTGGCTCAAACGCGAGGACCTCGCCCACACCGGCGCTCACAAGATCAACAACACGCTCGGGCAGGCCCTGCTCGCCAAGAAGATGGGCAAGAAGCGGATCATCGCCGAGACGGGAGCCGGGCAGCACGGCGTCGCGTCCGCGACCGCCGCGGCGCACCTCGGGCTCCGCTGCGAAGTCTACATGGGCGCCGAGGACGTCCGGAGGCAGAGCCTGAACGTCGTTCGCATGAAGATGCTCGGCGCGAGGGTGATCCCCGTCGATTCCGGTTCGCGCACCCTCAAGGACGCGACCAACGAGGCGATGCGTGACTGGATGGGCTCGGTCGAGCACACGCATTACATCCTCGGTTCGGTCGTCGGGCCGCACCCGTTCCCGGCGATCGTCCGCGACTTCCAGTCCGTCATCGGGCGCGAGACCAAGGCCCAGGCGCTCCGAAACTTCGGCAAGCTGCCGGACTCGATCGTCGCGTGCGTGGGCGGCGGCTCGAACGCCGCGGGCATGTTCTACCCGTTCATCGACGACACCGATGTCGGGCTGGTGGGTGTCGAAGCCGGTGGGCGAGGGCCGAGCACCGGCGAGCACGCGGCTCCGCTGTCCCACGGCAAACCGGGCGTCCTCCACGGCTCGCTCTCTTATGTCCTCCAGGACCCGGACGGGCAGACGGCCGGCGTCCACTCGTGCTCGGCGGGGCTCGATTACCCCGGTGTGGGGCCCGAGCACAGCTACTGGAAGGACGCCGGGCGGGTCGAGTACACCGACGTGACCGACGACGAGGCGCTCGAAGCGTTCCTGTGGTGCGCCCGCGACGAGGGGATCATCTGCGCCCTCGAAACCGCCCACGCGGTGGCGGACGCCGTGAACCGGGCGGCGTCGATGCACAAGGACCAGAACCTCGTGATCAATCTGTCGGGGCGCGGCGACAAAGACGTCGAGGAAGCCGCCCGCCTGCTCGGGGATCGGCTCGATCGGCATGCCTGACTGGTCGGGGCAGCCGCCCCGGTCGCTGGGGGTTCTTCCCCGGCAGGCCTGATCTCTCAGCCCGCCCGGGAACCCGGCGGGCGTGTCGGGCGCCCGATCAAGGCTCCGATCCGCGCCGCGGCGCGGCGGGCAACCCAACCCATCCAGCCCAGGACGCAGGAGACCGCGTGCAAACGGAGCTTGAGCCGCAGCCGGCGCACGGCCGGGTCTTCGGGGTCGACCCGCAACGCCTGACGCACCCAGTACCTGGCCCGGACCCAGCGGTGCTCGCGGAGGTGTGCCAGCGCGAGGTTGTGCATCGCGGGCACGAACCGTGGCTGGAGCGAGAGCGCGCGCCGGGCCTCGTCGATACCCTCGCCGACCTGACCGGTCTCGAGCAACGCGACGCTGATCCCGTGGTGGGCCCGGTGGCTGCCCGCCTGGCGTTCGAGCAACGCCCGGAACGCGCGGATCGATTCGGCCGGGATCGAGGCGTCGAGCATCAGTCTCCCGAGGTCCTCGAACTCCTCGGCCGGGGTTTCGGTGTCCTGTGCCGCATCGCGGAGCCCTCGGCGGAGGAGGTCACGCACGCGGGGCAGGTCCTCCTCTCGCCCCCGCCGGAGCATCACGCGGGCCAAGCGGGTCCGCACGCCCGGGTAGGCCGGGTCGAGACGCAGGACGACGTCGTAGTGGACCAACGCGTCGGCGATCGCGTTGTCCCGCTCGGCCAGTTCGCCGAGCAGGTGGTGCGCGTCGGGATGGTCGGGCTCGAGTTCGAGCACACGCCTGAACTTCTCGCCCGCGTCACGCTGGCGGTGCATGTCCATCAGCAACTCGCCCAGGTCGAGCAGCGTGTCCACATCGCCGGGGTCTTCCCGCAACTCGCGGACGTAGAGCTGGCGCGCCCGCTCCAGGCGCCCCGAATCGGCGAACGCCCGCGCAAGCCGGGCACGGACCCGCGGCAGCCCCGGATCGAGCCGGGCGGCTTCTCGGAGGCACCAGACCGATCGCTCATGATCGCCTCGGACGCTGAGCACGCGGGCGATCGCCGCGTACAACTCGGCGTGGCCCGGGTCGATCTGCTGCCCGAGGTAGAAGGCCTCCTCCGCCTCGTCGTTGCGTCCGAGATCGCCCAGGGCCTCGATCCGCTGGACCTGAACACCCGCGTTGGAAGGATCGATATCCGCGGCTCGGTCGAGCCAGGCCAGCGCTGCTTGGGGGCGCTCGTCGCGGATGAGATTCAGCCCGACCAGGAGCGCGCTGTTGGCGTCCGGGGCATCCTCGTTCTTCTTCAGGTCGAAGCAGCGCTCGAACGCGGTCGCCGCGTCCCCGTGCCGCCCCGCGGCCTCGAGCGTCAGCCCGAGGTTGAAATGCCACTCTGCCTGGAACGGGTTCAGAGACAGCGCGCGACGGAGTTCGGTCTCCGCTTCATCCCAGCGTCCGGCGTCATACAGTTCGTGCGCCTTCTCCACATGATGTTCGGCGTCCATCCAGTCGTTCATCATGCCTCACCCGGCGGGATCCTCACCCGTATCCGACCGACGGTCGGCATCCGGAAACCCCGCTTCCGAATGGTAATCCGGCCGATCCATGACTGCAAACACCAGCCCCAAACACGTTCGTATTCCATCTACTCGGCTGCGGCTGGCCGCGGGCGTGATTCTCACGGGCATGTTCTTTGGGACCTTCCCCAACGCCCCCGCCCGTGGTTTCGAAGCGTCCGGGCGGCCCGGATCCGGGGGCGGCGCCACCCAGAACCCAGCCAACGCATCCGACCCTCCCCCGCCCGACCCTGTGCTGGCCGCTGTCGGGCTGCTGGAGACGGACCCCGAATCGGCGGCTGCCAGGGTCTCCGCGATGCTGAGCGAACCGTCGCAGACGCTGGCGGTCCTGCATGTCCTGAACGATCGGGTCGCGATCCCGGTCAGGCTCTGGCGCCCGGTTTCCAGGCTGACCTCCGACCATCAACCCGGCGACATCCGGGCGGCAGCGACGGCGTCCGTCGCCCGGTTCGGCACACGAGAGTCTGTCGAAACGCTCGTGATGCTGGCGCAGGACCCAGACCAGCCCGTCGCCGCGCAGGCCCGCGAAGGGCTCCGGCGCCTGACCGGGCTCGGGGGTGAACCCGACGCCTGGACCGGTGAGCGCTGGGCGGAATGGGCCCGCGCAGCGGCGACATGGAACGACCGGACCTGGTCGCAGTTGCTGATCACCCAGCAGGCCGAGGCCGGGCGCTTGGCGAGCAGCAACGCGTCGCGGCTCGAGGATAAGGTCCTCGACCTCTACCGGCGCCTGCATGTCGAGTTGGACGCCGCCGGGCGATCTGACTTGCTCGCAGAACTCATCAGCGACGAGCGTGCCTGGCTTCGTGCGCTGGGTTTCGAACTGGCCGGACGAGATCTCTCGGCACGCACACAACTGACCGCCGAGGTCGCGCTCGCCGCGATCGAGAAGCTGAAACACCCCGACCCAACGACGCGTTCGCAGGCGGCGATCCTGATCGGACGCCTGGTCCCGCCGGACGCGATGCTCGTGCTCACCGGTGCCCTGCGAGCGGAGAACGACCCGCGGGCCGCCGAACCCATGCTGCTGGGGATCGCGCGGTGGCCCAACGCCGAAGCGGTCGGTCCGACGCTCCGCTGGCTCGACCGCGACGACGCGCCGGTCGACGCCGCCAGCACCGCGATCTGGGCGCTGGCGGCGGG